>CAZNBA010000001.1:0-64263 GCA_964571395.1 uncultured Muribaculaceae bacterium
GTAATGATGCCACCTATCCATTTGATGCAAATATTGTTACCGGCCCGGTTGCATTATCTGTTGGAGAAGATGCCGCCAATGCTGATAAGTTTTTCACAAATACAGCCTCTGCTACTTATTATGACTGGCTTAGTCCGCAAAATGGAACTCTTTGGAATTCGGGAACAGAAACAGTTCCTGTAAGAACAGAGAACGATCCATGTCCTACAGGCTGGAGGATACCAACACAGACAGAATTATATGCACTGATTGGCAATGCAGATGGTAAAGGTAATTGGACTACAAAAGACGGCCAAAATGGAAGATGGTTTGATGGTACCACCGGCACCACCCAGACCTCCGGTGTCTTCCTTCCTGCTGCCGGCTTTTGGTACTATGTCGGAGATGGTTATAATAGGCTTACATATGGTACATATTGGTCAAGTACAAGTGTAAGTCAGAACGCATATTTCCTCTCTTTCTTTGATAGTGAAACAAAGATGAAAAATGATTTTGCCCGTGCATATGGATTGGCTGTTCGTTGTGTGAAGAACTGAGTGCTGCTCCCGTTTAATTACATCAGATGCGCATGACTCTGTAAAAATGGCCGAATTTTTGTACGACTGCATATCGGCTTCTTAGCTTTAGGGATGACTAGCAGGTGCTTCCTAAAACATAAATATATTTAATAATATGAGAAAAATTCTTGTTATGATTTCCGCATTATTGTTGTGCGGAGTTCTCTCTGCCCAGAATGGGCAACCAAAGGCAGAAACAATTGCTAAAGTTGGTGAGATGGCCCCTGATTTTACCGTTACAATGTTTGATGGTAAGCAGATAAACATTGCCTCTTTAAGAGGTAAAGTTGTGCTTGTTGGTTTTTGGGCGACATGGTGTCCTCCATGTAATATGGAGATGTCGAGGGTACAGAAAGATATTTTTGAAAAATTTGAAGGGAAGGATTTTGTCTTCCTGCCTATATCAAGAGGCGAAACGCGTGATGTTGTTGCCAAATGGTTGGAAAAGAAGGGTTATAAATTTAATGTCGGTTTAGATCCCGACAAAAAGATTTGGGATAAATTTGCTGTAAGCGGTGTGCCACGTAGCTATTTAATTGACAAGAGTGGTAAAATTGTAGAATTTGAACTCGGATATGAAGCTGAAAGTTTCGATAAAATGGTTGAGAAAATTGCACAAATGCTGAAATAATCCTCTCTTCAGCCGGTGCGGATCAATCTGATGTTGGATCAGGTTAATCTGCCGTAGTATTTGAGGCGAATTGATATGGAGGTTGCACTATTGGTGAACCTCCTTTTTTATTATCTTTGCAGTCAATTATTATTCAGTGATATGATACATATTGAAAATTTTGTGCGCCCACCTTTCCTGAAAGCCGGTGATAGTGTTGGAGTTGTTGCCATTGCGTCTCAAGTTCAGGAGACACCTGAACAGGCCGGAATTATTCTCGACCGCATTCGTTCCTGGGGTCTCAATGTTAAATTGGGTAAACATCTTTTCGACCGTTCAGGTGGGTATTTTCCTGCTTCTGATGCAGAACGTTCTGCAGATCTTCAGGCGATGATAGATGATCCCACCATTAAGGCTGTTATCTTTTACAGAGGCGGGTATGGCTCCGTGAGGACTCTCGATTATCTGAATCTCAATAAATTGCTCATTGCTCCCAAATGGTTTGTGGGGTTCAGTGATATCACGGTAATTCATTATGCGTTGCAACACATCGGCTTGGAATCTATTCATGGAAATATGCCAAGTCTTTTTATTACAGATCTTTCTCAGAAAGATATCTCTGCCGAGTCTATGCGTGATGCCCTTTTCGGCAGAGTGTCGGAGTATCGCACCGCTCCTTTCAAATATAATCAGGAGGGCAGTGCTAAAGGTCGTCTGGTAGGTGGAAACATGGCTCTTATTGCTAATGTGAGTGCGACTGAAATAGATAATTTTTACGATACCCCTTCTATTTTATTCATGGAGGACATAGACGAAAATATTTATGCTATAGATCGTCGCATGCAGATGTTTAAGAGAGCCGGAAAACTGAATAATATAAAGGGACTGATATTCGGCTATTTTACAAATACTTCAGGTGAGGATAAATGGGGAAGTACGCTTCCGGAACTTCTGCACGAATATGCGCAGCAACTTGATATTCCTGTGCTGTTTAATTTTCCGAGCGGACACGAATTGCCTAATTACAGTCTCTATCTCGGCAGAGAGGTAAATCTTACCGTCAGTGCCGATGGCGGAACGCTTTCATTCATTTAAGTTGATTTTATGGGGATTATTTATAATTTTCTTATTGAGTATTTTGAGATAATTGCTGCTATTCTTGGCTTTTTTTATGTGCTTCTCGAGGTGCTTCAGAAGAGTTGGATGTGGTATTTGTGGTTTTTTACCTCGATTGCCTATTTTTGGGTCTATGCACAAAATGATATTTATGCCATGATGTTGCTGCAAGTATATAATGCTTTCGTTTGTATCTATGGTATTATTCAGTGGAAGAGGACGAAAGAGAAGGTGCAGGGAAGTAAAAAATCGGGTTATAAAATTGGCGATGATAAGGAGGAAGAGGAGCTTCTTATTGTTCGTAAGCTGCATCCGAGAATGGCTATCTGGTCTGTAGTGGTCTCACTGGTTGTATTTGTTGGAATGGCTGTTATTCTCGATCTTTATACGGACGATGCAAGCCCATGGCTCGATTCCGGAGTAACCACATTGTGTATGCTTGCTACCTTTTATCTCAGCAGACAGAATATCGAAAATTGGTATGTGTGGATTGTATGCAATGTAATATCGGTCTACTTTTATTTGAGCTTAAAGATGTATCCCACAGCAATTTTATATGTACTTTATGTTTTAATGGCGACTTGGGGACTGTTTCATTGGAAAAAGAAGGGGATAGAGGTTGACTAAATTGAGCCCTCTTTTTAATATCTTGTTTTATCCTCCTTTTCCTCCCATATTTTGAAGGCCTCTATGGCTTCAGTTCGCATTATCTGGCAAATAGGAATAGCTCTGCACGCGTATGGTTTGGCAATTTCATCATAAATGAATGAGTCGTCAAAACTAATCTTTTTTGCATCATCCTTTGTGTTGCCGTAGTATATTTTAGAGATACCGGCCCAATATATTGCACTCAGGCACATCGGGCAGGGTTCGCATGAGGTGTATATTGTACATCCTTCCAATTTAAAAGTACCAATTTTTTTGCAGGCCTCTCTGATTGCCGATACCTCTGCATGAGCGGTAGGGTCGTTATTGGGGACTACTCTGTTCGCACCTGTGGCAATCACCTTCCCCGCTTTCACAATAACTGCCCCGAATGGCCCGCCACCTTTTTCTATATTCTCTTTTGACAGCTCAATTGCCATCTGCATAAATTTCTTATCAGTCTCTTTCATGATAAACATTTCTATTCAAATTTTTAGAAGCAATTTAAATAAAACTGCTCATAAAATTAAATTAATATGAGACAAAAGTAAGTTTTTTATCTAATAATACGTAATAATATTTCTGAGTTTCCGGATGATCATATTATTACTCAGGAGACAGTTATGTAGTTTTCAAGTCGGTCAATTGGGCTATTTAAACAAGGCTGGTGTGTTATAGATAAAGAGAGAGAGCCCATTATGGACTCTCTCTCTTTATAATAATTTAAGTATTAAAACTTATGAATGGTTATACCGCTTCTGAGTTTTGGTTCAAACCATGTTGTTTTAGGGGGCATAATATTACCTGTGTCGGCAATATTAATGAGTTGCTTCATGGAAACAGGATAAAGCGCAAAAGCTGCAACCATCTCTCCAGAATCTACTCTTCTCTTAAGTTCTCCGAGTCCACGGATACCACCAATAAAATCTATGCGTTTTGAGGTACGGAGATCTTTAATATCAAGTAGCTTATCAAATACAAGATTGGAAAGTACAGTAACATCAAGTACCCCGATAGGGTCGGAATCGTTGTAAGTCCCCTTCTTTGCAGTAAGAGAATACCATGTGCCTCCCATATACATGGAGAAGTTATGTAGTCCTGTCGGATGAAAAATCTCTTTGCCCATCTCTTTAATATCGAAATCGGCTTTGAGTTTCTCCATGAACTGCTCAGGGGTAAGACCGTTAAGATCCTTTACCACGCGATTGTAATCTATGATTTTAAGATGGCTTTCAGGAAATACCACAGCCATAAAGAAGTTGTACTCCTCGTTCCCGGTATGATGAGGATTCTGTTTTCTCTTCTCTTCTCCTACAAGAGCTGCAGCTGCTGTTCTATGGTGCCCATCAGCTACATAGAAGGCAGGAACAGTTGAGAAAATCTTGGTAATGCGAGCAATGGTTTCATCGTTGTCAATAACCCAGAAATGATGTCCAAATCCATCTTCTGCGATAAAATCATATTCGGGTTTTTTGGTCTTTACCACATTATCTACAATTTCATTAATCTCTGAATTGTCGGGGTACGCAAAAAATACAGGTTCAAGGTTGGCACTCTGGATTCTTACGTGAATCATTCTATCCTCTTCCTTATCTTTGCGGGTAAGTTCATGTTTCTTAATCTTGCCTGTCATGTAATCCTCTACATTGGCGCAAACTACAAGGCCATATTGTGTTCTGCCCTCCATTGTCTGGGCATAAACATAATAGCACTCTTTAGGGTCTTGGACGAGCCAGCCCTTTTCTTGCCATTTCTTGAAGTTTTCTACTGCCTTATCATAAACTGGCTGTGAATGTTCGTCTGCGATAGGGTGAAAATCTATCTCCGGTTTAATTATATGTAGCAATGATTTTTCGCCTGCCTCTTCCTGAGCCTCTTTGGAGTTGAGAACATCATAAGGGCGTGAGGCAACATCTTTTACGATTGCCTTTGGTGGGCGTATTGCTGCGAAAGGTTTAACTTTTACCATAATTTTGTGATTTAAATAAAGGCCGCTGTCTGCTATGTGTTGCATACGCGGCCTTTAAATATTATTATGAATGCTTATTTGTTAACTTGGAATTTTTTGTTGCCTGTTTTGAAGAAATCAACAATCTGATTTGCAGCAGCAAGACCTGCATTGATGTTAGCCTCTGCAGTCTCAGCTCCCATCTTCTTAGGAGTTGCAAATACTCTGTTGCCGAATTTCTCCTTCAACTCAGCATAGTTTGCAGGAGCAATGTCTGTAATATATTTCAAATCCTCTCTCTCTGCAAGTACCTTTAATATTTCAGGCTCGTTGATAACCTCTTTTCTCGCTGTGTTTACAAGGCAACCGCCCTTTGGCATCTTTGAGAGGAGATTGTATCCGATAGAACCTTTGGTCTGGTCATTTGCGGGGATATGAAGGGAGATGAAGTTGGAGTTTGCATAGAGATCGTTAAGATCTTTTGCTACCCTGACACCCTCTTTTTCCATTGCCTCAGCAGGTACGAAAGGATCAAAAGCCATGATGTTCATTCCGAAACCTTTGGCAATGCCTGCAACCAATCTGCCAACGTGGCCGTAAGCTTGGATACCAAGAGTTTTGCCTTTTAATTCGGCACCCGTACCAGGTGTAAGTTGATTCCTGCTGATATAAACCATCATGCATAATGCCAATTCTGCAACTGCATTTGAGTTTTGTCCAGGAGTGTTCATTGCAACTATACCGCGTTCAGTGCAGGCTGCAAGATCGAGATTATCAAATCCTGCACCGGCTCTGACTACAATCTTAAGATTTTTTGCAGCAGCAATAACCTCTTTTGTAACCTTGTCTGAGCGTACTATAAGAGCATCTGCATCTGCAACTGCATCGAGAAGTTGCTTTGCTTCCGTATATTTTTCCAATTTGGCAAAATTATATCCTGCCTCTTCTACTATTTTTTTTATACCGTCAACCGCAACTTTTGAGAAGGGTTTTTCGGTTGCTACTAATACTTTCATGATTCACTGATTATTTATGTAATTTTTCAAATTCCTGCATACATGCAACAAGAGCCTTTACAGCCTCAATAGGGCATGCATTGTAAAGAGAGGCTCTAAATCCTCCAACTGAACGGTGTCCTTTAATACCGATCATGCCGCGCTCCTTTGCAAATTTCATGAATTCGTCCTGAAGATTCTCGTGGCCAGGAGCCATAACCCAGCAGTGGTTCATGATTGAACGATCCTCTTTGACAGCTGTTCCTACGAACATAGAGTTTCTGTCGATTTCATTGTAAAGAAGATCTGATTTCTCTTTATTGATCTTGTTCATAGCCTCTACGCCACCAAGTTTCTTAACCCATTTCAAAGTCTCGTGCATTACAAAAATAGCAAATACTGGAGGGGTATTGAACATTGAGTTGTTTTTAGGCTCGTCACCGATATGAGTGCTATAGTTAACCATTGTCTGAAGTTTGCGGTCTACCTTTCCAAGAAGATCTTTGCGAACTATAACAAAAGTAACGCCTGCAGGACCTACGTTCTTTTGAGCACCACCGTAAATCATACCGTATTTTCTTACGTCAACCTTGCGGCTCATAATATCTGATGACATATCTGCGATAAGAGTTACAGGGCAGTTAATATCCTCTTTAATCTCTGTTCCGTAAATAGTATTGTTGGTTGTGATGTGGAAATAATCTACATCTGTAGGAATCTTGTATCCTTTTGGAACATAAGTGTAATTTTTATCCTCAGATGAAGCAACTACTTCTACCTCACCATATAATTTGGCCTCTTTGATAGCTTTTTTTGCCCAAACACCTGTCTGAAGGTATGCTGCTTTCTTGTTAAGGAAGTTTGCAGGAACCTCAAAGAACTGGGTTGATGCACCACCACCTACGAAAATAACTGCATATTCCTGTGGAATATCCAAAAGATCTCTCCAAAGTTGTTCTGTCTCTGCCATTACGCGTTCCCAACCTGGAGTGCGGTGTGAAATTTCAAGCAGACCGATACCTGTGTTGTCAAAATCTCTGATGGCAGCAATGGTCGCCTCAATTGCCTCTTTAGGCAATACGCAAGGACCTGCGTTAAAGTTATAAGCTGTTTTCATTATTATTAATGTTTTAATTGGTGTATGATAACCCGCACGATAACCTCCCTGATATCACCTCCTGTGATTTGGGTTTAATTGTATCATGCACGGTGTCATAATATTAGTTAAATTTTTAAATGTTTATATTAAGTTTTAAACCAAATTACGTCAATTCTGTAATAAATTACCGCAAAATGATTCAAAATATTTTTCAAAGATAGAAAATATTCTAATAATCCGTAACTAAAATTCTAATTTTTGCTAATAATTGTTAAATTCTCCGTATCAGTATCTTTTTCACAGTAGTGGCAATGAAGTTTTAGCGATCCGCCTATATTTCTTACCTCGAATTTTGTTGTAATTGGTTGGTGATTTGTGATACATTTGGGATTCATGCATTTTACCATTCCTGTAATCTCTTTTGGTACCTCGATAATCCTCTTCTCTGTTACCTCAAAATTTTTAATTATGTTTATCTTGGCCTGAGGAGCCACAAGAGAGATTTTGTTTATTTCATCATCCTCAAAATATCTGCCGGCAATTTTTACTATTGCCTTTTTCCCCAGTAATTTACTCTCGAGATTTGTCCCGAATGTCATCTGGTTGCCGCATTCGTTCAAATGCAGAATATCTATCACCCTGAAAAGTTGGTTGGCAGGTATATGGTCAAGTACGGTGCCCTCTTTGATGGCACTGACTTTAAGTTCTTTTCCGTTATTTGATTTTTCCATTTTTACTTTTTTTAAACCATTTGTAGTCCAATCTCTTTATTTGTATCCGAGCAGGTAGGCAATAATAGCCATTCTTATGTACATACCGTTTTCGGCCTGTTTAAAGTAGTAAGCATAAGGGGTATCATCTACATCTTGTGCTATTTCATTTACTCTTGGCAGCGGATGAAGTATCTTCATGTTTGGCCTGGCTCCTGTCAGCATCTCCGCGGTTAATCTATAGACATTTTTAACCTTTTCGTATTCCATTGGATCGGAAAATCTCTCCTGTTGTACTCGAGTCATATACAGAATATCAACATCGTTAATAGAACTGTTTAGATCCGTTGTCTCCATGTACGGAATGCCCTTTTCAATCAGAAACTCCTTGTATTCTTCAGGCATACCCAACTCTTCCGGTGCCGTAAAGGTGAATTTGGGTGAAAAGTGTGAGAGAGCCTGTAGCAGGGAGTGTACCGTACGTCCGTATTTGAGGTCTCCCACCATATTAATTGAGATGTTGTCTATTCTGTTTTGTGTCTGTTTAATGGTGTACAGGTCCAACAAGGTTTGCGAAGGGTGTTGGTTGGCACCGTCACCGGCATTTACCACAGGAACCGAGGCTACCTCTGAGGCATATCTCGAACTGCCCTCCAGCGGGTGTCTCATCACAATCAAATCTACATAGTTGGAGACCATTTTTATAGTGTCTTTGAGGGTTTCTCCCTTGCTTACGCTGGTATTGCCGGCATCTGAGAATCCAATAACTCTGGCTCCTAGTCTGTTTGCAGCAGTTTCAAAACTGAGTCTTGTTCTTGTGGAGGGCTCAAAAAAGAGGCTGGCTACAACTTTTCCTTGCAGGATATTTTGGGATTTATTTTTCTCAAATTCCTGTGCCACATCGAGAATGTGCAGAATCTCCTCTTTAGTAAAATCGTGAATTGAAATTAGGCTTTTTGGCATATCGTAATATTTAAAATGGTTTCTTTGAGTTTTTTAAGGAACTGTTTGGCATCTCTTATTCTTACTTCGGTTACAATGGAACAGCCGATATCGAAACGACTCTCCTGAGGGATTATGTTATACTCTTTAACTATGCGCATTACATTGTTCATATCGGGGTACTCAAAAGAGAGTTCATAACGCTCCTTAACTATTTTCTCTACTATTACAGCCTGTTCGAGTGCCTCTGCCGTAGCTGTTTTGTAGGCTTTTATAAGCCCGGGAATGCCGAGTTTCGTGCCTCCGAAATATCTTACCACAACTACCAATGTATCACTCAACTCATTGGAGAGCAACTGCCCGTATATGGGCCTTCCGGCAGATGACGAGGGTTCGCCGTCATCGTTCATTCTCCAAATATCTCCTTTGATTCCTATTCTGTATGCATAACAGTGATGCGTGGCATCGAAATACTCTTTTTTGATCTTTGTAAGTTCTGATTTTACCTCCTCTTCAGATTTGACCGGGAGAGCAAAGGAAAGAAACTTACTGCCGCTATCTTTATAAATACCGGTTGAAAGCGCGGAAATGCTTTTGTATGAGTCTGTAATGATTTGTTCCTCCTTATTCATACCGGATTGTAAATATACCGCTTTTTTATAACTTTGCAATATGTTTGAGAGGCAATTTTTAAAAGATTTTTCTGCATGGGGTACGATTATGCTCCGGTGGCTTAATCATGCCGGTTGTGAGGGAGAATTTTCTGATTTGGACAGGGTGGTGGAGGAAGTGTATGAGCAGAATGTATTTTTTACTCCTTATATGCAAAAATATGCGGTCAGAGCAATTGCCGAAAAATTTCTTGTTTATAAAGAACTTGAAAAGTGGGGAGTAAAGTATCTCGACAGAGAGGCTTTATATAATATAAATGCGGAGCGAATGGCCGAGACATCGGTAATTGATAGGGGAGCTGTCCGTGCAGAGGTGGCTGATGGTATGGAAGAGCCGGCAGGGGCGGTGGGAATTATTGCGGCAGGTAATATTCCGCTTGTTGTTTTTCATGATTTTATCTGTGCTGCAGCATGCGGTAAGAGAGTATATTTAAAACTTTCATCGAAAGATAACCTCCTTTTTCCTGCCTTGCTGAATAAACTTTTTGAAATAAATAAGGTTTGGAGAGAGAAAATACGTATTGTTGAACGTATTTTGCCTGAAAAAGTGGGGGTTCTTCTCTTTATGGGGTCTGATTCTACAGCGCAAAAAATAGTGGATGAGTTTCGAAATAAGCCTGTACTATTGAGAAAATCGCGTTTTAGCTTTGCTGTAATATCCGGTGAGGAGAGCGATGAGCAATTGTCGGGGCTTTGCAGTGATATATTTCTTTATTATGGGTTGGGATGTAGAAATGTAAGCACGTTGCTCATTCCGGAGAATTATAATTTGAGCTCTCTTACAAAAGTTCTGCTTGGAGCAGAGTCTTTTGTTGCAGATGAACGCTATCGGAATATCTATAAAAGGAATAGGGCTATGGCAATCATGGAGGGAGAAAAGTTTTTTGACGGTGGGTTTTTTCTCTATTGCCAGAGAGAACCTCTTAATCTTCCGCTTGGAATGATTAATGTTGTGAGATATGCCTCAAAAGCCGATATAAACGCCTTTGTTGAGGAATACCGGTGTCGGATTCAGAAAAAATATTGTATCTTTGGAGAGGCGCAGAGGCCCGGAATTTCTGAGTATCCCGATAATGCCGATACGGTGGATTTTATTTTAACTCATTGAGTTATCCGAGCCGAAGTGCAAATTGCATTACATTAAAAATTAAAATATGATCTGTAAATATAAGGCGACTATCCCAGGAAGCAAGGTCTTCATGAGGGAATATGAGATAATAAGCGAGATATCTTTATACTCGCTCCATAGTTTCTTACTTAATGATCTTGATTTTTCACCGGATCAGATGGTGGCCTTCAGGGGCCTCAATAAGGAGGGGAGAGTGAGGGAATATGGGCTTTTTGATATGGGATGCGGCACAATGGACAGCGTGAGCATAGAGAGTACGTTAAAAAGGGGTGAGACAACGCTTGAGTATGTTTACGATCTTCATAAGAATCATATTATTACACTGACATTTATGGAGGAGGTGGAACTTGTTCCGAGGGTCTCTTATCCGCGTCTTGTTGCTGAAAAAGGAAGAAATCCGGAGCAGTTTGCAGATAAATATGAGGATCTCAACCAGATGATGGAGCCTGTTGATGACGGCGGGGATGATTCCTCTTTTATGGAGGAGGAACTTCCGGAGGGAGAGGAGCAGTCATAAAAGATTGCGGCAACGGAAAATGACTAAGGAGTTGATTATAGTTTTGGGGCCTACGGCAGTCGGTAAAACCGATTATGCCATCAATCTTGCGGCGCAAAATGGATCTCCCGTAATAAGTTGCGACTCAAGGCAGATATTCAGAGAATTGAAAATAGGAACTGCACCGCCCTCTACAGAGCAGTTGGCAAAAGTTAAGCACTATTTCGTCTTTTCTCATTCGATTAAAGATTACTATACCGCCGGCAAATATGAAATTGAGGCACTTGCTCTCTTGAATGAACTTTTCAAGGAGCACGATACTTTAATTATGGCAGGGGGTTCAGGCCTTTATGTAGATGCCTTATGCAATGGCCTTGATGATTTTCCGCCTGCGGATATGGAGTTGAGGGCCTCTTTAATGGAACAATTGGAGAGAGAGGGCCCCGATTCAATGCGTATGCAGTTAAAGTACCTCGACAGAGAGGCATATGATATAATAGATATTGCCAATCCGCGCCGTGTTCTGAGAGCTGTAGAGGTTACTATACAGACAGGAAAAAAATATTCGCAATGGAGAAATAATCCCAAGAAGTTAAGACCCTTTACAATCTCCAAAAGATGTCTTGTGAGACCGCGTGAGGAGTTATACGATAGAATTAACAGAAGAGTAGAGATAATGATGGAAAATGGACTTGTGGAGGAGGTTAAAAGCCTTGTAAAATACAGAAACATGCCTGCTTTAAACACCGTTGGCTATAAGGAGATTTTCGACTATCTCGATGGAAATATAGATTTGCCGCGGGCCGTTGAGTTGATTAAACGCAACACGCGCCGATATGCTAAAAAACAACTTACCTACTGGGGCAGAGATGATGAAATCAATTACATCTCTTTGTAGTTTTTAGTGGTACTTTGTGTTTCTGGTAATACTTGACATTTCCAGCCTTTTTCATATTGTTCCGGTTATGGAACTCTTTTAATTGTAATATTGCATCAGTTTCCGAGTTCGGAAAGGAACTTAATTCTTATCAAGCGAACTTCATTCTCTTCGTAATCAGGACCCAAAGCCTTTAGCGCATCCTTTACGGAGTCGGTAAGTGCCTCCTCCTTAAAGTATTCATAAATATCACGAATTTTATCCTCGTCTATATTCTGTCTGATATAATAATCGAGGTTGATTTTTGTTCCGGAGGCAACTATTGTTTCAACTTCTGTAAGGAGTTGGTCCATATCCATATTCTTCTCCTCTGCAATATCCTCTAGAGGAGTTCTTCTGTCGATGTTTTGAATAATGAATACTTTGTTGAGCGATTTGTTTACCACCGATTTTACAATAAATTCTGTGGGTTTTATAATTTCGTTCTCTTCTACATATTTGGCAATGAGTTGAATGAACTCTTTTCCGAATTTTTTTGCCTTACCCTCTCCAACACCTTGACAATTTTTTAGTTCATCTGTAGTGGTAGGGTACATAATTGACATATCTTCGAGAGATGGATCGTTAAAAATCACAAACGGTGGAAGTTTCATTCTCTTTGAGAGAGAGTGCCTTACATCTTTCAGCATATTTAGCAGTAACTCGTCTCCTCCTCCTCCGTGATGTTTATCCGAGCCTATTGTGGCTATATCCTCTTCATCCTCAGTGTCTTTAAATTCGCGATCTTCTGTCAATAATACTTCGTACGGTTTCTTAAAAAACTCTTCACCCTTTTGGGTAACATAAATAAGCCCATATTTTTCCACATCTTTATGGAGAAATTCCATTACGATAGATTGTCTTATTATCGCCAGCCAAAATCTTTCGTCTTTGTTGGGAATAATGCCAAAAAATTCAGATTTATGGTGATTGTAGGATTTTATCAAAGAGTTTGATACACCGCCCAGAATGTTTGCAAGATGATCTGCTTTAAAATGCTCTTTCATACTATGTATAAGCTCGATAATCGTTGCAATGAACTCTTTACCCTCGAATTGCTTCTTTGGAAAGAGGCAATTATCGCAATTTCCACAATTATCATGTGTGTAAGTCTCTCCAAAATAGTTTAGAAGTAATTTTCTGCGGCACATATTGGATTCGGCATATGCAACGGTATCGTTAAGCAGCTGCCTTCCTATCTCCTGTTCTGCGATTGGTTTGCTTTGCATGAATTTTTCCAACTTCTGAATATCTTTGTAGCTGTAAAAGGCTATGCATTGTCCCTCTCCCCCGTCTCTTCCTGCTCTGCCGGTCTCCTGATAGTAGCCCTCAAGGCTTTTCGGCATATTGTAATGAATTACAAATCTTACATCAGGCTTATCGATACCCATTCCGAAGGCTATTGTTGCAACTATAACATCTACCTCCTCCATAAGAAACTTGTCCTGATTTGTGGCTCTTGTCACAGCATCAAGCCCGGCATGATATGGGAGTGATTTAATGCCGTTTACATTCAGCAACTCCGATAACTCTTCAACTTTTTTTCTACTCAGGCAATATATAATTCCCGATTTACCGCTATTGCTCTTTATGAATTTTATTATCTCCTTCTCTGTATTTACTTTTGGCCGTATTTCGTAATAGAGATTTTCTCTGTTAAAGGAGGATTTGAAAACTCTTGCATCCGTCATCCCGAGATTTTTCTGTATATCTGACTGAACCTTAGGGGTTGCAGTAGCTGTAAGCGCAATAATCGGAGCCTCTCCTATCTCCTTTACAATAGGTTGTATCCTTCTGTATTCCGGTCTGAAATCGTGTCCCCATTCCGATATGCAGTGGGCCTCATCTACGGCATAGAATGAGATGTGTATTTGCTTCAAAAAGGCTATATTATCCTCTTTTGTCAGAGATTCCGGTGCTACATATAGCAGTTTTGTTGTGCCGGACAGCAAATCTTCCTTTACTTCCTGAACTTGAGCCTTGTTGAGTGATGAGTTGAGGAAGTGGGCGATACCATCTCTATTGGCAACAAAACCTCGTATGGCATCAACCTGATTCTTCATAAGAGCAATAAGAGGTGAGATTACAATTGCGGTCCCAGGCATAATTAGTGCCGGAAGTTGGTAGCACAACGATTTGCCACCACCTGTAGGCATTAGGACGAATGTATTATTTCCCTCGATGAGGTGTTTTATTATCTCTTCCTGTTCATCCTTGAAAGAATCGAACCCAAAAAATTCCTTAAGTTTACCATGTAAAACTTTAGATGATACTTTCATAATTAATTAAAAATAATAAGGTAAAGTTCGTAAAATTCGTTACCTTTGTGACCCTAAGTTACAAAATTGTTTATAGTTTGCAAATTTTTTATGAAAACTAGCGTGATTTTATTAATGTCGTGATTTATAAAAGTACTGATTATGAATCGATTATAATAAAGACTATAAACAGATTGAAAATAAACAGAGCATGACAATTTCAAAAGATGCAATACGTGATTTGGCTGAGAGCGTAATAGAAAAGGAGGCTCTGGCAGTGCGTAAATTAAAACCTTTTGTGGATTCACAATTTTTAGAGGTTCTAAATATAATTTTCGGTTCAAAGGGGCGTTTGATAATTACAGGCATAGGCAAAAGTGCTATTATAGGTAATAAGATTGTGGCTACCATGAACTCTACCGGTACTCCTGCAATATTTATGCATGCTGCGGATGCAATTCACGGAGATCTTGGTATAATTCAACCCGATGATGTTGTGATGTGTATCTCAAAGAGCGGAAATACACCGGAGATAAAAGTGCTCGTCCCGCTGATCAAAAGGATGGGTAACAAACTTATCGGAATGGTTTCGAGTATCGATTCCTATCTTGGACAGCAATCAGATTATCTCATAAAAACAACTGTGGATGCAGAGGCTTGCCCCAATAATCTGGCTCCTACATCGAGTACAACTACTCAACTCGTCATGGGCGATGCAATGGCTGTATGCCTTCTAAAAATGAGAGGCTTTTCTCAGGAGGATTTCGCAAGATATCATCCCGGTGGTTCTCTCGGAAAGAGACTTTATTTGAGAGTTAATGATCTTATAGATAGAGAGGTAAGACCTTGTGTAAGGGAGAATGAAAATGTCCAGAATGCAATAATAAATATCTCCCAAAACAGACTTGGCGCCACAGCAGTATTGGATGAAAATGAGAAACTTATCGGCATAATCACTGATGGTGATGTACGTAGGATGGTGGAGAAGGGTACGCCTATTACTGCTTTGCAGGCGGGAGATATTATGTCGCTTCATCCGAAAACTATTGAATCGAGCGAACTTGCAGTAAATGCATTCAATATTATGCAAAAAAATAAAATTACCTCTGTAGTTGTCATGGAAGAGGGGAAATATATCGGTCTCATTCATATTCACGATATTCTGCGAGAAGGCATAGTATGAATTTTATTGAGTAAACAGCAGAGAAAATTAACAGCAAAAATTTTGATTAAGATTAAAATGGAGAATTTTGACCCTAACGGAGTTGGCATTGCCAACGGTAATTATTTCGGATTGCCTTGTTCGCTTGAGGAGAGTAAGGTGGCTCTTATCAGTGTACCGTGGGATGTTACGGTCTCTTACGGAGAGGGAACCTCGCGCGGGCCTGAATCCATAATGGATGTTTCCGTCATGTTTGATCTTTTTGATTCCTCTGTTAATCGTGCTTGGGAATATAATATTGGTACAGTCCCTGAAAACGGCTGTCTCATTGAACTTAATGATAAGACACGAACTCTTTCTAAATCTATAATCGACAGATTGGCCACAGGAGCTTCGGAGGAGGAGTTGTCGGAGGAGATAGCCAAGGTGAACAGTGCTTGTGAGAGAATGAATGAGTATGTTTTTGATCAGTCATGCAAATTGTTAAAGACCGGTAAGATTCCGGGTGTGGTAGGGGGTGAACACAGTGTTCCTTTTGGACAGATAAAGGCAGTTGCCGGACATTACGGGAATATCGGGGTGCTGCATATTGATGCTCATGCTGATTTGAGAAGGGCCTATGAGGGGTTTCGTTATTCACATGCCTCAATTATGTATAATGTATTAAAGGAGATACCTAATGTTACTAAACTTTGTCAGGTGGCGATTCGCGATTTTTGTGCCGATGAGCAGGAAATAATCGTGAGCGATTCAAGAGTGAGATCATTTACTGATCATGAGTTGAGGAGTGCCGAATTTGACGGTGTTGCATGGAGTAATATGTGCGATTCCATTATTGCGGAGTTACCCGATAATGTCTATGTCAGTTTTGATATTGACGGCCTTTCTCCGGATCTTTGTCCTAATACCGGTACGCCGGTGCCTGGGGGGCTTACATTTAACAAGGCTGACCATTTGCTTGTGAAGTTGATGAATTCCGGTAAAAAAATAGTTGGATTCGATCTTGTTGAGGTTGCTCCAGGAGAGAGTAGTGATTGGGATGCCAATGTTGGGGCTAAATTATTGTACAAGATATGTTTGTATGCAGCAAGAACCTGCAACTGACATTAAATATATTAACTTTAATACCATTTTTTAGACGATGACGGGAATATCAAAAAACAGACTAAGCTTACAAAGAGAATTTCGTGATTTTTTTAATACATTCATAATGAATGAGGCGTTTGGAGGTGTGCTGCTTTTGATATGTGCCATTGCTTCTTTGATTTTTGCCAATTATTCCTATTTTTCAAATATTCATTCAGTTTGGGATATTGACGCCGGTATTCATGTAGGGAATTTTTCCCTCAATATGACACTTCAAGCCTGGATAAATGATGCTCTCATGGCGGTTTTTTTCTTTGTAGTAGGGTTGGAAATTAAGAGAGAGATTCTTGTTGGTGAACTTTCCTCCTTTAAGCATGCCATTCTACCCATATTTGCAGCGCTCGGAGGTATGATTGTTCCTGCATGTATTTATGCTTCATTTAACTCCGCTACACCTGAATCAGCAAACGGTTGGGGTATCCCGATGGCAACCGATATAGCCTTTGCATTAGGCATTTTATCGATTATCGGTAAGAGGGTACCACTCGGTTTGAAGGTTTTTCTTACGGCTTTGGCCATTGTAGATGATCTCGGGGCGATAATAGTGCTTGCAGTATTTTACCCGACTCATGCTCTTCATGCAGATATGCTGCTTTATGCCGGTGGCGTTGTTTTGATCTTGCTTGTTCTAAACAGGTATAGAGTGAGCAATGTCCTATTGTATATTATTCTCGGGGTGGTTTTATGGTATCTTGTGTATATGTCGGGAATTCATGCCACAATCGCAGGAGTTATTCTGGCAATGACCATACCATCAAAGACAGCTATAAACGAGGTGAGATTCTATGTGAGAGTGAAGCATTTACTCAATAAGTTTAAAAGGGTTAGCCGTAGTGAGTTGGAGGTGTTGGCAAATCCGGAGCAACAGGAAATAATCAGCATGATGCACAGAAAAGTTTCAAAGATCAATCCGTTGATGCACCGTTTCGAGTCTGCACTCCATCCGTGGGTTACTTATATGATAATGCCGCTTTTTGCACTTGCCAATGCAGGTGTTGTTTTTGATTCGGGGATCTCACTTTGGCCTCCTCAACCTGTAATGGAGGGAATATTCTTTGGTCTGTTGCTTGGCAAACCCTTAGGCATATTCCTATTCAGTTGGCTTTCTGTGAAATTAAAATTTGCGGAATTGCCGTCCAAAACAAATTGGAGTCAGGTTTTTGCGTTGGGTATCGTAGCTGGAATAGGTTTTACGATGTCGATATTCATAGATGGCATGGCCTTTGATAATGAATCTATTACAAATTTAGGTAAGGCTACTATTCTTGGGACATCATTTGTGGCGGCAGTATTTGGATTATTTGCAATATTGTTGACTTCAAAAAAATAATATTGGAAATAAAGTCTTATATTCGCACCGCAATTATTATAAGATTTTTTAGCGGCTAAAGGATGAAAATAAACATGAGCAGATGTTAACTATTGTAGAGAGAGTGTCTATTATGAATGAGTTATTTTGCTTATGAAGGTTGATGAAAAAGTAGATTGAGAAAAGTTTTTGGAAACATTTAAAATTAATTATAAACACATGAAATTATTTAAAACATTGGCAATTTGTGCTTTAGGTGCAGCGGTTGTTGTATCTTGCGGCAAAAAACAGGCAACTCTTCCCGGTATTACTCAAGTTGAGGTTGATTCTGTAAGTTATGCAATAGGTCTCTCTTTTGGAGGTATGTTAAAATCTTCCAATCTTGAGTCTATTAATTTTTCACAGGTTAATAAGGGCATGCAGGACTTCCTCAGTGGTAAGAAACTTAAAATTGATGAGAATAAAGCTGGTCAGATTATCCAAGCCTATATAATAAAGGCTCAGGAGGCTACTTCAAAGATTAAGGAGCAGGAGGAGAAAGAGTGGTTCAAAAAGAACAAAGAGAATGCCGGCGTACAACAGACAGATGATGGTTTGCAGTATAAAATAGTAAAACCGGGTAATGATGTTAAACCAGCTCTTACAGATACAGTAGAGGTAAACTATGAGGGTAAACTATTAGACGGAACAGTTTTCGATTCTTCTTATAAGAATGGGAAATCTGTTAAATTCCCTCTTAACGGAGTAATCAGAGGATGGTCTGAGGGTCTTCAGTTTATTGGTGAAGGTGGTGAGATGACAATGTGGATTCCGTTTCAGTTGGGTTATGGCCCAAGACAAATGGGGCCTAATCTCCCTGGTTATTCTACATTGATCTTTAAAGTAGAACTTATTAAGGTATATAAGGATATGACTTCTGCTCCTGCAGAAGCTCCTGTACCTGTTAAATAATACTCTTTATATTTAGGAATTGTGATGGGGTGACCAAAAAGTCATCCCATCTTTTTTTCCAAATCATACACTTTTTACTATTTTTGCAAGATAATAGGAGCCTGTTATATTTGAACTTCCTTTAATAAATGAGAAATAGAAAGATCCTCGTCTACGGTTCGGTTGCCGTAATAATATTGATTGCTGCAATAGTGGTTTTATTGCTCCATCTTTTCCCTGTTAATAAAACTCCTGCTCAGGTGAGAAAGAGTGGGAATATGGAGTTATTCAGAGCAATACCGAGTGACGCAATAATGGTTTGCGATTTCAGATCGCCGGAGGAGTTTATCAATGCAATTGGCGATACCTCTTCAATTGGAGTAATCTTTGCTGGAAGTTCAAACGGACTGTTTTCTCTTCAGAAAAAAATTATAGAAAGTGATCTTTTTGTCGATAAGGATATGGTCTATTCACTCCACTATTCCTCAAAAAACAAGATATCATTTTTACAGATAGCAGATTTACCAGATGATTTATTGGATAAAGTTTCGGCTCTTGTGAGGAAACAGGAGTGTACGAGCAGAGCCTATATAGATGCTGTAATCTATTCTACTCCTGATTCCATAAATCTCTCCATGTATAAACATAAATTACTTCTGAGTAGTTCTGCTTATGTTTTGGAGAGTTCCATAAGGCATCTCGACAATTCTACCTCCATAATGGATAGTCCCGATTTTAAGAGGGCTGTGGCAATGAGCAGTGCAGATAATACTGTCTATTTGAGAAATAGCCAGGCTGGTAAGATCTTTTCAGGAGTAACCGGCAGAAGTGCATGGAAGTATGCCGATTTTTTTCAAAAATTTTCATCCTGGAGCATTTATGAGGTGTCGCAGACTTCAAAAGCCATAATGCTTACAGGTCCGTTCATGAATACCGATAGTGATGCGAGTCAATCTTACGTATTTGCAGGGCAGAGGCCGCGAGAGAGTGGATACGGTGAGATAGTGCCATCCAATGCGATTTTTGTAGCGAGCCTCTCTATTTCCGATATTAAAACCTACAGAAAGAGTTATTCGAGGTTTTTGGAGGCTAATAAGAGATTGCAGAGTTACCTTGCCAAGATAGATAATGTTGCTAAAAAAGGATTACTTACTCCAGTGGAGTGGGCAGATACCATAAATATTCAGGAGGTTGTTGGTGCTCTGTGTGTGGATGATGATAAATATGAATGGATCACTGCTGTGAGGACCTCCTCTTCTTACGCAAGAAAACTGATGGGAGAGAACAATATTATAGAATATTATCCGTATAAACACTATGTTGCCTCTGTTTTTGGCGGATTATTTGATAAATGCAATGAGGAGAGTTTTGTTAGGGTTGGCTCATGGTTAATAATTGGTCCGCGTGCACTGCTTGGTAAAATTATCTCTGAAGATTATATGTATATAAATCTGAAGGATTATCTTTCTCAGACAAAGGCCTCCGATTTTCTAACAAAGGAGAGTGTGGCTAAGGTATTTGTAAATATCTCTGAGAACCGCGATTCCATTGCAAAAAATATCTTGCCGTATATTGGGACAACTCTTTCTAATAAGACTTTCGATAAAAATAATATTGTATTTCTTACAGCTAATGTTACAAACGGAGAGTCCGGTCTTGGAGGTGAGATTGCTCTGTTGGTGGAAAATGTAAACAATATTACAAGGGTTCGCAGTCAGAAGAGAAAGGATTCGAATAGTAAGGTTTCGGTTGAGGAGGTTAAGTTCAAACCTCACGCAGGCCCCTATCTCCTTAAAGATTTTGTGAACGGAGGCAATTGTACGCTTACTCAGAATGACAATAACAGTTTGCAGTACACGATAGCGAGCGGTAAATCCAATTGGACTATTGCCTTTCCATCTAAATTGGCAGGCAAGGTTGTTCAAGCAGATCTTTATAAAAATAAAAAGTTGCAGATGATTTTTGTTTCTGGTAATAAACTGTATGCTTTGGATAGGTTGGGACGTTTTGTGGAGGGTTATCCGATTTCGCTGCAGAAGAAGGTTGCTTTCGGTCCGGAACTTTATGATGTGGATGGCAATAAGACTTATCTTGTTTCTGTTATCAATACAGACAATACTATATCTGTTTACAATATAGGAGGAGGAAGACCAAAAGGGTGGAGAGATATAGAGGCAGGTGAGCCTGTCCTTAAATTACCGGAGTTGTGGACTATCGGATCCAAAAAGTTCTGGGTGGTTAGAACGACTTCTCAAACAAGGATATATGCCTTTAACGGAGTGGAAATAACAGGAAAGAAGAGGCGTAGAGAGATAGATACTGCAAGTAGGTTCAAATTTATGGGGACCGATGAGATTGGCGTAAAATGTGTAGACGGTAAGGAGTATATACTTAATCTCAAGAGTTCGGAGTTTAAAAAGAAGAGGTAGACAATGGAATTTTTTCTAACACTTGTAATAGTATTAATTATTGTTTTCTGGTTGCTCGGGAAGTTTTTGCCAAGGTTGCTTGTGTGGTATATCGGGAAAAAGTTCGGTGCAGGCACTGCACATACTCAGGGTTTTAACAGAGATGGAAACGAGGAACCGGCAGGGAAGGAGGGAGATGTCACGGTTTCCAAGATTGAAGAGAGGGGGAAGGTGATAGAGAAGGAGATGGGAGAATATATAGATTACGAGGAGGAGAAAAACTGATAAAATTATGAATTCATTCAAAAGACTATTGGCTTATGCGAAGCCGTATAAAAGATTTTGGCCTGGATATCTTGTCCTGTCAATAATCTCTGTAGTATTCAGCGTTGCAAATTATGCCCTTATTGAGCCGTTGCTTACAGTATTGTTTCAGCCTGAAACTGTGAAGGCGCAGCATATAATGCCTGTATTTGCTCTTGATCCTAAATATTTTCAGGAGCTTTTTCAATTTTATCTTACAAAGGTTATGACGGCCAGCGGAATACTTTACGGCCTGTTGTTTGTCTGCATAATAATCATTATCGCCTCCCTTATTGCCAATCTTGCCAGATACTTGTCTCAACGTATTCTTGTAAATATGAGAACATATATAATGCAGAATATTCGCAGGGATCTTTTCCAAAAAATAAGCAGTTTAAATGTGGGCTATTTCAATAATCAAAAGAAGGGAGATATACTCTCCTGTATCTCAAGCGATGTGACTGAGGTGCAGAATGGGGTGGCAAACAGTTTTCATGTATTGTTTCGTGAGCCGCTCCTTATTATAGGCTTCCTTGCAGGTCTTTTTTATATGTCTCCCAAACTTACGATTGTGACACTTCTGACCCTTCCTTTTTCTGCAATAATAATTGGAAATATAAGCCGAAAACTTAAGCGAGGTGCTATTACAACGCAGTCTCTTATGGGCAAGATTGTAAGTCACTTTGAGGAAGCTATCTCGGGAATAAGAATAATCAAAGCCTTTAATGCTACCAGATTCGTTAATAATAATTTTGAAAAGACAAATAACCAGCATAAGTTGAGTAGCCGCTCAATGTTTAACAGGCAGGAGATGGCCTCCCCCCTCTCGGAGTTCCTTGGAATTTCTGTTGCAGCGGCCGTTTTGTTTTATGGGGGATGGCTGAAAATTCATGGTCAGTTGGGAATGGCAATGCCTGCTTTTGTGGTTTACATTGGTTTTTATTGGAGAGTACTTGAGCCGGCCAAAGCAATTTCGAGTGCCTATGCAAGTATTCAGAGAGGCTTGGTTTCTGGGAACAGACTTTTTGCAATATTGGATGTAAAGAATCCTATAGTTGAGAAAACAGAGGCTGTTGAACTTAAGAATTTTGAAAAGTCAATAGAATTTTGTAATGTTAACTTTAGTTATAACCCCGATAGACCTGTCCTTAAGGGGATTAATCTTGTGGTTCCCAAGGGGAAGATGGTTGCCATTGTCGGGCCCTCAGGAGGAGGAAAATCCACCATGGCAGATCTATTGCCAAGGTTCTATGATGTGATTGACGGCGAGATCCTGCTCGACGGCCGCAACATTAAGGATTATAAGCTCAACGATCTTGTCTCTCAAATGGGAATAGTTACGCAGGAGGCAATACTCTTTAATGACTCGGTGTATAATAACATTGCTTTTGGAATGGAAAATGTTACTGCAGATCAGGTTTACACAGCTGCCAAGATTGCGAATGCCGATGAATTCATAAGAGAGATGGCGGATGGATACGAGACCAATATCGGAGACAGAGGAGCCAAACTTTCAGGCGGACAACGTCAAAGAATAGCTATTGCGAGAGCAGTTTTAAAGAATCCTCCGATACTTATTCTTGATGAGGCCACATCGGCGCTTGATACAGAGAGCGAACGTCTTGTACAAGATGCTCTTACAAATTTGATGAAAAACAGAACTTCAATTGTGATTGCCCACAGGCTCTCTACAATTCAGCATGCGGATGAGATTGTTGTGTTGCAGGGAGGCACTATTGTCGAACGCGGGAAGCATGACATGCTGATTGCAGAGGGAGGTGTTTACTCGCATTTATGTAAATTACAGCAATTTAGTTAGATAATATTATATCTTATGGAAGTATCATTAAATAAAATGTTTGAGGAGAGCGTGAAGAAGAATTGGGATTGTCCGGCTCTCTCAGACTACAAGGGAATCACGCTTCATTATCGTGATGTTGCAAGAAGAATCGAAAAATTACATATTATATTCAGCATGTGTGGATTGAACAAAGGTGACAAGGTTGCCATCTGTTCAAAGAACCAGGCTAATTGGGGTGTCGTTTTTATGTCCTGCCTAACCTATGGCGCCGTACCTGTACCCCTTTTGCATGAATTTAAGCCGGGAAATATCCACTATCTGGTCAATCATTCAGAGAGCCGTATATTGTTTGCTGGAGATGTGATGTGGGAAAATCTCTCTCAGAGTGAGATGCCGAATCTTGAGGCTGTAATACAGATTACTGATTTTTCTTTGCTTTATGCCAATAAAGGTGAGATAATTCATGCAAGAGAGCACTTGAATGAGTTTTTCGGTCAAAAGTATCCGAGAAGTTTTTCTCCTGAAGATATACATTATTATTATGAAGAATCTCCCGACAAGCTGGCAATGATAAATTATACATCAGGAACATCGGGGTTCTCGAAAGGGGTTATGATTCCGTACAGGGCATTAATCTCCAATGTGCTTTTTGCAATAGAGGTTGAACCGCATATGAATAATCAATCTAATGTGGTTTCCATGTTACCAACAGCTCATATGTATGGATTTATGTTTGAGTTTCTGTTTGAGATGATGGTTGGTGCTCACGTACATTTCCTGACAAGGATACCGAGTCCACGTATTATTGTTGAGGCGTTTGAGACAATTAAACCTAATATCATAATCTCTGTACCGCTTATTATTGAAAAGATTTACCGTCAGAAACTGTTGCCTGTCATCAACAGGACAGATATGAAAGTTTTGCTTAAATTGCCTGTGATAGACCAAAAGATAGAGGCGAGAATTAAGGATGAGCTTGTAAAGGCCTTTGGAGGAAGTTTTAAGGAGGTAATTGTTGGTGGTGCGGCATTTAATAAGGAGGCTGATGAGTTTTTCAAGAGAATAAAGTTCCCATATACTGTAGGTTATGGGATGACAGAATGTGCTCCAATAATTACTTATGCTCCGTTTGAAAAGACAAAGCTTTTCTCATGCGGTAAGGCGGCTCCGAGAATGCAGATAAGAATTGATTCATCCGATGAACATAATGTTGCGGGTGAAATACAGGTTAAGGGAGATAATGTAATGCTCGGTTATTACAAGAATAAGGAGGCTACTGCAGCCTCTTTCACAGATGACGGTTGGTTTAAGACAGGAGATATGGGAGTAATTGATTATGATGGGTATCTTTTCATTAAGGGACGTTGCAAGAATATGATTCTCGGTCCTTCAGGTCAGAATATATATCCGGAGGAGATTGAGAGTATGGTAAATAGTATGCCTTATGTACTTGAATCTCTCGTTATTGATGATGTGGGTAAGCTCGTTGCTCTTATATACCCCGATATGGAACTTGCCGCAAGGGATAATATGAATCACGCTGCGCTTAAAACAAGGCTTGATGAGAATATCGTTCTTCTCAATACCGAATTACCTGCTTATTCCCAGATTTCTGCGATAAAGATTATGCCGGAGGAGTTTGAGAAGACTCCTAAGAGAAGTATAAAGAGATATATGTATCAAAATGATTTTGTGGGTTAATCTACTGTAAATTAATGGATTTATGGATAGTAAACAATTAAAGTTCGATAGAAGCTACCTTGAGATGGCCAAGATTTGGGCAAAAAATTCCTATTGCGAAAGGAGACAGGTTGGTGCGCTGATTGTCAAGGATAAAATGATTATTTCTGATGGTTATAATGGAACACCGTCCGGGTTCGAGAATGTGTGTGAAGATGCAGAGGGTAAGACTAAGCCGTACGTGCTTCATGCGGAGGCGAATGCGATTACAAAAGTTGCAAAATCCAACAACTCAAGTGATGGGGCAACATTGTATGTGACAGCTGCTCCTTGTTTGGAGTGTTCGAAATTGATTATTCAATCGGGAATAAAGAGAGTTGTCTATATAGACAGTTACAGACTTACCGATGGTATTGATCTGCTTGAAAGAGCCGGAATTGAGGTGGTACAGATTTTTGTATAGAGTTGTCGGGATACTAAATTAAAGGAAATGAGTAAATTCTTTGAAAAGCTGAAAGGCATTAATTGGTTTGTTGCAATAATATTGGCCTTGCTGATTGTTGTTATTTCTAATATTATTAATAATTATACCGGGAAGAGAGAACTTTCCGTTGGTAATCACAAGTGGGATAAATTGCTTCTTATTTTAGATGAGATAGAAAAAAATTATGTGGATACGGTTGATTACAAGAAGCTTGTTGAGTCTTCGCTGCCTGCAATCATGCAAAATCTCGATCCTCATTCCACCTATCTTCCCCCTCAAGAGCTTGAGGATGCAGAGGAATCGCTGGAGGGGAATTTCAGCGGTATCGGAGTTCAATTTAATGTACCTAACGATACGGCAATAATAATAAATGTCATTTCAGGGGGGCCATCTGAAAAGGTTGGCATATTGTCTGGAGATAGAATAATTAAAGTTAACGGGAAAAACGTTGCGGGAGTAAAATTTAATCAGGATTCCCTTGTCAAGTTGTTGAAGGGCCCTATCGGTACAAATGTGGATGTAGAGATGCGCAGGTCAGGAGTATCGGAGTTTTTGCAATTTAAGATAAAGAGAGATAAAATTCCATTGAAGAGCCTTGATGCTGCCTTCATGCTTAAGGAGGGTGTAGGATATATTAAGTTGTCGAAGTTCTCGAAAACAACATATGCCGAATTTGATAAGGCCGCACAAAAACTTAAAAAGGCCGGGATGAAGGAGTTGATTTTTGATTTACGAGATAATACCGGAGGCTACTTGGATCAGGCTCTGATGATTTCAAACGAATTTCTGCCAAAGGGAGCGCTTGTTGTTTATTTAAAGGGAGTTCACCGTAGTAGGCAGGATTTTTACGCCGACGGCACAGGTAAATGCAAGGGTATAATACTTTATGTTTTGATAAATGAGAATACTGCCTCTTCTTCCGAAATCTTTACCGGAGCAATGCAGGACAACGACAGAGCTTTGATTCTGGGGCGCAGATCTTACGGGAAGGGATTAGTGCAGGAGCCTATTTATTTTTCCGATAAGTCAGGTATAAGACTTACTGTTGCAAGATATTATACTCCAACAGGCCGATCTATTCAGAAGCCTTATTCAGAAGATTATCAATATGATATTTTTGAGAGATACAAACACGGAGAGATGACTGTTGCCGATAGCATAAAGAAAGATGTTAAGTTAAAATATAAAACACCGAAAGGCAAAGTGGTATATGGCGGAGGAGGAATAATTCCAGATGTATTTGTCCCTTTAGATACGCTTGGAATAACAAATTTCCTTATAGAATGTAATAAAAAAAGCCTGCAGATAAAATTTAGTAATAAAATTGCAGATAAGTACCGTGCGCAGTTAAGGAGCATAAAGACATTAACGCAACTCGATGCACTTTTGTCGTCTATGAAGATAGAGACTAATTTCCTTGCCTTTGCAAAAACCAACGGGGTTATTGCAAAAAGTAATGAGTGGAACGCCTCAAAAGAGATAATCGTAACTCAGATAGAGGGGCTTGTTGGGCGATATACTACTTTGGACGATGATGCCTTTTATCCGTATATTCTTAAAACAGATAATCTTATACATAAAACTTTGGAAATATTATCAATAAACAGAAAGAAATAATGAAACAAATTATAGGAATGGCGGCTGATCATGCCGGTTATTTGATGAAAGAGGAGTTAAAACCTATGCTCCGGGAGATGGGTTATGAAATTAAAGATTTTGGAACTCATTCAGAAGAGAGTATGGATTATCCAGATGTGGCTCATCCTTTGGCAAATGCAGTTGAAAATGGAGAGGTGTCCTTTGGCATTGCAATGTGCGGTTCAGGCAATGGAATCTCCATGACCGTTAATAAACATCAGGGTATCAGAGCGGCGTTATGTTGGAATCCTGAACTCGGTGCTTTGGCAAAGCAGCATAATAATGCGAATATTCTTACTCTTCCGGCAAGATTTATCTCCTTTGATGAGGCAAAAAGTGTGGTAAAGGCCTATATTAATGCCTCTTTTGAAGGTGGTAGACATCAGAGAAGAATAGACAAGATTGCCTGCAAATGATAGTGGATGGAATACCTGTTTTTGACAAGAGCAATATTGGTGAACTCAAAAACAACCTTGAATTATATCCCAAAGGTTTCATTGTTCTGATAGATAAACCGTACAAGTGGACCTCAGCCGATGCGGTGAGGAAAGTTAAATTTCTTTCTCAGAGGTTCTTTCATAAAAAATGGGTTAAAATAGGTCATGCTGGTACTTTGGATCCTCTGGCAACAGGAGTGCTTGTTCTCTGCATAGGGAATGCTACTAAAAAGGCTGAATTGCTTCAAGGCGGCGATAAAGAGTATGTTGCCGAGATAGAATTTGGTGCTACAACTCCCTCTTTTGACCTTGAGAAAGAGATAGATAACCGCTATCCATTTAAACATATAGCAAAAGGAGATGTAGAGGCTGCTTTAAAAAAATTTATTGGCATTCAGGAGCAGATACCTCCGAAATTTTCTGCAAAAATGATTGGAGGCGTAAGGGCATACGAGATGGCGAGAGCCGGTGAGGAGGTGGAGATGAAACCCTCAACAATAAGAATAGATTCGCTTGAAATATTGGAATTTTCTATGCCGTCCGTTAAGATTAAAATTAATTGCGGTAAAGGTACATATATTCGTTCTTTTGCAAGAGATTTGGGAGTTGAACTCTCCTCTGGAGCTCATTTGACTAACCTGCAACGTACTAAATCCGGTAATTTCATAATTGAAAATGCCGCCTCTCTCATGGATTTTGTAAATGTACTCGATAATTGAATTTTTTTTTTTAAAATGAAACTTTTATTTTTATTTATCGTATAATCATTACTTTGATTTTCGCTTAATGAGTATAATTTTTATAAAAATCTATTCTGAGCGAGTTTCTACTTTTTTAGAACAATAGCAGTTGTATGAACCGCACATGATTTTAATTTGGTCATAATTACTGAATACGTGATTATAAGTAAGTTATTATGTCGGTTACTATATGCTGCACAAAATAAATAATTATTGAATGAAACTATCACAATTTAATTTTTCACTTACGCAGGACAATATTGCAAAGTATCCCTCCAAATTCAGAGACGAATGTAAACTTCTTGTTCTTCATAAAGATACCGGTGAGATAGAGCATAAACTTTTTAAGGATATTATTAACTACGCTCAGGAGGGTGATGTTTTTGTATTAAACGATACAAAGGTTTTTCCGGCAAGACTGCACGGCAACAAGGAGAAGACTGGGGCCGATATTGAGGTATTTTTATTGAGAGAGTTAAATGGAGAGCAACGCCTCTGGGATGTATTGGTGGACCCTGCAAGGAAGATAAGAATTGGGAATAAACTCTATTTTGGAGATAATGATACACTTGTAGCTGAGGTGATTGATAATACAACATCTCGCGGAAGAACATTGCGCTTTTTATACGATGGCCCGTATGACGAATTTAAACGCACATTGTTCGGAGTAGGCCAGATACCTGTACCTAAATGGATTAGGGCAGTGCCTGAACCAATTGATCTTGAGCGTTTTCAAACCATTTATGCAAAGAATGAGGGCGCTGTTGCAACACCTGCGGCAGGACTTCATTTTAGCCGAGAACTTTTTAAACGCATGGAAATAAAGGGGGTTGATACGGCCTATTTAACTCTTCATATGGGACTTGGACACTTCCGTACCGTGGATGTTGAGGATCTTTCAAAGCATAAGATGGATTCTGAACAGATGTTTATTCCTGACGAGACTGCATCAAAAATTAATAGTGCAAAACAGCAAAAACATAAGATATTTGCGGTCGGAATTACTGTAATGAGGGCTTTGGAGACACCTGTAACAACGCAGGCTGAGATTAAACCCTATAGCGGTTGGACAAACAAGTTTATCTTTCCGCCCTATTCTTTCTCTATTCCCGATGCTTTTGTAACAAATTTTCACCTGCCACTCTCTACAATGCTTATGTCCGTTGCTGCTTTTGGCGGATTTGAATATGTTATGAATGCATATAAGGTTGCCATAAAAGAGAATTATAAATTTGGTACGTATGGTGATGCAATGTTGATTGTTTGATCATTTTATAAAAAAAAATTAATGGTAGCCCGGCGTAAATTCAAAATTTTTTACGTCGGGTTACTATATTTATCTCACTTAAGATTATCATTGTACTATTTTAATTGAAATAGCAATGAGGTGCAGTAGAGAGATTTTTTTATGTGCTGTTTCGCGCAAGTTTCTTTTCAGACCGGCAGAGGGCAGAACATTTTTAAGCAGCTCCGGCTATGTTGCTTCTTCCGGTGGTTCTGATGTAACTGAATATGAAATACAGGCGGAACTGTTTGATTCTGAGTTAATGGAGGAGGTTTCTGCTGAGGCTGAATGGTGCAAGTGTAAAGGAATTAAGATATTATCTGTAATAGACAGTGAGTATCCCGACAATTTGAGAGAGTGTGTGGATGCTCCTGTTGTGCTTTATTACATAGGTAATGCTAAACTTAATAATTCTAAAATTATTTCTATCATTGGGACCAGACTTGTCTCCTCATATGGCAGGGAGTGTTGTTCCATAATTGTGAAAAAATTAGCTGAAAGAGGGTATGACCCATTAATTGTGAGTGGTTTGGCGTATGGTGCGGATATTTGTGCCCAACGCGCTGCTCTTGATTCCGGATTGGAGACAGTTGCGATTTTGCCAAACGGGCTTGATATGATCTATCCTGCAAAACATAGAGGTGAGGCATGTAGGATGATTTTAAAAGGGGGACTTATAACGGAATTTCCCAGGGGGGTTAAGCCGCTTAAAATAAACTTTATAAAAAGGAATCGGATTATAGCGGGAATAGCGCATGCCGTTGTGGTGATAGAGACGAGGATTAAGGGTGGTGCAATGAGTACGGTTGAATTTGCAAACTCATATGACCGTGATGTTTTTGCATTGCCTGGCCATATTATGGAGGCAAACTCATATGGCTGTAACTATCTTATATCAAAGAATATGGCTCATATTCTTAACAGTGCCGATATAATTCCAGAGTTACTCGGATGGAGAGAAGCAACCGATATTTATCTGCAACAGCCCAATCTGTTTGTATCGGACTCAATGGTTTTGGGTAAAGTTATTAATCTTGTAAAAAGGGGAGGGTGCATTGATGCCGGACAACTTTGTGAGGAGGCAGGTATGACTTTTTCTCAGGCTGCCTCCGCATTGCTTGAACTTGAACTTGAGGGAGTTATAGAGAATATAGGATTGCGTGGATATAGAATCAAGCGAGTTGCAAAATGATTTGTATCTTTGCGGAAAAATAGAATATGTTGAGCTATATTGATACTCACGTCCATTTATATGATGAAGCTTTTGACTCCGACAGAGAAATTGTCATTGAGCGCATTAAATCTGCCGGTGTTTGTAAATGCATTCTTCCGGCGATAGATTCAACCTATTATGAGAGGCAAACGCAATTCTCTGACAGGAACACCGGGTTTGCATATGAGGCAATGGGGCTTCACCCCACATCGGTTTCAACTAATTGGAAGGATGAACTTTCCTTTGTGAAGGAGAAACTTTATGGAGAGGAGAGGAGATATTATGCTGTAGGTGAGATAGGTTTGGATTGTTATTGGAGTAAGGAGTTTATTGAGAGCCAAAAAGAGGTTTTTTTTAAGCAGTTATTGTATGCGTATGACCTATCTTTACCTGTTATTATTCATGTGAGAGAGGCTACGGCCGAGGTGTTTGATCTCTTGGAGCGGTTTAAAGCTGAGGTTGGAGAGGCCGCAGGAGTTGCTCGCCTGAATGGAGTATTTCATGCCTATTCTGGGAGTATTGAGACTTTTGAGCGCCTTGCCTCTTTCGGCTTTTTTAGAGTCGGTATAGGCGGTGTGATTACATACAAGAATGCCGGAGTTGTAAAAGCATTGGAGAATATACCGTTAGATCATATTCTTTTGGAAACGGACTCTCCATGGCTTACTCCGGTACCCTTCAGAGGTAAGCGAAATGAGAGCTCATATATCTCATACATAGCGGAAAAAGTTGCCTCTGTCAAGAAAATTTCTCTTGAGGAAGTTGCTCGTATAACAACGGAGAATGCTCAAAAATTATTCAACATTTATTGAAAAAGAATTGAGTGTCCCCTTTTTTTCCTAAATTTGTTACATTAAAATTGTGGGATATAACCACGAACATGATATAAATAATATGAAACGATCATTATTGCTTATTTATACGGGCGGAACAATCGGAATGAAGCAAGATCCAGACGATTTTACACTTAAACCCTTTAATTTTAAGCAAATACTTAAAGAGGTGCCGGAATTGAAGAAGTTCGGTTATTCTATTGACACAATATCGTTCGATCCACTAATTGATTCCTCTGATGCACAGCCTGAATTTTGGCAGGATATAGCTAAAATCATTAAGACCAATTATGGCGAATATGACGGTTTTGTTGTTTTGCATGGTACGGATACAATGTCTTATACAGCCTCTGCAATGAGTTTCATGCTTGAAAATCTTGACAAACCTGTGGTATTTACCGGCAGTCAACTCCCAATAGGTATGTTGAGAACCGACGGAAAAGAGAATCTGATCTCCTCTATTGAGATAGCTGCTGCTGTCAATTCCAATGGCAAACCTATGGTTCCGGAGGTATGTATTTATTTTGACAATCAATTATACAGAGGTAACCGTACTACAAAGTACAATGCGGAAAATTTCAGAGCGTTCCGTTCCGCCAATTATAGTATCCTTGCAGAAACCGGTATACATATAAAGTATAATGAGGATGCGATAATTTATCCGAAACGCAATAACAAACCTTTGAAAGTCAATATGAATTTGGATACTAATGTCGCGATACTTAAAATTTATCCCGGTATTATGAAAAGCGTTGTGGACTCTGTGATTGATATTCCGGGGCTCAGGGCGATAGTTTTGGAGACATACGGTTCAGGTAACGCACCCACGAACGAGTGTTTTTTGAATAGTATCAAAAGAGCTTATGATAAGGGACTTATACTTTTGAATGTCTCTCAATGTATGGCCGGAAGCGTTAATATGGATGCTTATGCCACAGGTATAGCTTTGAAGAAAATTGGGGTAATAAGTGGCTATGATTCAACGACTGAGGCTGCCATGACAAAATTATTTTTTCTCATGGGGCAACATAAGGAAAATGAAAAAGTTAAGGTTTTGTTGCGAAAGAATTTGAGAGGAGAAATTTCATTATAAATTATGCGGAATTAAAAATTTTTGCTTAAATTGCGCGATAATTTGAAAACAGAAACATAAACGCAAAGTTTTTAGATTGAAACTATAACTATTTAATACATTGTTTAATATTTTAATTACTCAAAAATTTATGAAAAAATTTTTCATGTTTTTGGCAGTTATTGGCTTCATTGCCATCTCTGCTCAGTATGCAGCTGCTCAAACTTCTGCACCGGCTGATAATACCGCTGCAAATTCTTTGACAGTTCAGAACGACACTCCTGTGTACCAGCAAATCAAGATTAAATTTATCGAAGGTGGTCCTGGCTTTATGGCTACAATCATCCTCTGTCTTATCTTTGGTTTGGCTTTGGCTATTGAAAGAATTATTTATCTTAACCTTGCTACTACCAATACGCAAAAGTTGTTGAGCAAAGTTGACGAAGCTCTTAAGAATGGTGGCGTTGATGCAGCAAAAGAGGTTTGCCGTAATACAAGAGGCCCTATCGCAAGTATTTTCTATCAGGGATTAAGCCGTATGAATGAAGGTGTTGAGGTTGTTGAGAAATCAGTTGTTTCTTATGGTGGCGTACAAATGAGCCTTTTGGAGAATGGCCTTTCATGGATACAGTTGTTTATTACATTGGCTCCTATGTTGGGATTCTTGGGAACAGTTATCGGTATGATTCAGGCATTCGATGCTATTCAGGTTGCCGGTGATATTTCCCCTAACGTTGTTGCAGGTGGTATGAAGGTTGCGTTGATCACTACAGTAGGTGGTTTGGTTGTAGCTATCATTCTTCAGTTGTTCTACAACTATATCGTTTCTAAGATCGATTCAGTTGTTGTTTCTATGGAAGATGCATCTATCTCACTTGTGGATATGTTAGTTAACTATAATAATAAGAAATAAGTATGTCTAAATTAAATAAATATTTTTTATACATATTATTCGGTATATCCATTATTATCGGTGTCGTATTCTTCTTTAATACTTCAAGCGAATCAATGGTTTATACTCTCCTTAACTGGTCGTATATACTATTCTTCATCTGCTTGATTTGCACACTTATAATGCCTTTGTTCTATTCTAACGGTAAGAGCAAAAAAGGAGCCTTTGTAAAGGTGGGTATTGCCGTAGTATTATGTTTGATCTCATATTTATTGGCATCAGGAAGCCCTGTAGAACTTGCAGCTGGCACTCCTGTTCCATCGGGATCAACTTTAAAATTTGTCGATGCTGGATTGATTTTGAGCGCCATTCTTGGAGTTGTTGCTTTTATATCAATCTTTTCTAGAGGTATTATAAACTTGTTCAGAAAATAATTTAATTATGGCAAAAAAAGAAGTACAGGAAATCAATGCCGGATCAATGGCGGATATCTCTTTCTTGTTGCTCATATTCTGGTTAACAACAACTACGATGGATGCAGATAAAGGTATTCGCCGTCAGTTGCCACCCATGCCTAATGAAAATGAAAAGCAGTCTGACGTAAAAGTCAACCGCAGAAACATTTTGCAGGTTAAGATCAGTAAGAGTGATAGAATCTTTGCTGGTTCGCAAGCAGTGGATATCAGCCAGGTTAAGGATAAGGTTGTTGAATTTATCCTGAACCCAGCAAACAGCGAGTCGTTACCTGAAAAAGTGATGACTGAAGTTGCCGGATTCGGGCAATATCCGGTTTCCCAAGGTGTTGTTTCTTTGCAAAATGACCGTGGAACAAGCTATAATGCATACATACAGGTGCAGAACGAGATCATCAGAGCTTATGATGAGGTCCGCGATGCTTTTGCAATGAAAAATTTCGGCAAGAAATACGCATCTTTGGATGATCAAAAACAGAAAATTGTTAGGGATGCTATTCCTCAAACAATTTCTGAGGCCGAACCTAAAGACGTTAATAAAAAATAGGAGGTAACAGACATGGCAATATTTGCAAGAAAAGGTAAGGGCGATATGCCTAAGATCAATACATCTTCTCTACCGGATGTTATCTTCATGTTGTTGTTCTTCTTTATGGTAACGACACAATTACGTGAAACCGAGACAATGGTAATGGTGAAACTTCCTGAGGCATCTCAGGTGGCTAAACTTGATAGAAAGGATTTGGCATCATATATATATGTCGGAACACCTTCGCTAGCGCATCAGTCAAAATACGGAACAGATTCCCGTATTCAATTGAATGACGCATTCAAGTCTATCAGCGATATCAGGGATTTCATCGCATCAGAAAGAGAGGTAAGAAGTGAGGAAGATCGTTCATTTATGACAACTTCCATCAAAGCTGATGAAAATGTTCGTATGGGTATAATTACAGATATCAAGCAACAACTTAGACGTTGTTCGGCTCTTAAGATTATGTATTCTGCTCGTGCTAAACAGATTGTAGGAAACAATAATTAATCAGTAATATTTATTTAAAAAAGGCGGCTTTACGGTCGCCTTTTTTTGTAAAACTTTCTATGCTTTTTTGTAACTTTGAATGTTAAGAGAGTAGTATAAATTTATATAAATTATTGTATATGAAGAAATTAAGCGTAAAAATTATTGCCGCAATGTTTACATTGGTATTTCTGGTGGGGTCATTGAGCAGTGTCGATGCCCAGAAAAAGGCTAAATATGTTTTCTTCTTTATTGGTGATGGCATGGGGTTTTCTCACGTCTCACTTACCGAGGCTTATCTTGCCGCTCAGAAGGGGAAGATAGGAAGTGACCCATTGTCATTTACAAAATTTCCTGTTATGGGTATGGCTACAACATATTCAGCGAGTAACCCGATAACTTGTTCCTCTGCTGCAGGTACGGCTTTGTCTACAGGTTTCAAGACAAAAAACCATATGTTGGGAGTTGCACCGGATACAAGCAATCTTACAAGTATTACTTATAAAATTCATGCAAAGGGTATTCCTGTGGGTATAATGACAACTGTCACAATAGACCACGCGACGCCAGGGGCTTTTTATGCTCATTCTGCTGACAGGAACGATTACTACACAGTTGCGTGCCAGTTGCCGGAAACAGGGTTCGAGTTTTTCGGTGGCGGAGGATTCCAGGGAGCTACTCCTTCTAAGGGTTCTACAAAAACTTCTGAACAATTGAACAATGATCTCCTTGCTCTTGCAGCGAAAGAGGGATACAAAGTGGCATATGGTGTACAAGATTATAATGCTAAGAAGAATAGCACAAAAAAAATGATTCTGTTCCAACAAAAGGAGAAGGCGAATGGGATTCTTCCTTATGCCTTGTTTAGAAAGGAGGGAGATCTTACTCTTACTGAGGTCTTAAAATCCGCCATAGATTTTCTTGATAAAGGTAAAGGATTCTTTATTATGGCCGAGGGTGGCAAAATAGATTGGGCTGCTCATTCAAATGATGTGGCCAATACAATTTATGAGACAATAGATATGTCGAACGCAATAGAGGAGGCTTATAAATTTTATTTAAAGCATCCCGACGAGACACTCATTATTGTAACTGCAGATCATGAAACTGGTGGTGTCTCTTTAGGTCGAAAGAGTGGTTATGTTTTTGATTTAAGCAGTATTGTAAAGAATCACGCCACAATGTCTAACATTGGTACAAATCCGGAGGATTATATGAAGGTTGTGCCTGCTGATTCAATCTCCAAGAAGACGCAGATAGGTTGGACTACCACCTCTCATACGGGTGGAGCTGTGCCTGTTTTTGCTGTAGGAGTAGGAAGTGAGCAGTTTGCAGGTAGACAGGATAATACAGATATTCCTAAGAAGGTTTGTAAGGCCATGGGTATTAAATTTTAAGGTATTTTACAGAACATATTAACAATATAATAAGATAGAGAGATAATATAATGAATTGCTCCTTAAAATTGAGATTGCGAATTGTCGTAATTGTCTTATGTGCAATCTCTTTTTCTTGTTTTTCTTTTGGAGCCGTGGCTCAGAATCAGCCTAAGTGTGAATTCAGGGGTGCGTGGCTTCATATAGTTGGTAATAGTACGATTCGTACTCTTTCAATGGGTGAGGTTAAGAAGAGGTTTGAGACAACGCTTGACTCGCTGAAATTGGCAGGATGCAACGCAGTTATTTTTCAGGTACGTCCTCAGGCCGATGCCTTTTATAAATCTGATATTGAGCCGTGGAGCCGATATTTGACAGGGATACAAGGCCGTGCTCCTGAACCTTTTTGGGATCCGTTGGAATTTATGATAGAGGAGGCTCATAAAAGGGGAATGGAACTGCATGCCTGGTGTAATCCCTACAGAGTTACCTCTAACGATAAGGATCTCTTGGCAAAAAGTCATCTCTATTTTAAAAATCCATCGATTTTTGTACGTTATGGGAAACAACTGTATTTTGATCCGGGTGAGCCGGAGGCTATAAGACATACCGTTAATGTGATTGCCGATATAGTATCGCGATACGATGTGGATGCGATCCATTTTGATGATTATTTTTATCCGTATCCTATTAAGAACAGAAAATTTCCTGACGATAAATCTTTTGCCAAATACGCTAAGGCTCAGGGCTTCGACAGTAGTCACCGTGCTGATTGGAGAAGACATAATGTTGAGATGCTGATAAAGGCTGTAAATGATACGATAAAATCTATAAAACCATGGGTGAGATTTGGCATCAGTCCGTTTGGGATACATAGAAATAAAAGGCAGACGCCTGACGGCAGCGGCAGTAATACCAATGGACTCTCCAATTATGAGGATCTTTTTGCAGATGTTCCGGCATGGGCGGGAAAGGGCTATATAGATTATATTGCGCCGCAACTTTATTGGAGAATAGGACATCCGGTTGCAGATTATGAGATATTGATCAATTGGTGGAGCAGTAGTAATTTCAAGGGGCAGCTTTATATTGGACAGAGTATTGATACCTTTAATGAAAGGGATCTCAATAATTCTCAAACTACGCAGATGGCGGAGAAGATGAGAATGGAGAGGACTCTTCCCAATATTGACGGTAATATATGGTGGCCTGGTTGGACAATTCAAAAAAATCCTTTTGGTTTTGCGGATAGCCTGATAACGAAATATCAAAACCGGTTGGCTCTGATTCCTGCTTATAAGGAGATTGACTCCATTCCTCCCATGCCAGTGGAGGATCTTCATAAAAGAGGGAGGGAAATTGTCTGGGAGCCTTGTTCTCATGAACAGCATGATCCTATGCAAAAGCCTCTGTTTTATGCCGTTTACTGTTTCCCAGAGGGAGTGGAGGTGAATATTGAGAGTTCTGACTATCTGATTGCTGTTACAGAGGATAAATTTTATCTTCCGGTCAAGGAACATCGACATCATAATGTTGGTGACAGGTATGTCATTACGGTTTTGGATAGGTGCTGGAACGAGAGTCTACCATCTAGAGTCATTGAGTATTAATTTCTTAATAATGTAAATTCTTATATGCTTTTTTATAACGATATGAAAATTAATCAGAATTTTTTTAGCAGGATGAAGTCTCTTTTTGTTTTGATGGCATTGGTAGTGTCCGTTTTTCCTGCAATGGCTCAACGTACCGGACATTATGCTGAGAGAGTTGCTCTTTTTGATAGCGAAAAGCCTTTGTGCAGCAGTGATATAGTTTTTCTTGGTAATAGTCTTACCGAGGGTGGTGATTGGGTAAATTTGTTTTCGGAGAGTCAAAGGAGATTACAGAGGAGTGGAGGAAGAATTGCCAACAGAGGAATCATAGGTGATGATGCGCCAGGAATTTATGATAGGCTTTACCAGATATTGCCGGCACATCCAAAAAAGATCTTTCTTCTTGTGGGGGTTAATGATATAAGTCATCATCTTACTGCCGACAGTGTTGTAAGGGCTATTGCAAAGGTTGTAGATAAAATTCGTACCGATTCTCCACAAACAAAGCTTTATCTACAGACTTTATTGCCGATAAACGAGAGTTTCAAAAGATATAAAAATCTAAACGGGAAGAGTGCCATTGTGGTTGAGGTTAACGAAGGGCTGAAAAAAATGGCTAAAGAGAGAGGGATTAAGTGCATAGATCTTTATCCCCTTTTTGTGGCAAAGGAGAGGGCAAATTGTGACTCTGACATGCGTTCAGGTGATTCAAGCAGTTGTTCATTAGGGAATGTCGGGGTACTGGATCCTGCTCTTACCAAAGATGGATTGCATCTTGTTCCTGCCGGATACGAGATTTGGAGGGCTGCGTTAATGAAGTATGTGAAATAATTTGTAACTTTGAAAGTTAAATAAGTAATTTTTTATTGAGATGAGCGAATTTAAAAGAAGGTCCATAGCTGCGTTGCTTAAGGAAACGCCTGGACAAGAGGTGATTGTAAAGGGTTGGGTAAGAACAAAAAGAGGAAATAATAATGTAAATTTTATTGCTCTTAATGATGGTTCTACCGTTAATAATATGCAAATTGTATGTGAAACGGCCAATTTTGAGGAGGAGCTTTTGCGCTCGGTCACAACCGGTTCATGCCTGTGTGTTACAGGTAATCTTGTTAATTCTATGGGAAAGGGACAGTCTGTTGAGGTGCAGGCCTCAAAGATTCTTGTCTATGGAACGGCAGACCCTGAGACTTATCCTCTGCAGAAGAAGGGCCACAGTATGGAGTTTCTGAGAGAAATTGCTCATTTGAGACCTCGTACAAACACATTCGGATGTGTTTTGAGATTGCGCCATGCTATGGCATTTGCGATTCATAAATATTTTAACGACAGAGGTTTTTATTACCTGAATACCCCTATCGTTACTGCTTCCGATTGTGAGGGAGCCGGTGAGATGTTTCAGGTTACTACATTGGATATGAATAATATGCCAAGAACAAAGGAGGGGAAGATAGATTATTCTCAGGATTTCTTTGGACGTCAGACTTCTCTTACAGTGAGTGGTCAGCTTGAGGGGGAACTTGGCGCCATGGCATTGGGTAAGATTTATACCTTTGGCCCCACTTTCAGAGCCGAAAATTCCAATACTCCGCGTCACCTTGCAGAGTTCTGGATGATTGAGCCGGAGATGGCCTTTTATGAGATTGAAGACAACATGGATCTTGCCGAGGATTTTATCAAATATCTTGTTCAATATGCTTTGGATAATAATATGGATGATCTCAAATTTTTGAATGATATGTTCGATAAGGAGTTGATAGCTCGTTTACAAGGAGTTATAAATACTGCTTTCCAAAGGCTTACTTATACTGAGGGGGTGGAGATTTTGATGAAAAGCGGAGCAAAGTTTGAGTACCCTGTTTCATGGGGAGTGGACCTTCAGAGTGAGCACGAAAGATATCTTGTTGAGAAGCATTTTAAGAAGCCGGTTATCCTTACAGACTATCCTAAGGAGATTAAGGCCTTTTATATGAAGCAGAATGCCGACGGGAAGACCGTAAGGGGTATGGATGTGCTTTTCCCAAAGATTGGAGAGATTATCGGAGGTTCGCAACGTGAGGAGAGTCTTGAAAAATTGCAGACGAGAATTGCCGAGTTGAATATGGATACAAAGAATTTATGGTGGTACCTCGACACAAGAAGATTCGGTTCTGCTCCTCATAGCGGATTTGGTCTTGGCTTTGAACGTCTTCTTTTGTTTGTTACGGGTATGGCTAACATAAGAGATGTGATTCCTTTTCCTCGTACTCCAAAAACGGCTGAATTTTAGTAAATAGACATAATATGCTCATTATCGGTATTGCAGGCGGAACTGGTTCCGGCAAAACTACTGTTGTAAACAAACTTGTAGCTCTTTTGAAAAAGGAGGATCTTGTTGTCATTCCTCAAGATTCTTACTATAAAGACAGCAGCCATTTAACTCAGGAGGAGAAATTAAGACATAATTTTGATCATCCTGAGTCAATTGATTTTGATCTTCTTGTTAAGCAACTTTCGGAGCTAAAAAAAGGGAATGCCGTGGAACAGCCGGTTTATTCATATATTACATGTTCTCGTTCAAAAACTGAGACTGTGCATGTAAATCCTGCTCATATAATTATTGTTGAGGGAATTCTTATTTTTACTTGCGAACGTCTCAGAAAGATGCTTGATATTATGGTCTATGTGGATGCAGATGCCGATGATAGACTGGCCAGAGTGATATATCGGGATACCAATGAAAGAGGTAAAAATGTTAATCAGGTGCTTGAGCGATATGAACGTACTGTGAAGCCGATGCATTTGCAATTTATTGAGCCGAGCAAGCGTTATGCAGATATTATTATCCCGCAAGGGGGGCATAATCAGGTGGCGATAGATATAATGTTTGCTACCATAGAGAAGGCGTTAAAGAATTCCGAGAAGAGATAATGCTCACAAAGGAGAAAAAAATAGGAATTTACACTACTGTGATCTTCCATCTTGTCGCACTGATAATCTTTTTGGTTGTCAAAATTCATAATGTAGTAAGTACGGATAATACCTTTGTTCTGGATTTTTCTGGTCAGGAACAGTATGAGGCTCGGCAAAAACAGGAACAGGCGGAGCTACAGGCAACTCAGGAGATTGAGAAGATGCTCTCCGGTAATGTTCCGGCTTCGGCTGCAAGGAATATTGCAGTAGATAGAAGTGGCGGAAGGGAGATCAGAAATGATAAGAATATGGGTCACGACAAGATTTTTGATGAAGCTCGTGATCTTCAGAATAAATTGGATGCCTCAAAAAAATCGGCAGACAAGGTTCAGACCGGAGGTACCGATGAGGTACAATCGGGCGATGCAAGAGAGAATTCTGCGGCAAAGGCCTACAAAGGTCCCTCTGTTCTCTCGTATTCGTTGGATGGGAGAAAAGGATTGTATCTACCCGTACCTGTATATAAATGTGTGGGCGGTGGAGATGTGAGTGTGAAGATAGTTGTAGACAGAAAGGGGTATGTGGTTGAGGCTCAGATTATAAAATCCGCTTCGGCGAGTGATCCATGTATATGCCGTTATGCTGTTGATGCTGCTAAACGTTCCAGATTTACTGCGTCATCTACAGCTACAGCAAAGCAGACCGGCTCAATAGTTTACAGGTTTATTGCGCAGTAATTTTTTATTTTAAGTGGCATTGTCTCTATTATTTATTACTTTTGTGTAAAAGTTGTTTTGATTCTTTGTTTTTCTCTCTTCATTAAGAGGAGGCGAATCTGTAAATTCTTATATTAGATTCAGAACGGCTTATAACTAAAACTTTTATGAAATGAGGGGTCTTGTTTCCTATACTCTTCTGATTATATCATTATTATTGTTCTCGAGCGATGGTATAAATCCGCGCAGTGTGGCCAAAGAATTACAGTCGGGGGTGAGCAGGGTTATTGTGGTAAAGGGGGATGAGCAGTTTATTCCATTTGAGTATGTGAATGATAAGGGAGAACCCGACGGCTTTAATGTGGAACTTTTTAAGACTCTTATGAAGAGGCTTGGTTTTAAGTACACTTTAAAACTGGATGATTGGGATAAGGTACAGAAAGAACTTTCCTCCAAGAAGATAGATATGGTAATTGGGATGCTTTATTCTCAGGCGGGGGCAAAGAGTGTTCGTTTTGGTGTGCCTCACAGTATGATAAGTTATTGTGTGGTATCTCGTGATAATCGGGAATTTTTTAATCTTGGAGAACTTAAAGGTAAAAAGATTATAGTTCAGCGTAATGATAGAAGTTATGATTATGCTATTGAACATAAATTGACCTCTGATATTATACAGAGTAAGAGTATTGCAGAGGGATTGAAACTTTTAAGTTCCGGAGTTGGAGATGCCTTTCTTTCCTTTGATATTACTGCTCTGTATTATATTAAGCAGTTGCGTTTGGGAAATCTGATTGTTCACAGGCTTGATATTCCGGAGGAGAGATACTCATTTGCGGTAAATACCGATAATGAAGAGTTGTTGTATATTCTTAATTTGGGTATGCAGCAAATGAAGATTGACGGTGAGTACGATAAGATTTATTATAAATGGTTCGGCATTTACGAAAAGGCGGTTATGCCTTTGTATATAAAGATTATAATAGGTGTTGTATTTCTTACTGTTATTATAAGTCTTCTCTTTATTTTGCTTTTGCGGACAAGAGTAAGAAAGGCTACTGCTGATTTAAGAGGAAAGAATGAGGAGCAGTTGGTACTGCTTGATGAGTTGAAGGTTGCAAAACTTAAAGCTGAGGAGAGTGACAGACTTAAGAGTGCCTTTCTTGCCAATATGAGCCATGAGATACGTACTCCTTTGAATGCTGTTGTTGGATTTTCAAATCTTATGTGTGCGGAGGAGTGTACTTTAGAGGAGTCGGTTGCATATAAGGAGATTATCAAAGTTAACAGCAATATGTTGCTTAAACTTGTAAATGATATCTTGGATCTTTCCAAGATTGAGTCTGGAACGTTGGCATTGAATATGAGGAGAGTTGATATCAAAACTATTTGCAATAATGTATATGCTTCTGTGTGTTGTGGAAGAGAGGAGGATGGGAATGTCGAGGTAATTGAAAAGATTTCATTTAATTGTATAGTAAATACTGATTCTGAACGTATCAGCCAGGTAATTACTAATTTTATGAATAATGCGCTGAAGTTTACAAAACGGGGTAAAATTGTAATCTCTGCTATTCGTTATGATGAGGTTACAGTTGAAGTAGCTGTTTCCGACACCGGTAATGGAATTCCTGCGGAGGAACTTACAAATATTTTCCAGCGGTTTACTAAACTCGATTCCTTTGCACAGGGGTCTGGAATTGGTTTGGCAATATCAAAAAGTATAATAGAGATGCTTGGTGGAGAGATAGGCGTTGAATCGGAAATTGGCAAAGGCTCAAAGTTCTGGTTCAGATTGCCTATTTTCAGCCTTTTAAGTAACGATTAATATTTTATATTTATGAGCAGACGTATTTTAATAACAGGAGCTACCGGTTATATAGGGTCGCATACAATAGTAGAATTATTGAATGCCGGATATGAAGTAACAGGTGTGGATAATTTTTCAAATTCAAACAGGGATGTGTTGTCGGGTATTAAGAAGATAACAGGAAGAAGCATAGATTTTATTGAGGCAGATTGTGCCGATTATAATGCCTTCTCCAAAGTTTTTGAGAAGTATCCCGACATTGAAGGAGTAATACATTTTGCTGCCTCAAAGGCTGTGGGAGAGAGCGTTGCAAAGCCGCTCCTCTATTTTAACAATAATCTTAAGAGTCTTCTGAACCTTATAGGATTAATGATGGAGCATGGAAAGGCTGCAAATATTGTCTTCTCCTCCTCCTGCACGGTTTACGGGCAGCCCGCAAAGGAAAATCTTCCTATTTGCGAGGAGGCACCACTTCAGCCGGCAACATCACCTTATGGTCGCACAAAGCAGATGGCTGAGGATATTCTCGAGGATTGTGTGAAGGCATATCCAAAGCTGAATGTTACTCTTTTGAGATATTTCAATCCGATTGGAGCGCATCCTTCGGCCTTTATTGGCGAGTTGCCAAATGGTGTTCCTCAGAATCTCATACCATTTATTACTCAGACTGCTGCAGGAGTTAGGGAATGTTTGAGTGTCTTTGGTGATGATTACGGTACTCCTGACGGCTCCTGCATTAGAGATTATATTTATGTTGTTGATCTGGCAAAGGCGCATGTAAAAGCTATAGACAGATTGCTCGAAAAGGGTGAGCGTCTGGAGATTTTCAATCTCGGAACAGGACGCGGGATGTCTGTCTTGGAACTTATTAATGCTTTTATCAAGGCTACTGGAGTGAAATTAAATTATAAAATAGTTGGAAGAAGGGCCGGAGATGTTGAACAAGTGTGGGCAGATCCCACAAAAGCCAATAAAGTATTGGGCTGGAAGTCAGAGACCCCTATAGAGGAAGTACTTGCTTCCGCCTGGAAATGGCAGCAACAATTATTAAAGTAATTTTTCTCTTCCCTTATCGATGCGTTTGAGTGTTTCGGCTTTGCCGATATAGAATATGATATCGGCAATTCCGAGTCCTTTGGCCTCTCCTACGAAGAATAATCTGAGAGTGTTCATTACTGCTCCCATTTTCCATTCGCGTTCATGAATGAGTTCCGTAAGAGCATTCTCTATCTTCTCCAAATTCTCTTTACTTGCCGTTTCGAGTGCCTCTCCCTCCAGACCTTGCGCGATTAACATTGCGAGAGATTTGAAGTTGAGGTTTTTCAGCAACTCTATGACACAGTTCATTGCCGGTTTTATCTCAGGTACACAAAACTTTTTGACATCCTTCTCGTTAAACTCCTGAGGGGCAATAAAGAAATAGTGGCTTATTTCCCAAAAATCCTTTACGAAGTGAGCGCGTTCCTTGATTAGGGTGCACAGCAATGTAAAATACTGTAGTATATGCTTGCGGTCTATCGGTGTGGAATTGTCAGTCTCTTTAGCCGATAAGGTCTCTTTGAATAGTTCTGAGGCTATATCATTTGCCGAGAGAGGAATAACTCCCTTTTCGTTCTCTTCCGTTATGTATTTGATAAATTCCTCTGCAAGTTCTCCATAGCTTTTTTTGCGGAGATATTGTTCATTAAACCATTTAGCCTTTTCCGGATTGAATTTTGCTCCCGATTTGATGACTCTTTCAAGAGAGAAGTCCTTGATAAGCTCGTCAAGAGTAAAGAGTTCCTGTTCTGTTCCTGGATTCCATCCGAGCAGTGCAAGCATATTAATGAAAGCCTCAGGGTAGTAACCGTCCTCTCTGTATCCTCTTGAAATCTCTCCCTCCTGGTTTACCCATTTCAGAGGGAATACCGGAAATCCGAGCCTATCTCCATCTCTTTTGCTTAATTTACCCTTTCCATCCGGTTTAAGAAGCAGGGACAGGTGTGCGAAACGCGGCTGCGTCTCCTGCCATTCAAATGCTTCGTAAAGCAAATAGTGGAGCGGGAGAGAAGGTAACCATTCCTCACCTCGAATAACCTCCGTTATCTTCATTAGATGATCATCCACAATATTGGCAAGATGATAGGTAGGCAGTTCATCTGCTGCTTTCCACAGAACCTTGTCATCTATGGTGTTGGTGTTTATCTCTATGTGCCCCCTGATAAGATCCTCCATCTTTACTATCCTGTTTTCTGGCGTTTTGAATCGGATAGTCCAATTGTTAGTACTTTTCAGCAAATGTTCCACCTCATCGGCTCCGAGCGAAAGAGAGTTTTTCAACTCTTTTCTCGTGATGTAATTATAGATGAAAGTGGATTTGTTTGCCTCTGCGGCAGCTCTTTTGGCGTTAAGCTCCTCAGAGGAGTCGAAAGCGTAATAGGCAAATCCCTTGCTTACAAGCTCTTCTGCATATTGTCTATATATCGGTTTCCTTTCCGATTGTCTGTATGGAGCATATGGGTGTTTCTCGGAGGTCGTTTTTATAATATTTCCCTCTTTATCAACCCCTTCGTCAGGATAGATGCCGCACCATTTGAGCGATTCGATGATATAAGCTTCTGCTCCAGGTACGAACCGTTGTGAATCCGTATCTTCTATGCGTAGTATGAAGTCCCCTCCATTTTGTTTAGCATACAAATAGTTATATAATGCAGTCCTTACTCCTCCCATATGAAGAGGGCCTGTAGGACTTGGCGCAAAGCGTACACGTGTTTTCTTATCGCTCATATTAATTGGTTTTAAGGTGCAAATATAATAAATGTACCTTTAATCCTGTGTTTTATGTATGAAGGAGTTCTCTTCTGATAGAGTTGTTTTTCCCTCCGTATCATCAATTTTAAATTGGCTGATCGGCTGTTGCTGCTCACTCTTTTGCCTTTGTTTTGCGAGCTCCTTGCTTCTTCTTATATAGGCCGGTTCACGCTCAAGTTCTGCAATGTTACCCTCTATCATAACCGGTTTCCCCAGAGGCTTAATGTAGGAGGGAGCCAGTTCTGGAATCTCCTCCAGTTCGCTTCTTCCAGGTTCAACTACTTTTATCTCGTTGTTGAAAGAGTCATCATCTTCTATCTCTGGAAGTGCGTTTGTATCGAATCCGGTTGCAATTATGGTAACACTTATCTTTTTTCCCATCTTTTCGTTAACAACAAGGCCTCTCTTAAACTTGTCCGGTTCTCCGGTATAGTTGTTCACATAGTCCATAATCTGCTGCAACTCGGTTACGGTAAGCCCTCCGTCCTCTTTGCCGGAGGTAATATTTACAACAACACCTTTAGCTGTTCTCAAATCGCAATCATTCAGAAGAGGTGAGAGGAAGGCCTGCTCAACAGCCTTTGTTGCCCTGTCCGGTCCCTCTGCGGTTCCTATTCCCATCATTGCCATTCCTCCGTTCTCCATTATCTTTCTTACGTCTGCGAAATCCACATTCATCAGTCCGGGTATATTTATAAACTCGGTAATGCTTCTGATTGCAGTACTCAATACAAAATCAACCTTATGAAAAGCCTCCTCTACATTGAGCCCGCTGTATAGCTGATAGATCTTTTGATTGTCAACTATCAACAGACTGTCGACATACTTTTGTAACTCTTTTATTCCCTTGAGAGCTCTTCTGAGAAATTCTCTCCCTTCATCTCTGAATGGCAGCGTAACAACTCCTACGGTGAGGAGTTTCATCTCCTTGGCGAGTCGGGCTATTACAGGTGTTGCTCCTGTGCCTGTTCCTCCGCCCATTCCGGCTGTGATGAATACCATTTTGGTATTACCTGAGAGAGCCTTTCTTATCTCATCAATAGATTCGTTTGCCGCGTGCTCTCCCTTTTCCGGGGTAAATCCTGCTCCTAGACCCTGAGTTACATTGTTTCCAAGTCTGATCTTATCTGGAACATCGCTTATTCTGAGAGATTGAACATCGGTATTGCAGATAAGGAAATCTACATCTCTGATGCCCTCTCTGTACATTTCGTTGACGGCATTGCATCCTCCTCCGCCCACTCCTATGACCTTGATGATAGCCTGACTGACAGACCATCCTTCTGGAATTATCATATTACCAAAATCTTCCATAATTATGCCTGATTATCTTGTTTAAATATGGCGTCCGAATTCAGTGATGAGATTATCTTTTTAATGTTGAATAATCCCTTCTTCTTTTTATGCTCTTCACTCTTTTCCTGAAGCTGACTCTCTGGAGTTTCAATACTTACGGTCTCAGTCTCCTCTTCTGGCTGTTTCTCCTTTGTAAACAGATCCTGTTTATAATCTATCGGGACGGTAGTCTCATAGGTTGCTCCTTCGTTCTCCATCTTTTCGAATCCTTTTAGAATAAGTCCTACTGCCGTAGAAAGTTCCGGTGTACGTACCTCCTGCATTGAATCCTCTGTAATTGAAAGGTCCGGCTGTGCAGTTCTTGCCTCAAGTCCTGTAATAAGGTTAGTCCTTGCTGAAAGGTGGAGTATTTTTGCTGTTCCGCCGGTAAGCACTATTCCTGCCTTTATCATTCTCTTGTACCCGGAGCGTTCAATTTCATAATCAACAGCTTCGAGAATCTCGGTTACTCTTGCTTCAATTATCTTTGAGAGAAATTTCAAAGAAATTTCCTTTGATTCTCTTCCTGAAAGTCCTGGTATTATTACGCTCTTGTTTGCGGGGACATAGGCACTATAGCATGAACCATGATTTATTTTAAGCTCTTCGGCCTGCTTTGTGGAGATACCGCATCCGACTCTTATATCCTCTGTTATTGAGTTACCTCCAAAAGGAATTACGGCTGCGTGACGAATTATATTATTCTCCATTACAAGAAGATCTGTTGTACCTCCTCCTATGTCTACCATTGCTACGCCAACCTCCATCTCCTCTTCACTCAATATTGCCTTTGCGGAGGCAAGTGGTTCGAGAATAAGTTCTTTGAGTTTTAGTCCGGATCTGGTTATTACATTATTGCTGTATTGTGCCGAATTGCTTCTCCCGATAAAGAGTTTGAAATTTGCGCTTATCTCTCTTCCTATCATTCCGATAGGTTCTGTAATACCCATAAAATCATCTATATTGTATGATTGCGGGATAACATGAAGGACTTTCTCTCCACTCTGAACGAATGTGCCGTACATATCCAATGTCATATTATCTATCTCCTCTTTGGTGATTAGTTCGTTTGAGTCCTTTCGGTTTGCCTGGCTCGATTTGGTTTCACATCTGATGTTTTGTCCGGCTATTCCTACAAACACCTCTTTTATCGTGTGTCCTATTGCCTTCTCAACATCTTGTATGGCCGGTACCATTGTGTTGAGGACCTGCTGGATGTTAATTACCTCTCCTCTGAGTATACCTTTGGAGGGCACCTGTTTGACACCTATTATTTTGGTTCCTTGCGGGGTCTTCTCGCCTACAATACATACTATTTTTGTAGTACCGAGATCAATTGCTGCGATCAGTTTCTTCATGGCTAATTATATTATTATTCTTATTTTTATTTTTATTTTTTGTGCATACTATCTGGTTCTTGAATTTGAGGTTAATGGTATTATATCTGTCCCATCCGTATATTGGTACTATATCTTTGTAGAAAGCGTAAAGTTCTTTGAATTTTGTCTCTATTCCTGACATATCTCCAAGTATTATCTTCTCAGGTCCCTGCCTCGGATATAGTGCAACTTCGCCCTCTTTGTTTATATATATCTGTTCAATCTGGTTGTTCCAAAATTCATTGTTGTCGAGGTACTTGCCAATTATTGTTATTTTGTGTATCCAAATACCTGCATTTTTAGTGAGCTTTCCCCGATGCCCCTGTTCAATTGCAAACGGCATATGCCCCGATACTATTGGAACATATGAGGTGAATTTGTAATCAAGCGGGAAGAGGAATCCGGTATCATCTACATAAAAACCGCCGTTTTGAGTCTCTATTCTGACTACAGGTTTTCTTTGAGTGATATCTATGCTTAACTTTCCGTCTATTGCTATACTTACCTGGGTACACTTTATCGCACTTCTTCTGTTCAGCAGATTCTCCATTGAGAAGAGGTTTATCCTATCTATTCTTTGTCCGATTGGGGAGCCGCTGAATGTGGAAATAATCTCCTTCACTTCATTTTTGGCAACAAACCTGTTTTGTGTGCTGTCGAGAATCCTAACAGTAATGTTCTTGCACAGTAGTTTTTCTGCTCCTCTCTTATAGAGCATATTGGCGAAGAAAAAGTATCCTCCTACAATTGCCAAAAGCAGCATGTAACTAATAAATGTAAGAATTTTTTTTATCATATCCTAAATACGCTCTTTTAATATTTCTGTTATCGGAACTATGAATCTGTCTATATCTCCTGCACCAAAGGTAGCTAAAACATCCAACTCTTTGCTCTTTATATAATTAAGGAGTTCCTCTTTCTTTATCATTCTCTTCTCTTTTAATTTCACCATATCGTAAATTAGTTTAGAGGTTACTCCCTCAATGGGTAATTCTCTGGCAGGATAAATGTCCAATAGAATCAACTCATCTAATGCGCTAAGGCTCTTTGCAAAATCGGGTGCAAGGTCTCTGGTTCTCGTGTAAAGGTGGGGCTGGAAGATTCCACAAACTTTTCTATTGGCAAAAATCTCTCTTATTGAGGCTATTGAGGAGCTTAGTTCCTTGGGATGATGTGCATAATCATCTATATAAGCGATTTTAGGGGTGTTGATATGCACATCCAATCTTCTTTCTGCTCCTGAAAAACTTGCAAGTGCCTTTTTTATCTCCTCTTCAGGAATGCCGTTCAGCAATGCCACTGCTGTTGCCGCAATTGCGTTTTCAACATTGAGCCATCCCGGTATGCCCACTGTACAATCCTTTATTACCCTATCGGGGCAGAGAATATCAAACTTGAAATGTCCCCCCTCTATCTGCTCAAGATTTTGTGGACAAAAATCAGCCTTCTGAGTGTATGAATAGGTGTATATCTTTGCTTTAACTCTGCTCAAATCTAATGGTGCTCCCTTTTTTACAATCAAGTACCCCGACTTCTCTATCTGACTCGCAAATTCTGAAAAGGCTGCTCTCATATTCTCCACGGTGCCGTAAATATCAAGATGATCCGGGTCGGCAGAGGTTATGATTGCTGTTTGCGGAAATAGCTGCAGAAAGGATCTGTCAAATTCATCTGCTTCGGCAACAAGATAATTGCTTTTTGCAAGAATCAGATTGGAATGGTAGTTTTTGGAGATACCTCCAAGAAAGGCGGAACATCCAACTCCTGAAGAGGTGAATATATGACTTAAAAGCGTGCTGGTTGTTGTTTTACCATGAGTGCCGGCAACTGCAAGACACTTTTTCTCTTTTGCTATTTCTCCGAGTGCTTTAGACCTTTTTATAGTTCTGTAATGATTCTCTTCTACATAGACAAGTTCGCTCATCTCCTTTGGCACAGCCGGTGTGTAGATAACGAGCGTCTCCTCCTTTTCTTTTGGTATAAAGGAGATATCATCGGTATAATGTACCGCGATGCCCTCTTCTTCGAGTTCTTTTGTGAGTTTGGAAGGTGTTTTGTCGTATCCCGACACCCTCTTGCCTTCATGTTTGTAGTAACGGGCAATTGCGCTCATTCCTATTCCGCCTATTCCTATGAAATATACGTTTGTCATACCCTGTTATATTATATTATCTTGTCTTTTGCGAGTTTGAAACATTCTTTCGCTATTACTTTTGCCGCCTCTTTTTTTGCGAGAGTTACAATATTTTTCTCAAGGGTGCTTCTCTTCTGATCATTTGCGATAAGTTCTTTCATACAGCGTATAAGATCCTTTTCGGCATCGGAATCCTTTACCATTAAAGCTGCCTCTTTGTTTACCAGAGCCATTGCATTATGTGTCTGATGATCTTCGGCTACGTTTGGAGATGGTACAAAGATTGTACATTTTCCTGCTACGCACAGTTCGGAGATTGTACCGGCTCCGGCTCTGCTGATTACTATATCTGCTGCAGCGTATGCCAAATCCATTCTCTGTATAAAGTTTGAGTAGAAGATATTTTTTTGATCTCTTCCATTCATGAATTGGTCAATTTCTCCTCGGTAATTATTTCCGCACTGCCATATAAGTTGGCAATCCTCTTTAAATAGAGAGCCGTCCGCTATCTCTCTTTTCATGCAATTGTTAAGTGTCCTGCATCCTAAACTCCCTCCGACAACGAATACGGTTTTTTTATTCTGGTCAAGTTTATAATAATCACGTCCATTCGCTTTCATCTCAGGCGTACAGAAAACTATATCTTTTCTTATCGGGTTACCTGTCAGAATTATCTTTTCTTTGTTAAAAAACCGCTCCATTCCATCGTAAGCTACGCAGATTATATCGGCAGAAGAACCGTTTCTCCTGTTTACTATGCCTGCATAAGAGTTTTGTTCCTGAAGCAGGACAGGTATGTTCTTTTTTGCAGCTACACTTACTATTGCGGCGCTGGCATATCCTCCTACGCCTACAACAACATTTGGTTTGAACTCCTTGATAATTTTGGAAGCAAGAGATTTACACTTAATATAATCTATTGCCACTCCTATGTTGGAAGGTAAGTAGAGTGGGCGTTTGAGACCCCTTGCCGGAATGCCTTTAATGTCATATCCTGCAGCAGGAACCTTTTCCATTTCCATCCTTCCAGATGCTCCAACAAACAGGATAGTGGAATCTGGACTGCTCTCCTTTATTGCATTGGCAATGGAAATGGCCGGAAATATATGACCTCCAGTACCTCCTCCACTTATTATTATCCTAATTTTGTTGCACATAACTATTTATTGTTTAATATTTTTATCAATTAATTATTTCACTTTCATCTACTATTCTCTCTCCATTCCACTGCTTATTTCCCTCTTTTTTACTAAATTTCAACCTTAATTTTAATTTCGCTCATTTTTGTTCCTCTCTCAATTCTTTATCCTCTATAACTGTCTCAATTTCATCACTATTGTCTCCTGTGCCACTAACTGGTTCTACGTTTGTCTCCTCTGCTGCGGCAACTGATGGTTGGTCTGCATTCTTACCCGTAGCCATATCAATTGTGCGGCTTACCGAGAGGATAATTCCAAATGCACAACATACAATCATAATTGAGGAGCCTCCCGAACTGATTAAAGGAAGAGTATGTCCGGTTACCGGGAAAATACCTACATTCACAAGTATATGAATAAGTGCCTGTGTGGTAATTAGCAGGCCGAATCCCCCAACAACTACGGCGGTAAAGACCTTTTTGCAGTTTTTTACCAAGATGACGCATCTGTACAGAAGCCAGATATATAACATTAACACAAATAGCGCTCCCACGAGTCCGTATTCTTCAATAATGATGGTATAGATGTAATCTGAGTAAGCATGTGGCAAAACATAACGTTGAGTACTATTACCAGGCCCTTTTCCAAGTACCCCGACAGATGAAATTGCGATTTTTGCCATATCTGCTTGGAATGTTTTATCTGCCGTCTCCTGTTTCTCCGCTGCTGTCATCTCCTTTGAGATCTCTTCCTGTACAAAAAATTTTTTGATTCTGTTTGTAGCTGTATCCATACGAGGAAATATTCCAAATGACGCATGCATTATTATGAGCACAACACCCCCCATGACAGCTAATCCTGCTGATTTCATAAGGTATGACCATTTAACACCGGCAATAAAGAGAATAAAGAAACTTACGAGACCTATAAATAGTGCTGTTGAGACACTTCCTACCATTAGCAGAACGCAGACAAGACCAATAGGAATAAGAATTTTTATAACATATTCCCTGAAAGTATCGAGTTTGCTTATCTCCAGTATTCTGGCAAGATAGAGTACAACCGCAATTTTGGCAATCTCTGTGGGTTGGAATGACTGTGAGCCACCTACCTCAATCCATCTTTTTGCTCCGTTCACCTCTTTTCCTTTCATTGCGATTATCAGTAATAGTCCGATGCACAGAAACAGAGCCGGTACAGATAGAAGTCTGTACCAGCCTATCGGAATTCTATAACAGGTGTAGAGTACTACAAGTCCCATTATAATAAACTTAAGCTGCCTTATCAAATAGGGAAAGTTGGTTGTCTTTGCCTTGAAAGCCAGTGAACTGCTCGCAGAATAGACAAGTGCTATGGAGAATAATCCCAATAAAAAGAAGATTATCCATATCACTTTGTCACCGTGCAGGCGGTTAATAAGTTCATCCGATTCGAATCTGTTCTTTGCACCCATTGGTAATAAATTATAATTTTCTTACTGCCTCTTTAAATTGTCTTCCTCTGTCTTCATAACTTTTGAAAAGATCAAAACTGGCGCAGGCAGGTGAAAGCAATACTGTTTCACCCGGTTTTGCATATTTATAGGCAAGCTCTACTGCTCCTTCGGCAGACTGCGTATCCACAATCATCTCTACTTTGTCAGCGAAGCATTCATGGAGTTTCTCGTTGTGAAGTCCCATGCATATAAGAACTCTCACTTTGTTCTTTACAAAATCGTACAGAGGAGAGTAGTCGTTGCCTTTATCTTTTCCTCCGGCTATCCAGACAACAGGTGTTGTCATGCATTCCAGCGCATACCATACTGAATTTACATTGGTGGCCTTTGAATCATTTATATACATCACATCCTTAATTTTGAGTACCTTCTCCATACGGTGTTCAATGCCTTGGAAGGTCATAAGACTTTTGCGAATTACGCTGTTGTCTATCTTTACCGCCTTACCTGCTATGGCTGCAGCCATAGAATTATATAAATTATGACGTCCCTGAAGTGCGAGCTCGCTCAAATACATAACGTAATCATCGGGGCCATATTTAACCGAAAGTTTATCTCCCTCTACGCATGCTCCCTGTTCCACTTTTTTCTCCTGAGAAAAAGGAAGCATTTTTGCCTGTAACACTATCTTTTCAAGTTCGGTTACAGTTACCGGGTCATCTGCGCAAAAGATAAAGCAATCCTCCTCTTTCATATTTTGTGTAATACGGAATTTGGAGTTGATATAATTTTGCATTTTGAAATCGTACCTGTCAAGATGATCGGGTGTTATGTTCATCAAAATTGCTATATCAGCTTTAAAATCGTACATCCCATCAAGTTGGAAACTGCTGAGTTCAAGAACATAATAATCGTAATTCTCTGTAGCAACCTGATATGCGTAACTCTGTCCAATGTTGCCTGCCAGACCTACATTCAGCCCTGCATTTTTAAGCATAAAATAGATAATGGAGGTTGTTGTGGTTTTACCGTTGCTGCCTGTTATGCAGATCTTTTTTGCCCTGTCGTACCTTCCGGCAAACTCAATCTCCGATATTATGTGAATTCTCTTCTCCCTCGCAGCTTTAATCACAGGTGCACTTTCCGGGATGCCAGGACTCTTAATTATTTCAACGGCATCGAGAATCTTGTCAAAAGTATGGCCTCCCTCTTCAAAGTCGATTCCGTATTTGACGAGCGTATTTTTAAATTCATCGGAAATTTTGCCGTTGTCGCTCAAAAACAGTTCAAATCCCTTAGACTTTGCCAATATCGCCGAACCGATTCCGCTTTCGCCACCTCCAAGTACTACAATCTTTTGCATAGTTATCTGATTTTTAATGTTATTATTGTCAACACACACAAAATAATTGCAATGATCCAGAAGCGTACGACAATTTTAGCCTCGGGAATTGCGTGTTTGGGAGATTGTATTATTGCGGGTACTCCCTCTTTCTGAAAATGATGGTGCAAAGGTGTCATCTTAAATACTCTGCGTCCCTCTCCGTATCTTTTTTTTGTGTATTTAAAATATCCCCGCTGTACTATTACTGAAAGACTTTCTACAAAGAAAATCCCGCAAAGAATAGGAATCATTAGTTCCTTCCTTATTATAATTGCGGCAACTGCAATGATTCCTCCCAATGCGAGGCTGCCCGTATCTCCCATAAATACTTGTGCAGGGAAGGTGTTATACCATAGAAATCCTATTAGCGCTCCAACAAAGGCCGCCATAAATATTACGACCTCACCGGTATATGGTATATACATGATATTCAGGTATGAAGCATATATGGCGTTACCTGAAAGATATGCGAGGATAGCTATTGTGGTACCCACGATTGCCGATATCCCTGTATTAAGTCCGTCGAGGCCGTCTGTAAGATTGGTTCCGTTTGAAACAGCAGTTACAATAAAAATAATTACAATTATGTAGATTACCCATGTAGCTATCTCCCCTGCATGCCCGCTAAGTGGTGAGAGCCATGCATAATCGAACTGATTGTTTTTTACAAAGGGTATAGTTGTGGTGGTGCTTTTTCCCTCTTTATAGTAATTTATGGTGTGTGAAGTGTTATCAATTATTTCAACCTTTGCACTCTTTTCGCCCGGATTTGCCTTCTCCCTCACTGTTACTTGTTTGCTGAAACACAATATGACTCCTACAATAAGGCCGAGAATTACCTGTCCTATGATTTTGTATTTTCCCTTCAACCCCTCCTTGTGTTTTTGAAATACCTTAATGGAGTCATCTTTAAATCCTATGTATCCAAGCCATACTGTTGTGATTACAAGCAATATAACATATATATTGGTTAGATTGCCGAATAAAATGACCGGAATTAAGATGGAGAGCAATATAATAATTCCACCCATGGTGGGAGTACCTGTTTTGGACATCTGACCTTCAAGTCCCAAATCTCTGATCTCCTCTCCAATCTGTTTCTTTTGTAATTTGCGGATTATTCTTGGACCGAGATACAATGCAATCAGAAGTGAGGTAATGGTGGCTATCAAGGCTCTGAAAGTAATAAACCTCATAAGCCCGATGCCCGGGAAATCGCATCCTATCCTCTGTAGATATTCAAACAAGTGATATAACATAATGCAGCAGATATTTTAGTGATTTATTGTAAGGCAAAAGTGTTTTTTACTATTTCTCTGTCGTCGAGATGATGTTTGACTCCGTTTACTATTTGATAGTCTTCATGTCCCTTTCCTGCAATCAAAATTATGGAGTCTGGTTTGGCGGTCATTATTGCCGTTCTTATCGCCTCTGTCCTGTCTGTGATAAAGAGCGATTTAGCCCTTGTCTGGCTATCCATTCCGGCCTTTATATCCTTTATGATCTCCTCGGGGTCCTCGAATCTTGGATTATCTGATGTTACAACTATTCTCGTTGCATATTTGCCGGCTATGGCGCCCATTTCCGGGCGTTTTGTTTTGTCGCGGTTACCACCGCAGCCGAATACACATATAAGATCTCCCTGAGGTTTTAATTCGTCTAATGTAATTAGCACATTTTCAAGGGCATCTGGCGTGTGGGCGTAATCAACTGCTGCAACTATATTCTCTTTACCTTTAAAATATTCCAACCTTCCGGCTACGGATTTGAGCTCGCTCATAATTCTCACAACCTCCTCCTTGTCTGCTCCGAGAAGCAGCGCCGAGGCGTAAATTGCGGTCAGATTTGCTGCATTATGCATGCCGATAAGTCTGCACCATACCTCCGTTCCATTAATATTCAACAACATGCCATCTATATTCATTTCCATTACTTTTGTCCTAAAATCTGCCAATCCGCGGCATGAATAGGTACTTACCGCAGCTTTGGTGTTTTGAACCATAACTTTTCCGTTTTTGTCGTCGTTATTGGTTAGGGCAAAGGCTGTAGGAGGGAGGGAATCGAAAAATCTTTTTTTGCAGTTAAGATAGTTTGCAAAGGTTTTATGGTAGTCCAAATGGTCGTGGGTAAGATTAGTGAAGATGCCTCCGCGGAAATGCAGTCCCTCGATTCTGTCCTGATCAATCGCATGAGAACTAACCTCCATGAAACAATATTCACAGCCCTTATCTGTCATCTCGCGTATAAGTTCGTTTAGTTCAAGAGGTCCAGGAGTTGTATTAATGGTAGGATACATTTTTTCTCCAACATAATTGGCAATGGTTGAGATAAGTCCGCAACTATATCCCAATTTTGTAAACATATTGTAGAGTAATGTGGCAATTGAGGTCTTTCCATTTGTACCTGTTACGCCAATAAGATTGAGAAGTTTTGACGGATGTCCGTAAAAATTGGCAGCTATTTCGGCAACACTCTTTCTACCCCCCTTAATGACTATATAGCATTTATCTTCTCTCTGCTCAGAAATATGCTCGCAGATTATTGTTGTGGCTCCCTTTTCTATTGCAGATTCAATATAATCGTGTCCATCTGTATCAGCGCCCTTAACGGCAATGAACAGACACTCCCTTGAACATTTTCTTGAATCTGTTTGCACAGATTCTATATCGCGTTCCATATTGCCGCCGCTAATGCTGACGACCTCAATTCCGGCAAGCAGTTCACTTAGTTTCATTTTCTGACAATCTTAAAGTTATTGTTGTTGATTTATCTATTTTACTTCCAGCAGCAGGTGTTTGTGATACCACTTTGCCGAATCCGCTGAAGTTTACTTTATATCCTTGATTTTCCAATAGACAGACAGCATCTTTCAATCCCATATCAACCACACTTACAAGAGAATCTTGCTTCATTATCAACTCTTTTACATTTCTCCGTGCCTCTTTGCCCTTTTCTCTCATTTCCGCAATTGTTCTACCCTCTTCTTTGCTCTCTACAGGTGAATTCCAATCTGGATTATTTGCATAAACATGAAATGCTATCTCTTTAAAAACTGGGCCCGCCCATGTGGCGCCATAAAAGTTACCTCCTGTTTTTTTTGAATAAAGTACCACGATAGCACTGTATTTTGGATTTTCAGAGGGGAAGAAACCGGCGAATGATGCCTGGTATCTTCTTAATCCGCCCTCCTCATATCCGCCTCCCGCAAAGGCCATTCTGGCTGTTCCTGTTTTTCCGGAGATATTGAATTTCTCATTCTTCATCATCCTTCCGGTTCCCTCTTCAACTACACCGCGCAATGCCTCTTTTACAAGGCGTGCAGTCTTCTTTGAGCAGATTGCTCCGCTTATCTCCTGCGGTTTGAACTGCACCTTTATTTGTCCGTCTCTCTGGTAATTTTCCACAAAGTAAGGTTTCATCATTTTTCCATCATTGGCAATTGCATTATAGAAGGTAAGAGTGTGTAGCGGGGTAAGCAATACGGAATAGCCTATCGCCATTGAAGGAAGAGACTGAACTCCCCATATTTTTTCTCCCGGTGCGTGAATGACAGCAATACCTTCTCCTTTGATATCGAGATTGAATTTTTCACCTACTCTCATACTCTGAACCCTGTCGACATATTTTTTAGGATTATTTTCATAATATTGAACAGCAAGTTTTGCATACGCAACATTGGAGGAGTGCTCCAATGCGCTCTTTACTGTCATGAGTCCGTACCCGCCGCTACGTGAATCCGAGAAGGTCTGTTTGTAGTAGGTCCATCTTCCTCCTGTGCCGTCAATGGGAGTGTCAAGAGTTACATACCCATCTTCAAGTAATGAAGTTAATGTGATTACCTTAAATGTAGAACCGGGTTCAGTGGCTTCACGTACTGCATAATTATAGCTTTCATCATACACTCCATCTCCGCTATTCTTCAAATTTACTATTGCTCTTATTGCTCCTGTCTTAACCTCCATGACTATTGCCGTTGCTCCTTCTATGTCGGAGTCTGTAATTCTGTTTCTCATTGCCTTTTCCGCAGCCTCTTGAAGATCCACGTCAATTGTGGTTTGAATATCGTAACCATTTATTGGCTCAATTGTCTCGTCGCTGTTAATGGGCCTGAACTCGCTGCGCGGCATTCTTTGTAATATTCTCTTTCCCGGTGTTCCTTTCAGATAATAATCGAAACTGCCCTCAATTCCTATTCCTACTCCAGAATAGTTAATGAATCCGATAGTAACGCGTCCCAATCTTCCGTAAGGAGTATTCCTTTTATAGATCTCCTCCATTGTGAAGCCGCCCTTTCTCTGTCCGAGTTTAAGAATAGGGAAGGAACGGATGGTTTCCATTTCAGAATAGTCTACTAATCTATTTCCTAATACTTTATATCGCTTATTTGCCTTCCTTGCCTTTAGCAGCTCCTCTTTATATTGCTGTGCACTTTTGTCATTAAAGAACTCCGACAATTTTTTTGAGAGTTCGCCCACATAAGTTGTAAAGGTATCCTTGTCACAAATAGTGCAGTCGATTGCGATTTTATAATACGGTATGGAACTCGCGAGTGCGCGTCCATCGCTTGCGAGAATATCTCCTCTGTTAGGTTGTGTAGTCTCTATCTTATATGCGATATCATCATCTGTGACCTTTGTGGGATTTATAAATTGGATATAAATTATCTTCCCCACAACACATAGTGTTACGAGGATGAATAGTTTGTAAATGAACGCAACTCTTCTGAATATTATATCCATACCCTCAGTGTTTCTATTCGTTATCCAAAATAAGCACTCTTGCCGGGGACTCAGGATTCTTTACTGTAGACCCAAGTTCTTCTAATCGTGTAGCGATTTCGCCCCTCTTGCTCATATATTGCAACTTTGCATGTTTACCCGTATACTCTGCTTTAAGGTTTACAAGCTCTCTCTGGTTTCTTAACTGCTTTATCTGTGTCCTCTCCACCCCCATGTTTATACTGATGTAAACCATTATCAGTAGAAAGACATAAAGTATGAAGGGCCATTGTGATGTGATCTTACTATTATTGAGAAATTGCCCCCCAAAGAAATCCCTCATTACATTGAATTTCCCTCTTTTTGCCGCCTTTGCTCCCTCCGGTGTTCCTTTATTTTCAGCCATATTTGTAGGTCTGTTTTATATTTTTTCCGCTATTCTCAATTTTGCGCTTCTGCTTCTTGTATTACTTTTAATCTCCTCCTCTTGCGGGGTAATAGGTTTTTGTGTAATTACATTAAAACAAGTTTGTCTCTGTCCGTACATATCTTTCTCAATCTTTCCCGCCGTATTGCCAGATCTCATAAAGTTCTTAACCATTCTGTCTTCAAGGGAATGATAGGTGATAATGCTCAGTCTTCCTCCCTTATTCAGTATAGAAATGGTACCTGTTAAAAAATCCTCAAGGGCACGCATCTCGGAGTTCACCTCAATGCGTAGTGCCTGATACAGTTGTGCCAAAAACTTATGTTCGGTGTTTGTGTTGTACAACTTTTCAACTGCCAGATTAAGGTCTCCGGTAGTTTGTATTTCTGCTTTTTCTCTTGCCGAACAGATCAGTTGTGAGGCTTTCCATGCATTTGGAAGTTCTCCATATAATTCAAAAATTTTATACAACTCCCTCTGCGAGCAAGTGTTTATCACCTCTCTGGCGCCTCTCCCAATAAGTTTGTTCATTCTCATATCTAACTCAGTATCGAATCTGAACGAGAATCCTCTTTCAGAGGTGTCGAACTGATGCGATGATACTCCCAAATCAGCAAGTATACCCTCTACATGACTAATGTCGAGGTATTTGATGAAATTGGAAACAAATCTGAAATTATTATGAATCAGTATGAACCTTTTGTCTTTAGGGGCATTGGCCATTGCATCCTGGTCACGATCAAACGCTATCAATCTTCCTCTTTTTCCTAATCGCTTAAGAATCTCTCTGCTGTGTCCACCACCGCCGAATGTTGCGTCAATGTAGGTGCCGCTTTCTTTTATGTTCAGCGCGGCTATGCTTTCATTAAGCAATACCGGTATGTGATATTCCGACATATTGATAAGTTTAACCTAACAAATCCTCTGCAAGCGATACAAATTCCGATTGGGACATCTTTCTTGCCTCGAACTTCTCTTTACTCCAAATCTCAATCAGATGATCGTTCCCGGAAAATATAACCTCTTTATCTGCCCCAATCTGTGCAAGTAATCTCTTTGGCAATGAGATTCTGCCCAATTTACCATCTGGCTCCACAATACTTCTGTCTCTCATATACTCTCTCCAAAACTCTGCATGTTTTCGGTTAAAGAAATTCAATCTCTCCTTTACCTTTTCAGACTCTTTTTCCCATTCTTCATAGGTGAACATTTGCAGGCAATCTTCAAATAGATCCTTTTTAACAACAAATTTTAGCGTTTCTCCCTGAGGAAAAACATTCTTCAATTGGGACGGAAAAATGATTCTGCCCTTGTCGTCTATTTTAACTCCATATTCTCCAATGAATTTCGCCATTTTAAATTTTCGGTTATACTTTTATGGTCAGATGCAAATTTAAATAATCTTTTACAATATTTTCCAAATTTTTCCATTATTTTCCACAAAACTTATCAACAATAAAGAATTTAATCTTAACTTTAGGGTGCAAAAGGAAGAATAATGAAGAAATATTTAAGAATTGCGGTGGTGTTTGCCGCTATATGTTGCTTACTATCTTGTAGTAATGGCAGTGAAAAAGGTGAAATAACTGGAACCGATTTAGGATCTACAAAATATGGAGTTGAATTGGAAAAATATTATTCTCAGGTCGGGGAGATAGGAAGTGGAGATTTTTTTGGTCCTCTGCTGGTAAAGTTGGGCGCGACAAATGAGCAGGTCTTGAAGTTGATTTCTGTCGCCGGAAGTGATTTTGATGTTAAAAAATTGAGATTTGGCAACAAGTACGAGGCTTTGTATGATAAAAAAATCGTTGAGGATAATCCTGTGATAGCTACTATAAAATTTGAGAAAAAAGCTGATAGGAAGCATACGGTTAAGGGGGATCTTGCCTATTTTATTTATAATAGAGATCCTCATACTCATGTGGTTTTTTCATTGAAAGAGCCGGTTTCTGTTAAGATAATTGAGGATGAGGTTAAGTCATCTTTTAGGTTTTCCGAGGTGAAAATTACAAGTTCACTTTGGCAGGATTTGAAGAATGCCGGTGCAAGCCCACTTCTTGCGCTTCAGTTATCTGATATTTATGCCTGGACAATAGATTTTTTTGGACTGCAAGATGGTGACTCATTTAAAGTTTTGTATGAGGAATTGTCGTATGAAGGGGAGGTTGTTGATATAAATGAGGTTTATTATGTTGAATTTATCCATAAAAACAAACCCTATTATGCTGTACGCTTTACAGACGGTACAAGCAGTAATAAATATTGGAATGAGCTCGGAGAGAGTCTTAAGAAAGCTTTCCTTAAGGCTCCTCTTAATTTCTTTAGAATTACTTCGAGATTTACATACGCACGCAGGCATCCTGTACTCAAGATTGTAAGGCCGCATACAGGAGTTGATTACGCTGCTCCTAAAGGTACGCCCGTAATGGCTATCGGCGCCGGTATAGTAATACAGAAAGGTTGGTCAGGTGGTGGCGGAAATACAATTAAAATAAAGCATAATTCTACCTATACAACCTCTTATATGCATTTGAGTGGTTATTCAAAGACATTGAGAAAAGGCGGGAGAGTGGCTCAGGGTGAGATTATTGGCTATGTAGGAAGTACAGGCCTTTCAACAGGGCCTCATCTCGATTTCAGAGTCTATAAAAATAACAAGCCAATAGATCCCCTTAAAATGGAGAGTCCTTCGGCTGCACCTATTTCCAAATCGAACATGGAGAGTTTTAAAAATACTATAGAGACTTACCGTTCCACTATAGATAGTTTGAAAACAAAAAAGTACGTTGATAAATTATTGAAAGGTCTTTCTCCTGTTGTCGATACTGCTGCGGCAGTAAAGAAGAGCTTATAGTAATCCGGTTTATTGTTCCTCTTCGCGCTGATGTAAAACAGCTTTGCGAAGTTCGAAATTTTGTCCGAGGTACTTTTTACGTACATCTGGATTATTGGCGAGTTCCTCTGCCGTGCCGCTCTCAAGAATGCTACCCTCGTAAAGAAGATAAGCGCGGTCTGTAATGGCAAGAGTCTCATGAACATTATGGTCGGTAATAATTACTCCGATATTTTTTGTCTTAAGTTTGGCAATAATATGTTGTATATCCTCAACTGCTATTGGGTCTACTCCAGCGAAGGGCTCATCGAGGAGGATGAATTTTGGATCTATGGCCAGAGCGCGTGCAATCTCGCACCTTCTTCTTTCTCCTCCGGAGAGCTGAATACCATAACTTTTCCTTACCTTTTGCAGACTGAATTCATTTATTAGGGTATCCAATCTTTCCTGACGTTCCTCTTTTGTCATCTCCGACAGTTCCATTACGGCCATCAAATTATCCTCAACAGATAGTTTCCTGAATACTGATGCCTCCTGTGCAAGATACCCAAGCCCTTTTTGTGCTCTCTTATACATTGGAAGAGCCGTGATATCCTCATTGTCGAGGTATATCCTGCCTCCGTCCGGCTTTATAAGTCCTGTAATCATGTAAAAACTTGTTGTCTTGCCGGCTCCGTTAGGCCCTAAAAGGCCCACAATCTCACCCTGCTCAACTTCAATTGAAACTCCTTTTACGACGGTTCTTTTCCCGTATTTTTTAATAAGATTGGTGCAATATAGACGCATATATAAAAAATTTAACTCTTTTGGGCTATTGTAATTCAAGGTCGAGATCCTTCTTCAGTTCGCGTAGCTCCTCATTATTGTTCATGAGAAATTCCGCTTGCTGTTGGGGCATATAGAGCTTATTTTCACTCTCCTCAGCCTTTTTGACTTTAATAATCAACTTAATATTGTTATTTGAGAGCTCTTGCTTTAGAAAATCCGTGAGAGCTATCTGTGAATTTTTTTCAATCCAAGCTTGTTGTGCACTATTGCTTACAGTAAAGATGATTGTAAGATTATCCTCCATAAGTTTTGGCGTGGTTTGCGATATTGCAGTGCCCAATCTCGGATGAGCTTTCTGGCTTTTACCCATCTTTTCCCACGCATGATTAAGTGCTTCAATTGTTACCTCTTTATTATCAGTAATCTTTTTTGTCTCCTCTTTGTGAGCTCCTTTTGCATTCCGAATCAGATTTTTAATTGATAGTTGGCCTGTAGCAATTGTATCAATTTCTGAATTTACCTCGGCGGGCTGCTGTGCCTGTTGTTGCTCTGTCTGTGTTTGTTCCTGTGCTATTTTAGGTTGCGGCTGTTCTGCTTGCACCTGTTGTTGCTCTGTCTGTGT
>CAZNBA010000001.1:64363-79271 GCA_964571395.1 uncultured Muribaculaceae bacterium
GGTTGCGGCTGTTCTGCTTGCACCTGTTGTTGCTCTGTCTGTGTTTGTTCCCGTGCTATTTTCGGTTGCGGCTGCTCTGCTTGCACCTGTTGTTGCCCTGTCTGTGTTTGTTCCCGTGCTATTTGCAGTTGTGGCTGCACGGTTGACAGTATGTTTTGTTGTGCAGACCGGTGCATTTGAGGAGTAGCAGATTGTAAACTGCTTGAAAGTTCTTCGCTCAGCGAGCACTCCTTAACTAGCATAAATTCTACAAGCAGTCTCTGATTGGAACTTAATCTGTATTCCGATTCACATTTGACTGTCTCTCCAAGAAGTTTGTAAAGCAAATTAAAACTGCATTTAAGACTTTGTTCCTTATATCTCTCAATTAGAGCGGGGGAGGTATCAAGAAGTTTCATTGAGATATTATCTTTGCAGACCAACAGGTTACGCAGATGTGAACTTAGCCCGCCTATAAAGTATAGGGCGTTGAATCCCTTTGATAGAATTTCGTCAAAAATAAGTAAGGCTCCAGAATGATTACCGCTCAGAAAGCAATTTGTAATATTAAAGTAGTAGTCACTATCTAAAACATTAAGATTTTTTATTACAGAGTTGTAATCTATATTGTTGCCGCAGAATGCAACAGCCTGATCGAATAGAGTGAGAGCATCTCTCATTGCACCGTCTGCTTTTTGCGCTATTACATGAAGTGCATCCGGATCTGCTGTTACTCCCTCTTTGGAGGCAATTTCTGTAAGTTGCTTTACAATATCACTTACTGTTATGCGGTTAAAATCGTAAGTCTGGCAACGACTCAATACTGTTGGAATGATTTTGTGCTTTTCGGTTGTTGCAAGAATAAAGATTGCATATGCAGGTGGCTCTTCCAAAGTTTTAAGAAATGCGTTGAATGCAGCGGCTGAGAGCATATGTACCTCATCTATGATGTACACACTGTATTTACCAACTTGCGGAGGTATGCGCACCTTTTCTATTAAGGCTCTGATATCTTCTACAGAGTTGTTTGAGGCGGCATCGAGTTCATGAATACAATATGATATCCCCTCAGTAAATGATCTGCACGATTCACATTCTCCGCAGGGTTCAAGATCCGGCGATGGATTCATACAGTTTATGGTCTTGGCAAATATTCTTGCCGTACTTGTTTTTCCCACTCCGCGTGGACCGCAAAACAAATAGGCATGAGCCAGTTGTCCTCTTTTAATAGAGTTCTTAAGAGTACGGGCTATACTGTCCTGACCTATAAGCGATGTAAAATCGGCAGGTCTGTATTTTCTTGCAGAAACAATGAATTTTTCCATATAGTACAAAAGTAAGAATATTTTCTAATTTTGCAGACTTAAAATAGTTTCTCGGATTCTTTTTTGGGATCTCTGGAGCGATAAAGTTACAATATAGAAATAGAATAGGTGAGAAGGATTTGAAATGAGTATAATAAAATTTGCTTTTAAGCGGGTGACCTCTCCAGTAGCTTGTTGCGCCTTAAGTACTAAGGTAGGGACAAGGGATGAGGAGCCGAACGTTGGCGGACTTGCGCATCTTAATGAACATATGCTCTTTAAGGGAACTAAAAAAAGAGGTTCAACAGGTATTAACAATTTGCTTGAAAATGTAGGCGGTGAACTTAACGCGTACACAACAAAGGAGGAGACTGTTATTCATGCGACGGTTTTAAAGGAGGATTTAAGAAAGGCTATAGATCTTCTCTTTGAACTTGCTTTCACCTCCATTTATCCAGAAAAGGAACTTGTAAAAGAGAAAGAAGTTGTATATGAGGAGATCATATCGTATAAGGATTCTCCTTCCGAATCTATTTATGAAGATTTTGAAGCGCTGCTTTTTGAGGGACATCCTTTGCAGTACCAAATTTTGGGCTCAAAAAGGACATTGGATAGAATAACTGCCGATACGCTTAAGGACTATTTGTCGAGGTACTTTATTCCCCAAAATATGGCTATTTCCATTGTAGCTGATATATCTGAAAAAGAGGTTGTTAAAATGGTTAATTCTTGTTTGGGGCACTATCGTAGCGGGGTTGAATGTTCTCCTAATTTTAATGTGGAGCAGGCTGAGTACCCCGACATATTAATCGAAAGTAATTTTATCGGTAAGCCATTTTATAAGGAGATAAGAAAAAAAAATCACCAGGCGCATTGTGTGATAGGGGCTACTGCCTACTCCTTTTATGAGGAGCGTAAGAGGCTTGCGCTTGCGATGGTTGCCAATATCTTGGGAGGTCCTGCAACAAATGCCAGGCTGAATATGGTTTTAAGAGAGAAACATGCACTTGTTTATTCTGTTGAAGCGGCTTACAGCCCCTACTCTGACACCGGTGCCTTTACAATCTATTTTGGATGTGATAAACCGCTGATAAATAAATGTATAGATTTTGTACATAAGGAGACTGACAGGATGATAGAGGTAAAACTCACGGAGCGCGAAATTGCGAACGCAAAAAAACAGTTGCTCGGTCAACTTGCAATTGCATCTGATAATTCGGAGGCTCAATGCCTTTCGATGGGTAAATCATTGATGGTGTATGGTAATGTTGAACCTTTGGAGGTTACGATGGCAAAAATTGAGGAGCTTACTGCCGATGATTTGCAGAATGTTGCTGCTGAGATTCTTCCATGGAAGAATCTCTCTGTTCTTATTTACAGATAGAGGTGTTTTGGTTTGCGGTGGTATAAATATTTTGCTGTGACTCAGCCCTTAATATCCATGGACATAATATAATCGTTCATGTAGAAACCGTTTCCAATTTCAAAATCACCGCTTTCGGCAATTTCGAATCCCATTTTTTTGTAAAATTCAACAGCTTTGTTTTTGCGATTTACGTTCAACTCTACGCGACAATTTTTAAGTTCAAATGAGCGTATAAATTCTAATCCGCGTTTTATAAGAGCTTCGCCCAGTCCTTTACCTTGTGCATCTGGTAGCAGGTAAATTTTTTGCAGATGAAAAAGTTTTTTTTCCTGTCTTTCTATTGAGATATAACCGCACGGCAGATTGTTGCAATACATTATGAAAAATGTGTGGTCATGTTCCATCTGAAAGGTCAGACTCTCTGTGGAGTACATCCAGTTGAGCATCCATGTGAGCTGTTCCATTGAAAGTATCTCTTTATAAGCAGCTGTAAAAGAGATCTTCGCCAAGTATTGAATTAGTGGGATATTTTTTACTGAGGCCCTTATAAATTGATTTTCTCTTTTTTTATGTACCCTGATAAGGTTAATTCCGTCTCTGAGCGGAATAATTACATTTTCAACGCGTTTATCCTGTATTACCATATTGTTGAAGGCTTGTATGCCCAAGGTTTGGGCATCATGAGCCTCTGTCTCTACCTTTCCGTTCCAAAGCACATTGTCGGCAATAATGTAGCCACCGTCACGTACTTTGTCTATTACTGCATTATAGTACTGCTCGTATTCTCTTTTGTTGGCATCTATGAAGACGAGGTCATACATCTTATCAAGTTTTTTAATAGTCTCGTTTGCATTGCCAATGATAAGATTTATTCTCTCTTCCATTCCGGCTCGGGCAAAGGCCTCGTGGATAAGCTCTTCAAGTTCATCGTTAATTTCCAGAGCATCCAAAGTGCCTCCTTCTCGCAGTCCTCTTGCAAGGCAGATTGCCGAATAGCCCGTAAATGTCCCTATCTCAAGTATGTGCAGAGGTGAGAGCATATCTGAAATAAACTCCAGCAATTTACCCTCAACTGCTCCGCATAACATTCTTGAATGATTGGTTCGCAGGTTAGTCTGTTTTTGCAGCCATAGCAAAACATCATCGGCTTTGGATGAATAGTTGGCGAGATAATCGTCACTCATATTTTACCTCCATATTATAGTGCCATCTGTTGAAATAGAGATTTTCTCCTTTCCATTCAACCTCTCCGCGTTGGAAATCAACTGTTTCGCTGCGAGGATAGATTTTGGCGGGATAAAGATCCTGGGAAAAATCTTCATTTACTATGTAGCGGTATGCGTCCAATCCTTTAGTGAAGAAGAGCTTTGTATCTTGGTTGTTACTTTTGACATAACCAAAAGATTGATCAACTGGTACCCAGCCGATTCCCTCAAAATAGGCTTCCGCCCAATCGTGAAGATTTACCTCGCCAGGGTGTAACATCCAGCCGCTTTGCCATTTTGCGGGGATGCCTGCATATCTTGCCATTGTAATAAACAGCAGACTTACTTGTCCGCAATCTCCGTGGTGATTATCAATCACATATTGAGGAATATTCTCAATTGTGGAGTACTCTCTCGCACTCGCCCACGGGTAGTTGTCGGCTATGTAGCAAAAGATTTTTTTTGCCCTTAGATATGGGTTCTGTTCATTACCGGTTATGCTGTCTGTAAGATGTTTAATCTTTTCAGAGAAGATGACATGGCTTTTTCTTTCTGCTGTAAATTCTTTATACAGATTACTTTGCTTATTATAAGATTTGATATCTTGAGGACCGAAACTGAACCATTTATTGTATGAGATAAAACTCAACTCATAGGAGAAAATTGCAGGTTTGCCTGCCTTTGCTACCTGTTCCATATAGAGGCTCTGATGAAGATAAGATTTGGGCGAAATAAGATATTCTGGCTGAGAAACGGAGATAAGTTTTATCTCTTTATATCTTTCATTTTCTCTCGGATATGGCATCCATACCCTTATTATCTCTCCTGCAGGCACCTCTCCCGGATCTACCGTAATGGTATATTTTATGTGCATCTTTACTGGTGCTGTGTAATGGCAGAATTCCGACTGCCCAATATTGTAAATTTGTTTTGATTTGGCACTGTCAGAAACTGCCTTTGGAATATATTTTTCAAGAAAGAGATCGAGCTCGTTCGATTGTCTTCCATTTGCACTGTACCAGTGTCGTTGTGCCTCTTTATTAATTCTGAATAAATTGCGCGGGGCATTATAGAAGTATTTTTTCTCTCCGTCAATAGTCATACACTCAAGAGCCCCCGTCTTTTCCCATTTAGAAATTTCCGCATCAGTTACGTCAGGATAGTATTTTTGAATATAGGCAATTGCAGTATCTCGATTCATATCAAAATCTTCCCTGATACGCTTCATCCTATCAATTTTAAAGTGCAGGTCATATAGTTCCGAGATGCTCAGTGATTCTGTAGCCATCCTGTTTTTTAGGACTTGTGTTGCTTTAGCAAATTCTCCCCTGTTTATAAGAGCGTCTGCATCGGAATCGGTGCCTTTGGTACCTACAGATGCAAATTGTCCGCACCCGCAAAACACGAGAACGGACAATAAAATGATATTTGACTTTATGGTCATTATGTAAAATATTAAATGGAACTGCTTAAAAAATTAAGCGGAACTGCCTCGATACGGTTTACGCACGCTCTCCGTATGAATGGTCTTCCGTTTTAACCTTGATTCTTTCTCCCTGATTTATAAAGAGAGGAACCATAATTTTTGCTCCGGTCTCCAATGTTGCCTCTTTGAGGGCGTTGGTAGAGGCGGTATCTCCTTTTACAGCCGGTTCAGTATAGGTAATTTCAAGTTCAACAAAGGAGGGAAGTTCACATGACAAGCATTTCTCTTCATCTTTTCCAACATAAAACATCATCTCTACCCCCTGTCCCTCTTTCATAAGATCAGCACTTGGTACCATATATGGCTCGAGACAAATTTGCTCAAAAGTTTCGCTGTGCATGAAGTTGTAGCCCATATCATCTTTGTAAAGATATTGATAAGGTCTTCTCTCAACAGTTATGAAATCTATTCTCTCCCCGGCACCATATGTGTGCTCTAGAATCTTGCCATTGGTAAGGTCTTTAAATTTGGTTCTTACTATAGTATTTCCCTTGCCTGGCTTAACGTGTTGAAAATAAATTAACTGACAAGGGTGCTCGTTAAAAAGGAAGAACGCACCGTTCTTAAAATCTGCTGTAGTTGCCATATATATTTAGTGTAATTTTTATGCAAAGATAATACTTTTCATGCAAATATTATTAGATGCTGTTTTTAAATTTGTTGCGTGCAACTTGTTCGACTTGATTTTCAAGCACGTCTATAAGGGGAGCTCGTGGTTGGTCATTACATTTAGACCTCCATCCCATCTCTTGTTTGCAGGTAATCTGCCACAGATTCCAATTGCCATTTTGGGGTAGAGGTGGCACCGCATATGCCAACGTTGTCACCCTCATTAAACCACTCTTTTTTTATTTGATTTGTATCCTGAATAAAATGAGATCTGCTGTTTACACTCTTGCAAAGATCATAGAGTACTCTCCCGTTGGAACTTTCCCGTCCGCTCACAAAAAGAATTACAGAATGAGTTATTGCAAAACTTTTAAGATTATTGTGTCTTAAAACCACCCTTCTGCATATTGAATTATGAATCTCCGGTTTGAGACCGAATCTGGCCTGTTTCTCCTTTACGAGCGAGCAGAGGAAATCGTACTCTTTGGGGTCTTTTGTAGTTTGTGAAAAGATGTGGATTGGACGGGAAAAGTCTATTTTATTAAGTCCTGTTACCTCTACATACCCTTGTGGATTTATAAAAGCATCTACGATTGCCGCATGCCCTCCCACTTGTCCGACAAGACCGTTTACCTCTGCATGGCCGTTTTTCCCAAAGATTAATATCTGTCCCCCTATGGAGGCAATTTTTGAGTAGGTTTCACGTATGTTTTCCTGGAGTTTGAGAACAACCGGACAGGTACAATCGATAAGTTTTATACCTCTTTCCTCTGCAATTTTATATGTTTCCGGTGGCTCTCCGTGGGCACGGATAAGTACCGTGGTGTTGCTCAATTGTTTCATCTCGGCAATACCGATAATAGATAGTCCTTTTTTTTTCAATCTCTCAAGCTCGGAATTATTGTGCACAATAGAACCGAGCGAGTGCAAACTACCCTTCTTAAGGTTGTTTTCAGCGGTTTCAACTGCTCTGATTACTCCGTAGCAGAAGCCAGACTCAGGATCTATTTCTATTGAGAGATTCATTTCATCTCTATATTGAATTTATCTAGTAATATTTTATTTAGCCATACGAATTGGTCAGGTATGCTCATTGTACTGTTGTCGAGAACTATTGCATCTGCAGCCTTTGATAAGGGGGCTATATCGCGGTGCTCGTCTATATAATCCCTCTCTCTGAGATTTTTTAGGATATCGTCATATTTATCTCTTTTGCCCTGTTCTTTAAGTTCCGTAAATCTCCTCTGTGCTCTTATTTCAGGAGAGGCTGTCATGAAAATTTTTAGCTCGGCATTGGGGAAAACGGCTGTCCCAATATCTCTGCCGTCCATTACAACTCCTTTTTTCTTTCCCAATTTGTGGAGAATTGAATCTACATACTCTCTGACAAAAGCTGTTCTTGAGACATAACTTACCTTATTTGAAACCTCCAATGTTCTTATTTGCTGTTCTATGCAGTATCCGTTCAGATAGGTCTCCGATTTTCCTTCCTTCCCTTTTTGTATGAAATCCAAACTGATTTTTGGCAATAATTTGCGAAGGTTAGCTGTATCAATTTTGTTCCTTTTATCTATAAATCCGTTTGTATATGCAAAATAGGTCACTGCTCTGTACAGAGCTCCGGTATCAACATAAATATATCCGAGTCGCTGCGCAATTACCTTGGCAAAACTGCTCTTTCCTGTTGAGGAATACCCGTCGATTGCAATAATTATTTTTTTGTTTTCCATGGGCGCAAAGGTAGAAAAAATCCATTGGAAAAACAGATTCCTAATCGCAGCACAAATAAAAAGATTAACTTTGCAGGCTAAATTAATGTAAAGCAAATGGCGTTCAAATCAAATGATAAAATATTAAAGAGCCGGCGTGTTGCGGTTTTGGACCTTGGTACGAATGTTTTTAATCTGTTACTTGCTGAATTTTCAGAGAAGGGAGTAAGAGGCATAAGGGAGTTTAAATATCCCGGATACATTGGTGCAGGAGGTTTGGGTGGCGGATTGATTTCTGAACATGCTTTTACAACTGCCGACAAGGCTTTTTCTGAAATTTTTAAGGTAATTGGGGAGTGCGGAGGGGTGGATGAGGTAATTCCGTATGCCACTTCAGCCATAAGGGATGCAAAAAATGGTACCGATTTTGTTAACTACTTTAATGGTCGTTACGGAATGGATATACGTGTGATACCCGGGGAGCGTGAGGCGGAACTTATCTTCAGAGGAATACTTCTAAGTCTTTCTAAGGAGGTTTTTAATGGAGCTAATGCGCTGATGCTGGATATTGGGGGAGGAAGCAACGAATTTATTATCACTGACGGAGGTAAAATTCTATGGAAGATGAGTTTTCCGATAGGCATGGCCAGAATGAGAGAAAGATTCAATTATACAGACCCTGTACCTGAAGCGATTATCAGGGAGTTTAGCAATTTTTCTGCAGAGGTGCTAACGCCTTTATGGAGTGCTGTTGAGACATACCGGCCAGCTGTACTGATAGGGTCGTCGGGTTCCTTTGATACCTTTAAGGATTTGATTTTCAATTGTTGCTACCGCGATATTCCCGCTGTGGAGTTGCCATGCGATAAACTGACAGAGTTGGGCCGAAAATTACTGAAATCTACCTCATCCGATAGACTTGCTATGAATGGAATGTCACGTATAAGAGTGGACTATATAGTTTTAGCTTTTGTTTTCACCTCTTTGGTTTTGGAAAAAACCGGAATAAGGAGAATTTGGCAATCCTCCTACTCTTTAAAAGAGGGGGCTATGCAGGAGGAGTTTATGCGATGGAAAAATGGTGAAAATATAGGAAGTGTTGAGCGATGAGAAGGTGAAAAATAGAATAATTAAAAAATAAATAAATGAAGGTACTTATAATAGATGACGAGAAGAGCATTAGGAATACTCTAAAGGAGATTTTGGAATTTGAAGGACATGAGATAAGTCTCGCCGCCGATGGAAAGGAGGGGCTTGATGCTGCTGCTGCAACTAATTTTGATGTTATCTTCTGTGATATCAAGATGCCGGGTATGGATGGAATTGAGGTTCTTGACAAACTTGTGGAAAGTGGAAATGACGCCTCGGTTGTAATGATTACCGGACATGGTTCGGTTGATACTGCCGTAGATTGTATAAAGAAGGGAGCTTTTGATTTTATTCAGAAACCTCTTGATCTTAATCGCATACTTATTACGCTAAAAAATGCTACTGAAAAAACCACGCTTGTTAAGGAGACTAAAATTCTAAAGAAGAAAGTGTCAGGAGTTCAGGAGATTATAGGAGAATCTGAGCCAATAAAAAAAATTAAAGAGATGATCAATCGAGTTGCCGCCACTGATGCGAGGGTCCTTATTACAGGATCAAATGGTACCGGTAAGGAACTTGTTGCAAGGTGGTTGCATCAGGAGAGCCACAGAAATACGATGCCGTTTATTGAGGTGAATTGCGCTGCAATACCGGGAGAGCTTATTGAGAGCGAACTTTTCGGGCATGAAAAGGGGGCCTTTACCTCTGCAATCAAGCAGCATAAGGGTAAGTTTGAGCAGGCAGATGGAGGGACACTATTCCTTGATGAGATAGGAGATATGAGTCTTGCTGCGCAGGCAAAGGTTTTGAGAGTGTTGCAGGAGAATAAACTTACACGTGTTGGAAGCGATAAAGATATAAATGTTGATGTAAGAGTAGTGGCTGCCACAAATAAAAATCTTATGGAGGAGATATCAAAAGGAAATTTCAGAGAGGACCTTTATCACAGATTAAGTGTAATAGTTATGCATGTTCCTCCGTTAAGCGAGAGAAGAGATGATATTCCGCTGCTTGCCAACTATTTTATGGACCAGGTATGTTCCGAGTCGGGAATGCAGCCGCGTACAATCAGCAAGGAGGCTATGGACGAGTTGGTAAAATTGCCTTGGACCGGGAATATCAGGGAATTGAGGAATGTCATTGAACGTCTGATTATTCTTTGCGGTGATATCATTACAAAGGAGGATGTTACTGCCTATGCTTCTGCTAGATAATATATCTGAAAAATAGATAAGAATTTTTTAAATCAGTTGGTGGCGGTTGTTTCAATCGCCGCTTTTTTCTATTCTAAGTTGTTGTATAAGATTTCCTGAGGATTGAGTCTTTACAAGTAAAGTGACTCTGAACTTTTCTCCGCCGGCATTCAGCGTACCTATTGCGTATTTCATTGGTGCCTGTCCGCTTTTATGAATTATTACAAAACTTTTTGGAGTGTATGTGGTAAAGAACTCTTTTATAATCTGAGTGGCTTGTACTTTGCTGCAATCGTTTGAATTTCCTAAAATATCAAGTTCAAGATTTTTTGCGAACCATGCTGAAAGTTTCTCAGTATTACCTTGTTTGAGATATTTTGAAATTGGAACAAAGACATCGTGTGACTGGCTTGCCATCTGCTGCATACCTTTTGCCTGAAACATTAGATTTTGTGCCATAACCGGTTGGGAACAGGCTCCTGAAAAGATTAGTAGTATGGTAAGCAATCTGCTCATTATGTAATTATTTCAAAATTGATTATCGATTGTGATTTTGCAAAAATCAAGCCAACAAATGGATAGATTTAGATTGTGCCCGAAGGCATTATAAAATGGAGTTATTTGATAATATCGATTCATAATATTATTTTTGTCTCATGAAATTCACCCTATTGACAGTAGGCAAAACGGCCTTTACGTATCTTAATGAAGGAATATCGGTTTATTCCAAAAGATTGGAGCATTACGGGAATTTTAATATTGTCGAGATTCCTGAATTAAAGAGTGTCTCCTCGCTTTCAAGGGAGCAGATAAAGGAGAAAGAGGGAGAGTTGCTGTTTAAATATATACGGGAGGGAGATTTTGTGACTTTGCTAGATGAGCGTGGTAAAAAATTCGACTCAGAGAGTTGGGCACGCCATTTGGAAAGGAGGATTGTGTACAGTAATAGTAATAAAGAGATGGTCTTTGTTATTGGCGGGGCTTATGGTTTTTCTCAGAAGGTTTACGATAGGGCCGACGAGTTGCTTTCTCTTTCCGAGATGACTTTTTCTCACCAAATTATCAGGCTAATCTTCATGGAACAGTTATATCGTGCTTTTACAATAATAAAAGGGGAACCATACCACCATAAATGACCATAGCATACAAGTGAAAAGGATTACTATCATCATATTGGATAAATTAAACGGAGCAATCACTATTTTCCTGCGTTACAGGACAAAGATATTGCTTGCCTTTGCCGCGTTGTTCGTGCTTCTTTCATTTATAATACGTCCTCAGGGACATTTTTTTGATAGAGATGTAGAAAAGCTGGAACATAAAATTCAGGTAAGACAAAAAATTCTTGAAGATTATGCATTGCAGGCTCTTAACTATCCTGTTGATGAGTGGCTCAAATTGAAGGATTTCCCGGAGGATATGGTTATCTACAAATACAATGCAGATACCATACAGTCGTGGTTGAATGAATTTCCAATTGGAAATGATGAGGTGGATGTACTTCCGTTATGGTACCGTATGCATTACTTAAGCACAAACAGTTTGTATAATAATCCTTTGGCTTATGTTGGTGAAAAGGAGCAATACCTCAATCTCGGTTCTGCATGGTATGTTGTGAGGTCCTATACAAGCGAAAGGGCAAAAGTTATCGCAGGACTTCTTGTAAAGACTGACTATCCGAGCAATAATACAGTTTTGCCTAACAAACTCAATCCGAAATTTAATATAAAACAACCTCTTGCATTAACTCCAAATCTCTTTGATGATGGCTACATTGTGCGTGGCAAAGATGGGGAGCCTCTTTTTTCGGTCATTAAAGAGTTAAATGCCGGTACGGAGTATGGAGTGGTGGTAATGCGGTGGATGGCTATTTTGTTTGCTCTTATTGCTCTCTTCTCATATTATTACGGAAAGAGGACATTTAAGGTTTTCTGTATATATGTAGGATTCCTGACGCTTTTAAGGCTGTATTGTTATAAGTTGGGCGAGCTTGCAAGTTTCAATTCCAAGTATTTTTCGCCGAATCTTTATGCGGATTGGGGGCTTTTTTCATCGTTTGGTAACTTCCTGTTGAATAATCTTTATGTCTTTTTTGTGGTTCTCGCTCTGTATATGCTTCGAAAGAACTTTATATTATACTATAAAAAGCAGACCGGTGTGAGGAGAAGATTCATTGTTACCATGCTGGTTCTGTTTATTTTACTATTAATAACTTATATAACATTTACACTCAGATCAATCATAACAAACTCATCTATCACTCTCGAGCTTTACAAACTTGAGGAGTTGAGCTTGTATTCCATACTCACTTATGTTTCGTACGCACTATTGTTTGTCGGGTTACTGCTTATGTTGCAGTTTACTGTTCCGGTTATTACAAAGGTGAAAACTAATGTGCTCCTGAGTGTCAAATCCACTGTAATATACGTCTTTATAATAGCTCTTTTCTCTCAATCTGTAGTGAGTTATATTTCATTCAGGAAGGAGCAGGATAAATGCCGTGTATGGTCTAATAAACTCTCTGTTGAGAGAGACCTTGACATTGAACTTAAGTTGCTTTCCATTGAGCAAAAACTTGCCAATGACCCTGTTATGCGAGTTATTCTTGAGATGCCGGAGAGGATAACCACTCTTCTGCAAAGCCGACTCGATGAACTTTATTTCCAGGGAGTAGGTCAGCGTTATGAGATTAATCTTACGATTTGTCGCCCTAATGATGCTCTGCTTGATAATAGAGGACAGCGCCTTGTTGATTGTAATGCGTTTTATGATAATGCTATAATAAAATATGGATCTCCACTTTCCGATAGATCAAACTTCTTTTTTCTCAATAACTACAACGGAAGGGTGAGCTATCTTGGATTGTTCCGATACCTTACAGCAAGCGGTCCGGTGAATTTATATATTCAACTCGATTCAAGATACACTAAAGATGTGATAGGTTATCCGGCTCTGTTGCTTAATTATAAGCAGGCTGATAATTTGAATATGCCAACCTATTATTCCTATGCTAAATATGTAGATGACAGACTGGTAATATTCAGAGGCAGATATAATTACTCAACATCGCTTGCAAAGAGAGAGTACCACGACGGCTTTACAATTACAAAGCGAGACGGTTACAGGCATTTTGTTAATAAACTGTCCCAAGAGGCGGTAATAATCATAAGCCGTCCCCAAAGGGATATCTATCCTTACCTTGTCTCCTTCTCATATCTGGTTCTCTTTTATTCTGCTTTTTTATTCCTTTTTCTGAGGATAAGGAGAATTAGAAAGCATGCGGTTAGGATAAAACTTCCTAAAAATTCTTTCAGGCGAAAGATTACCTATCTTCTTACTACCTCCCTTGTGAGTTCCCTTATATGTATGGGTCTTGGAAGTGTGTGGTTCAGTATCAACTATTATAAAGAGTCTAATCGCCTGAATATGGAGGAGAAATTGCAATCTGTCCAGACTACTCTCTCAGATTTTTGCAAGTATGCCGAGCAGTACAACGATATCAATACTCCCGACCTGTTCCAAGCCATGGATAAAACCGCCAATAATACTCAGGTGGATATCAATTTATATGATCCTCACGGGCGATTGATACGTTCAACAAGGCCTGAACTCTTTGAAAAATGTATTCTTCCTTCGAGAATGAATTCCGACGCCTATTACCAGATGATATCCGAAAATAAGCGTCAGGTTATTAATAATGAGCAGATAGGAGAGCTGTCATACTATGCGTTGTATGCGCCTATTTTTAATAATGAAGGTAAACTTATTGCGATAGCCAATATACCATATTTTTCCAAAAATTCCGATTTGCGAGGCGATATCTCCTCGGTAGTGGCTACAATTATCAATATTTACATATTGCTGATTCTTGCAGCGGCTCTTGGTGGTACATTGCTCTCAAACTCTATCTCTCGCCCTCTTGCCGAGATAAGCAGGAAGATGAATCTTATAGATGTGTCAAAACATGCTGAGCCAATCAACTACAAGAATAAGGATGAGTTGGGAGTTCTGGTGCATGCTTATAATAAAATGGTTGATGATCTGGAAGAGAGTACGGCCAAATTGGCTCAAACAGAGAGAGAGCATGCTTGGAGCGAGATGGCTCGTCAGATTGCGCATGAAATAAAGAATCCTCTTACGCCTATGCGATTAAGTATACAGCATCTTATCAGGCTCAAAAAGCAGGGCGTAAAGGGTTGGGAGCAGAAGTTTGAGGATGTTGGTAATTCTATTCTGGAGCAGATTGATATTCTTTCCAATACGGCGTCGGAGTTCTCAAGTTTCGCAAAATTCTATTTTGAGGAGAATCAGGTAGTGAATCTTCATGAGCTTATTACAGAGCAAAAGATATTGTTCGATACGCGCGAGGATATTAAAATACTTTATGATTCCGACTCAGACGATTGCCGTGTAGTTGTTCGCAAAGGCCAGGTAATAAGGGTGATTGTGAATCTTCTTTCCAATGCAGTTCAGGCAATGGAGGAGATTGGCCATGGCTATGTACGTATCTCTCTTGTTAAAGAGGATAACTATTACCGGGTGTCGTTTGAGGATAGTGGTAACGGTGTAAAGGAGGAGGATGTGAACAAATTATTCAAGCCTAATTTTACCACAAAGAGCAGTGGAACGGGACTCGGACTCGCCATAAGCCGCAATATTGTGGAGCAAAGTGGTGGACAAGTTGGTTACAAGACCTCTGAACTGCTTGGAGGGGCTGATTTCTGGTTTACTCTTCCGGTTTATTAATACTGTTACAGATAAGTTGATGGTTTGGTGCTCCGTTGGCTGGAATGCTATCACATTAGCTCTCCGTTGCAGGAGATGCTATTTCAGCAATTCAGCAAACAGGTTGTGTTTAGCTTCGTTGTATGGAATGCTATCACAGTAATTCGACAAACAGGCCTCGTTTAACTTCGGAAAAGCCTCAGATGCTCTCGGCTCTGTTTTCGAAATTACTGTGATACGCAT
>CAZNBA010000002.1:0-3429 GCA_964571395.1 uncultured Muribaculaceae bacterium
AAGCCTCAGATGCTCTCGGCTCTGTTTTCGAAATTACTGTGATACGCATTCGTGGAGGTTCTAATTGATTGATAAAGGCTGCATCAGCAGCCGCACTGCTTCTGCAGTGCTGTCTCCTCAGGCTGCAAGCCTGTTAACTGAGTGAAGCTCCGCTGAACATCTCGGTGCTGTATTTCAGGCTGAAAGCCTGTTACTGAGTTCAGCGCCAGCTGAACATTGCCGTTTACGGCATGCCCTCGGACCGAAAGGCCCGTTAAATAAGTGCAACGCCTGTTGCACAGTTCAACGCCCTCAGAACAAGTTTTACTGATACCTAAGCCGCTTGGGGTGATTATTCAAAAAGATAAACTTTATCAGAGCGTCTGAGTTTTTGAGGCACCGGAATTGAACAGTACTCGCCTTTAGAGGCCTTGGAAGCTCTCTTTAAATCTACTCGCAACTCTTTAATGCATATCTCTATTACTCCTGTCGAGGGACCTGAGATTATAATATTATTACCCTCAGCAAGTTTTCCGGTCTCAATGAGAATCTCAGCTACACCTATATTTGAAAAATAGTTCGTAACCTTGCCTATATAGGTTTTTTTCTTGGTAGCCTTACTCCCGTAAACCTCGCTCCACTCTCCCAATTTGGCCCCCTGATAATAACCATCCCAAAAGCCCCTGTTAAAGACTTCGGCCAATTTTTCCTTAAGCGTTGCAGCAAGAGCCTGTGTATAAATTCCCTCCTGAACTGCATTGGCAGCTACTTTATAGGCCTTTGTCACGGTTTTAACATACTCTGCACTTCTCGCTCTACCCTCAATCTTAAAAACAGCGACTCCGGCATCAGCCATTTTATCAATAAACTCAATTGTACATAAATCTTTGGGGGACATTATGTATTTGTTATCTATCTCAAGTTGATTGCCCGTCTCGGCATCCGTTACAATATAGCTCCGTCTACACAATTGATAACAGGAGCCCCTATTTGCAGAGGCATTGTATGAATGCAGACTCAAGTAACATTTACCTGAAACTGCCATACATAAAGCACCGTGACAGAACATTTCAAGCCTTATTAAATTACCACCAGGCCCCTTTAACCCCTCAGAAATCACCTGTGTATGAATCTCTTTTACCTGCGACAATGAAAGTTCCCTCGCAAGAACAATAACATCTGCAAAACGCGCATAAAATTTCAGGCTATCAAAATTCGATACATTTAACTGTGTGGAGATGTGTACCTCCATACCTATCTCTCTTGCATAAAGAATTGCCGCCATATCGGAGGCGATAACCGCAGAAACTCCAGCCTCCTTTGCAGTATCCAAAGCCTCTCTCATCGGGTCTAAATCCTGATTATAAAGGACTATGTTAAGGGTTAGATAGGTTTTTACGCCGCTTCTTTGACATATAGATACTATTTCATGAAGATCTTTCGGCTGAAAATTATTCGCAGAATGAGACCGCATATTGAGATTACCTATACCGAAATACACGGCATCCGCACCACCCTGAATTGCTGCAGTTAATGCTTCAAAATTCCCGGCTGGTGCCATTATTTCAAACTTGTTTATCCTCCCTTTCTCCATAAATACTCTTTACTGTCCCATTAAAGTTCTATAATATTTTTTGAGATTATTGAAATATAACAAATAACCTTACTATTTTAATTAGCCAAATTAATTTAATTTCTAATCTTCCAAATTTTAATGGGACTCTAATGATAAATACTATTAAATAATGTTTCTTGAAGAGACAAATGTATTTATAAAATCAATTCTTTTTATATCAGCTAAATACATATGCCGTATTAATCAAAAGATTCATATATCTTCCTTAAAACCAATTCCGGTTTAATCCCCTTTAAACAAGCGTAATCACCTCTGAGACATTCTGTCTTCCCATAAATAGAACAGGGTCTGCATGGTAACTCCAATTGAATGGCATTAGCCGGATCCTGCCCCCATCCATAAAAACCGGCATAGGGATGCGTTGCTCCCCATATAGAAATCACAGGTGTATTGGAAAGCGATGCAAAGTGCATATTAGCAGAATCCATACTTACCATAACATCCAGGCTCTTCATGAATTCCAACTCTTCAGCTAAAGTATATCTTCCGGCAATAGATTCAACATTCTGGTAGCGTCTTTCCCATCCCTTCAAAAACTCGCTCTCACTCCCCTTGCCACCAAACAAAATGACACGCGTATTGCTCTCCTTACTTAATTCAGAGACGACCTGCTCCATATATTCCAACGGCCAACATTTACCCTTGTGCATGGCAAATGGAGCTATACCTATCCTTCTATAAAGGAACTTGCTCTTTACCCTTGCCTGAACAGGAGCATCGGCAAAATGCAAATCCTTAAGACCAAGTTTAACAAAAACCTCTTCATAAGCACGTTGGCTTGTCTTAAGTGGCACCAATATTTTATGCTTCTCGCGAACAAGTTCTCTTTTTTTTGCCCTATTCTTATCCACGGCCTTACATCGCAACCCGCGCAAAGACATATAACCTGTAAAAATCTTACTGCGAAGCACATTGTGTATATCGGCCACCTCCGTTGGAGCAATTTTCATAAGCGATTTGGCAAATTTTATAAGGCTCCAAAAGTCATTTTTTTTCTTAATATAGGGGATAAATTGTAGATTCTTCACCTCCCTGAACATAGGCTCCATTTTGGGCTGAGAAATGACAGAAAAGGTTATTTTAGGATTCCTTCGCGCATACTCTTTAACTAAAGGAGAGGCAATAGCCACATCTCCAAGCGCCGAAAGCCGGAATATTAAAATATGTCTCTCTTTTGATAATCCCATAACTTATATATATCTTTACTTTATTTAGCGTATAGTATTGGATTAAGAGAAGGGTCATTATACATTTTCATTTGTTTGTAAACTTTCATATATTTCTTGCCTCTCTCTATATCCTCCAACAACTGATCTATCGCCATTGAAAGATCTTTTTTCTGAGAAAGAAGGATATTCAGTTTATCGCCGCATTTTGCCGCATGCTCCTTATCCGAGCCAGCTCTTTCAGCCTCAATCCTCATGTGATAAATCTTCAGAGCGAGAATGGAAAGTCTGTCAATTGCCCATGCCGGACTTTCTGTATTGATTGTAGCATCGCCGGCAATCTTTACATTTTTATATTTATCCAGCATATAACTGTCTATAAGCTCCACAAGGTCCGTTCTGTCCTGATTGGATTTATCTATCCTTCTTTTTAGTTTAAGAGCCTCATGCGGATTAATATTCGGGTCCCTTATGATATCCTCAAGATGCCATTGAACCGTATCAATCCAATTTTTTAAGTAAAGATAATATTCTATGCTTTTTAGTTCGTACGGGTTGATTATCGGAGCGTCAACATTATCTGTTTTGTGGTAGTCGGCAATACATTTGTCAAAAATGATGTTGGCCTGTTCTGTAAAATTCATAATA
>CAZNBA010000002.1:3529-6689 GCA_964571395.1 uncultured Muribaculaceae bacterium
ATTGTCTTCCCAAAGGTTTTGCTATCTCCAAAGGTATCGAGATAATCATCTTGAATCTGAAAAGCAAGTCCCAATTTATATCCGTAATCGTATAGAGAATCGCAAATCTTCTTATCACCTCCTGCAATTATTGCGCCCATTTTGGCAGCACAGGCAACGAGCACCGCAGTCTTAAGACCTATCATCTTTATATACTCCTCTAAAGTGGTACTTGAATCATTTTCAAAATTCATATCATATTGCTGCCCTTCACATACCTGCGCAGCAGTTTTTGTAAAAAGTTGCAAAATCTCACAAAGTTTTTCGGTAGGATATTCTGCAATAAGCTCGTATGATTTAATGGACATTACATCCCCCGACAGGATTGCAATATTGCTGTCCCATTTCTTATATACTGTTGGTTTGCCTCTCCTTATATCAGCCTTATCCATTATATCATCGTGTATCAAGGTAAAATTATGAAATACCTCCAATGCCATCGCCGGATAAATTATCTGCTCTGTAACAGGCTCTGCAAAAAGGTCGTATGTAGTAAGGCACATAAGAGGACGAAGTCTCTTGCCCCCCATAGAGATAATATAGTTCAGAGGAGCATAAAGTTCCTGAGGCTCTGATGTAAAATCGAGTTTTTGTAAAGAGTTCTCAATAATTTCGGACAATTCTTGTTGAGTATGCATCTTATATAATTTTATGTTAATATAAATCTTACAAATGTAATTGTTTTTATACAATTTCGTATATTCGCAACTGATAAATAAAAATCACGATATGTCATTTGAGAGCAACGGCAGAGCTGTAGTGGTAAAACATACCGGCAGTCACTATTTACTATCAAAATTACCTTGCTGGAATCCCTTCCCGGCAGTAATCAAGGGTAAATTAAGGCTCGCAGAGGATAACTCGACAAATCCTATCGCCGTTGGAGATATTGTTGAATATGAAGAGGTGAAAAATGACCTTCTGCGTGTCATAAAAAAGATCTTGCCGAGAAAAAATTGTGTAATACGCCGTGCAGCCAATCTCTCAAGGCAGTCGCATGTTATTGCGGCCAATATAGATATGGCTTTTCTTGTGGTGACCGTAGATTATCCTGAGATAAAACAACAGTTTATAGATCGATTTTTAGTTACCTGTGAGGCCTATTCAGTTCCTGTCACCATTATCATTAATAAAATGGATCTTTACAGGGAGGAACAACTTTCAGTTGTGGAAAAATATAAGGCGATTTACTCAAATGCCGGATATGAAGTGCTGTGCATAAGCGCATTAAAAGCAGATAATACAGCCATGCTCACTCTCAAATGTAAGGATAAGGTTGTGCTTTTTTCCGGTCAATCAGGCGTTGGAAAGTCATCAATCATAATGGCATTGGATCCCAATCTGAATTTAAAGGTTCAGGAGATCTCCGATGCACATTTGCAAGGAAAGCATACCACCACTTTTTATCAGATGCATCCCCTTGCAAAGGGCGGATTCGTAATAGATACTCCAGGCATTCGCGGTTTCGGGCTAGTGGATTTTTCACACGAAGAGTTAAGTAACTATTTTCCTGAGATGCTACGCATTGAGGATAGTTGTAGATTTACACCCTGTACTCATACACATGAGCCGGGATGTGCGGTAAAGGAGGCTGTTGAGAAGGGAGAAATCTCAGCGGAAAGGTATGAATCCTATTTGGGAATGCTTCAGGAGAGCGGCAAATACAGATAATATTTATGGGACTGCATTTTTCTTCTGCCAACAGAGAGGTTTTAAGACTTGCAATTCCAAGTATCTTTGCCAATATTACTGTTCCTCTTGTAGGCATCGTAGATTTAGCCGTAGCAGGACGTCTTGGAGACGCCTCAATGATAGGTGGAGTCGCAATTGCAACCATGTTGTTCGATCTTCTATATTGGAACATGGGCTTTTTACGAGTAGGAACCGGCGGTATGGTGGCGCAGGCATACGGAGCCAAAGACTATAGAGGGATAATGCGCATTTTCTCTCAGGGAGTGATAACAGCTCTCTTTTTTGCAACTTTGATTCTTGCAATCCAATATATATTCATAAATGTCGCCTTTTCACTCATTACCTGTTCCTCAACTGTCGAGGTACTGGCAAGAGATTATTTTTTTGTTAGAATTTGGGCGGCACCGGCAACTATCAGCATTTATGCCTTTAAAGGTTTTTTCATTGGCATGCAAAACGCAATATCTCCGATGATTATAGATGTTGCGGTAAATCTCGTAAATTTTGGAGCCTGCATTCTTTTTGCCATAAAGATGGAGATGGGATTCTCAGGAATAGCATTAGGCACTGTAGTTGCGCAATATACCGGTCTCATTCTTTCCATACTGCTTGTTGTGGCAAATTATAAGAAACTTTTAAAATTCATAGATATACGTGGCTGTTTTAAAATAGAACATTTTAAAAGATTTTTCTCTGTAAACAGCAACTTGTTTATACGCTCCGTTTGTTTCCTTTTCATCTACACGGGATTTACTTCGCTGTCGGCCAAATATGGAGATGCTGTTTTAGCAGACAGTACAATCATGATGAAATTAATGATGTTGTACACCTATTTGATTGACGGATTCGCCTTTGCAGGGGAAGCTCTCACGGGCAGATTTATCGGGGCGCGCGACCGTGAATCACTTCACAAATTGATAAAACTGATTTTCAAATGGGGATTGCTGATTGTAATTGCCTCCACTATTATCTATGTAACTGCCGGAACCCCTCTGATAAGAATGATGACCGCAAATGAGGAGGTAATCTACGGCACACGTAAATTCTTGCCATGGCTTTGGATAATGCCCTCCATCAGTTGCATCGCATTTATATGGGATGGCATTTATATCGGAGCTACCGCAACAAAAACCATCATGCTCTCCATGCTGTGGTCAGTTGTGGCATTTTTTACAGTATACTATTCATTGAAAGATATTTGGGGCATCCAAGCCCTCTTTTTAGCCTTTATGGCACATTTGATAGTCCGCAGCACATATCTTACATATAAAGCCAAATCAAAAATAGTCGTTTAATCTTTTTCTTTTGTTTTTTACTTTATTAATTATAAATTTGTAAAGAGGTCTGAAAGAAATAAAGGCTTCTTTTTAACATAAATTATAAACTTATGAAACAGAACATGGAGTTATTTGATTTCACCAAATGGTGA
>CAZNBA010000002.1:6789-12650 GCA_964571395.1 uncultured Muribaculaceae bacterium
ACGCTTATCTATTACCCTGAGGGCAAACTCAAAATAGTGAAGCAGAAAAAGAGAAAGATAAACGAGTGGTATAAATTGATGCTGATGTATCTTGTTAGGGTCTGCTCAAATGTCTCCTCCAAATACACAAGATCAAAGGTCAGAAAATCTCTCCCTGAGGAGTATTCCTACATTATTCAGGAACTTTTACATGAATCGAAGGGAGGTACTGAAGATGACAAACAGGAGTATATGTCTGCTATTATCGAAACCATCATCTCAACAGGCAGAGCTGAACACTTTATAACCGCTCTTGCATACGTGATTCAACGGCTGACTATAGATTCGCTGCACGTCATAGGAGATATTTACGATAGAGGACCAGGAGCGCACAAGATACTTGACAGGCTTAATGACTACCATAACTACGATATCCAGTGGGGTAACCACGATATTGTCTGGATGGGTGCGGCCTCCGGCAGTGAGGCATGCGTTGCCAATGTACTTAGAATCTGTTTCAGATATGCCAACCTAAAAACTTTAGAGGAGGGCTACGGAATAAATTTACTTCCGCTCGTCACATTTGCAATGGAGGTCTATGCCAATGACCCTTGCACTCTCTTTAAACCAAAACTCTCAGAGAATGAACCTGTGGATAGGAATCAGATAAGAATACTGACACAAATGCACAAGGCCATTTCCATCATTCAGTTTAAATTGGAAGGTCAAATCATAAAACGCAGAAAAGAGTTCAAGATGGATGACAGATTGCTTCTCGATAAGATTAATTTTGGTAATGCGACAATTAAAATCGGAGGTAAGGATTACAAAATGAAGGATATAGACTTCCCTACCGTAGACCCTGAGAACCCATATAAACTCACCCCCGAAGAACAGGAAATCATAGAGAATCTGACACATGCTTTTGTAACAAGCCCGATGCTGGCAAAACACATGAGATGTTTTTATAACCACGGCTCACTCTATCTCGTAAGGAATTCCAACCTCTTGTATCACGGCTCTTTACCTATGAACGAAAACGGATCGTTCAGATCTCTTTCCATTCTCGGAAAAGAGTACTCGGGAAGAGCATTGTTCGACAGAATCGATCAAATCGTAAGAAGCGCCTACTTTGAGGATACCAATCGAACACTCAAACAATATGCAAGAGATTTTGTCTGGTATCTCTGGTGCGGTCCGGTTTCACCTCCTTTCGATAAAGACAAAATGGCAACATTCGAACGCTATTTTATTGAGGATAAGGAGACTCATAAAGAGAATAAGGGCTGGTATTATAAGCTTAAGGATAACAAAGAGGTATGCGAAAAAATTCTGCACGAATTTGGCATCTATGATGAGCACTCGCATATAATAAACGGTCATATACCTGTTAAGACCGTAAAGGGCGAAAAACCGATAAAGGCAGAGGGAAAACTTCTTGTAATTGATGGAGGCTATTCAAAGGCTTACCAACCGGAAACGGGCATTGCCGGCTACACGCTTATATACAATTCATACGGATTGAAACTTGTACAACATGAGCCGTTCGAATCTCGCCAAAAGGCCATAGAAGAGGGGAAAGATATTATCTCAGATACTAAATTAGTTGAATTTGTCGAGAAGAGGAAACTTGTAAGGGATACCGATATAGGAAAGGATCTGCAGGCTCAGATAGAGGACCTGAAACAACTTGTCGAGGTCTATCGTAACGGTAGAATACCTCAAAAAGGATAATTTTTACTACTTTTGCAGCACTTTTCATACATTTTGCCAAAATGTATGGTACTTCTCGCGATTCCTGCTCCAAGTCATAACATTTAGTGTTATTGCCAGAAGGCGGGTCGCATAGTATTTAATTACTTTATATATCAAATACTTTATGAGCAACTGGTTTACAGACTTAGTATTTAATTCCTCCATCGCACACTCTATTTTATTGTTTGCGATAGCTATCACTTGTGGAATATTCCTGGGTAAAATTAAAATCAAGGGTGTTTCTCTTGGAATTACCTGGATATTATTCGTAGGAATTGCATTAAGCCACTTTGGATTCATTGTAGAGCCTACCACATTGCATTTTGTAAAGGATTTTGGTCTTATCCTGTTTGTGTACTCAATAGGATTGCAGGTAGGTCCCGGTTTCTTCTCCTCATTTAAAAAGGGAGGTATGACCCTAAATATGCTTGCCGCAATCATTGTCCTCATCGGATGTATTACAGCATACATTATTCATCTTGTAAGCGGGACCAACCTTGTTACGATGATAGGTGTCCTTTCAGGAGCTGTCACCAACACTCCTGGCTTAGGTGCTGCACAACAGACCTTCATGGATATTTCCGGAAATAATAACCCAGAGATAGCCCTCGGTTACGCAGTTGCATATCCATTGGGTGTTATGGGTGTTATCTTGTCGATTGTTATTCTGAAATACATTTGCAGGGTAAACACACAAAGGGAGAATGAGAATATCACAAAGGAGGAGAGCAATAAAACAGCTGCTCCTGAAAAAGTTAGTGTAAAGGTTAAAAATTCAGCACTATTCGGGAAGAGTTTTCTCCAACTGCATGAGTTGATAGATAAAGATTTTGTGGTCTCAAGATTATGCAGAGCAGACGGTAAAATAGAGATTCCTACCTCCTCAACTATTATTGCAGAGGGAGATAAATTACTTTTGATCTCTACAGTGCATGATGTTCCCTCCGTAATAGCCTTCTTAGGCGAAAAATTGGAGATGCAATTCTCCGACTGGACTGAAATGGAATCGCAGCTTACAATAAAGAAAATTGTGATTACCAAACCAAGGATTAACGGAAAGAGACTGGATGAACTAAAGATACGCTCAGTATATGGTGTTAATGTTACTCGCGTAAACCGCGCCGGCGTAGACCTTGTCGCTGCAGGTGATCTCGAACTGCAAATAGGAGATAAAGTATTGGTAGTAGGACGCGACGAAGATATAGAGAAACTTGCAGGAATTCTTGGCAACTCATCAAAACAGTTAAGAGAGCCCAACTTGATGGGAATCTTCCTTGGTATAGCTATTGGTGTTTTGTTCGGTTCAATTCCATTTATGATACCGGGCATACCGCAACCGGTTAAACTCGGACTTGCCGGCGGACCGCTGATTATTGCAATTTTAATAAGCCGATTCGGTTATAAAATGAGGATAATCTCCTACACCACCCAAAGCGCAAATATGATGCTCCGCGAAATAGGAATATCTCTCTTCCTCGCAGCCGTTGGGCTCGGAGCTGGAGAGGGTTTTGTGGACACGATAGTAAACAAAGGGGGATATATGTGGATAATTTACGGTTTTCTGATAACTCTAATACCTCTGATTATTGTTCCGTTGATAGGCAGATATGTATTCAAGTTAAACTATTTCTCTCTTATAGGCCTCATAGCCGGGAGTTATACAAATCCGCCCGGCCTGGCCTATTGTAATTCGGTTTCAGAGACAGACTATCCTGCTGTTGCTTATGCGACAGTGTACCCTTTGGCGATGTTCCTTAGGGTACTTACTGCGCAAGTTATGATTCTTCTGGCACTATAACTGAACTGTTTCTTTGCAATACTAAAAAATTTCCGCAAGCATACAACGAGCACTGCCACCACCGTTCTTCTCTATATACTCGAGATTCGGTGCAACAATGGTACAGCAACTCTCAATTGAACCTATCTGCTCCTTTGTAAGGGCTGCTTTAGCACGTGCGGACATAATTAAAACCGGGTGCTTCTCTTTATTATGAAGTTCAAGCATATTCCCTGCAAATTCATACACCTGGTCAAGCGAAATTTCAATTATCTCTTTACCGTTGTCTTCGAGAAGTTCAATAAGATGCTCCCTTTCGTCGAGGTTCTGTATTGCATCTAAACACACAATGGCATATTTACTTCCAACACTCATCATTACATTGGTATGATAGATAGGATTGCCGTCAATATCCTTTGCAGAAAAGAGAAAATATCTGTAACCTGTCTCCTCGGCAAATTTTTCCAAGACCTCCTGATTGGTTCTGGCCGATTCACATGCATACACAATTTTATTATCACGGTCGAGAATCATGCTGCCTGTTCCCTCAAGAAACTTTCCCTTACTCTCGAACGATGTGAGATCTATCTTTGTTCTCATGGCCTTTAGATTGGATTTGTCGAGGTTCTCGATTGCCTTAAAAACTCCAATTTTTCTCTCCATGCGCCTGTTCTCGGCAAACATAGGATATAGAACCATGATACCCGAATCGGATATCTCCTTATGTGGCGCCTCCTCATTCTCTGTTTTACACATTATCTCCTTGGCAGTATGTGTAGAGAACCAATTATTGGGGAAGATGGAATCCGGAGTTTGAGGCTCCGGAGTATCATCAACAACAAGGACCTCGATACCCGCTTCACGCAGCATCGCCACATAGTTGTCAAATTCCTTTAAAGCCTGTTTCTGACTCTCTTCGGCAGGAATACCTTTCTCCTGAAATGCATTATTGGCGGCCGTCTGCTCGTTATATGAAAAACGCACGGGACGGACCATTAAAACGGTATTTGTCGTTTGCATAAATAATATTTATTCTAATTCCTTTATGGAGTTTTTGATGATTTCTATTGCTTCTCGCAATTCGGCCTCTGTAATAACCAACGGAGGAGCAAAACGGATAATATGTGTATGGGTCGGTTTGGCCAAAAGCCCGTTCTGAGCCATTCTAACACAAACATCCCAAGCCTCCTTCCCATTGTGCGGTTTTATGACAACGGCATTGAGGAGGCCCTTGCCACGTACCAACTCAATATATGGAGAATGAATTTTCATTATCTCGTCCCTGAAAACCTTGCCCAGATATTCCGCCTTTTCGGTAAGTTTCTCCTCCTTCACAACCGTAAGAGCAGCCACGGCAACCTTTGCAGCAAGCGGAAATCCGCCAAAAGTAGAGCCATGCTCTCCCGGCTTAATTGTAAGCATAATCTCATCATCGGCAAGCACTGCGGAAATTGGAAGTACGCCACCTGAAATAGCCTTGCCAAGAATTACGATATCGGGTCTGATACCCTCGTGGTCACAGCACAGCATACGTCCAGTTCTTGCAATACCGGTCTGAACCTCATCTGCAACAAAAAGTACATTGTGCTTTTTACATAAATCATAGCATTTTTTAAGATAACCCTCATCCGGAACCATCACTCCTGCCTCACCCTGAATAGGCTCTACAATAAAACCGGCTACCTTTTTCCCCTCCTTATCAAGCACCTTTTCAAGAGCAGGATAATTATTATACGGTATCCTGACAAATCCCGGAGTAAACGGTCCGTAATTTTCATATGAACTTGGATCATTGCTCATTGTAACGATAGAGATGGTCCTCCCGTGAAAATTACCCTCGCAGCATACTATTATAGCCTCGTTCTCAGGAATTCCTTTTTTTACATATCCCCATCTTCTGGCAAGTTTCAGCGCAGTTTCTACGCCTTCTGCACCGGAATTCATTGGAAGCAACTTATCATAACCAAAAAATTCAGAAACAAATTTTTCATATGGGCCCAAAGTATCGTTGTAAAAGGCTCTTGATGTTAGACAGAGATTTTGCGCCTGGTCGCAAAGCGCCTTAACAATTTTTGGATGGCAATGACCTTGATTAACTGCTGAATAGGCAGATAAAAAATCGAAATACCTCTTTCCGTCCACATCCCATACAAAAGCACCTTTGCCTTTTGCAAGAACTACGGGAAGCGGATGATAATTATGAGCACCATATTTATTTTCAAGGTCTATATAGACCTGAGCATTTTTGGATCCTGTTACATTAGTTGTTTCCATATAATATGTTTTAGTATTTTTATTCTTCAAAGATACAAAATCATTGGATATGTTCTCATATAATTTCTAACGAACA
>CAZNBA010000002.1:12750-76125 GCA_964571395.1 uncultured Muribaculaceae bacterium
ACTAATTTATCAGTATTTTAAGATCATTATCCACATCGGTTATTCCGGCAATGCCAAAATGATCAACAAGGACTTTGGTTACATTTGGTGAGAGGAAGGCAGGCAATGATGGTCCCAAATGTATCTTTTTCACACCCAAAGAGAGGAGAGCCAGTAACACTATGACAGCCTTCTGCTCATACCATGAAATGTTGTACACAATCGGGAGCTCATTTATATCATTGAGTCCAAATACCTCCTTCAACTTTAAAGCAATAAGCGCGAGAGAGTAACTGTCATTACATTGACCGGCATCCAACACTCTCGGAATACCACCTATATCACCAAGTTTCAATTTATTATACCTGTATTTTGCACAGCCGGCGGTCAAAATAACCGTATCAGCAGGCAATTTCTCAGCAAACTCCGTATAATAACTGCGACTCCTCATTCTGCCGTCGCAACCGGCCATGACCACAAATTTACGAATTGCTCCCGATTTTACCGCATCGACAACCTTATCCGCCAAAGCAAAAACCTGTGCATGAGCAAATCCTCCCACAATCTCGCCCTTCTCTATCTCAACTGGGACCTCACAACCTTTGGCCTGCTCAATAAGTGCGGAAAAATCCTTCTTGCCTCCGGCCACTCTGTCCGCAATATGTTTAAAGCCCGGATATCCCGATGCTCCTGTAGTATAGACCCTGTCCTGATAGGTAGAATTGCTTCTTGGAGGTACAATACAGTTGGTAGTAAAGAGAATTACACCCTTAAAGGAGTCAAAATCATCATTCTGTCTCCACCATGCACTGCCGTAATTGCCTGCAAAATGTGAATACTTTTTAAATGCCGGATAGTAGTGAGCAGGAAGCATCTCTCCATGAGTATAAACATCCACCCCTTTGCCCTCGGTCTGCTCAAGAAGCTCTTGAAGATCTCTCAAATCATGGCCTGAGATAAGAATTCCGGGATTCTTTCGTACCCCGATATCCACTTTTGTAATCTCGGGATTACCATATGTAGATGTATTGGCTCTGTCTAAAAGAGCCATTGTCTTAACGCCGAACAATCCGCACTCAAGAACAATAGAAACCAATTCGTCTACAGACAACTCCTTTGTAGTAGCCACTAATGCCTTATTGATAAAGGCATATATCTCCTCCTCCTCATAACCCAATTTAGCCGCATGCTCCGCATAGGCAGCCATCCCTTTTATCCCGTAAATTAGCAACTCCCTTAACGATCTTATATCTTCGTTTTCGGTCTTTAAAACCCCCACCTCAGCTGCTTTAGCCTCCATCTCTTCAATAGTTTCTCCCCTCCAGGTAAAGCAATCGCATTTGCAACCGGAAAGCTCGCCGGCATTTGATGCCAATGAATCGCGCAAGGTAATGGCCTCTCTTATACGCTCCACAAAACGGTCTTTATCAAAATTGGCATTCGTAATTGTCATGAAGAGCGATTCCGCAATAAATCTATCTGTTTCGATTGGAACATTGAGCCCTTTATCACGCATTTCGAGAGAAAGTTTAGATATTCCTTTCATGAGGAATATCAGAAGATCTTGTAATCCGGCAACCTGAGCCGTTTTACCGCAAACTCCTTTTACAGTGCAACCTTTGCAACCTGCAGTTTCTTGACATTGAAAACAAAACATAATAATAAGTATTAATTTTTGTACAAATATATCGGGGTACCAAATAAAACATTGTAACAAATGTTACAATCATGAAAATATTTATTATATTTGAACAAATCGGCATATAATATGGAACGAGACTTGCTATATTTTTTTTCGCACTGCCGCAACAAATCAGACGGAGAACTTGCAAGATTGGAGTGCACTATAGAGCATAAGACCAAGCACTATAAGCAAGGAGACTATATTGCATATCAAGGAGATAAAATTACACATCTTTATATGCTTGTAAAGGGAAAAGTTAAAACGGAAATTGTATCGAGTTCGGGGCTTACGCTTCCTGTAGAGGAAATTTCGGCTCCCTACCCTCTCGCATCCGTCTTCCTTTTTGCAGATATCAATCAATTCCCGGTAGATGTGATAGCGGAAGAGGATTGTGATCTCTACCTTATAAAAAAAGAGGTCATTGAGCTGCAGATGGCTAAATGCCCCGGTTTTTTAAGAGGATTCATGGCTTTCAATGCAAACCGCACGAAATATCTTTCCGAGAGGTTAAAATTATTTGCACAGCACGGAATCAAGGCTAAAATAGCCTATTATATACTTCAGAGAGAGGTGAAGGGAGAGTTCGAACTCGGGATAACGATTGCCTCGCTGGCCGAGCACTTTGTGGTTGAAAGGCCCTCGCTCTCGAGAGCCATTGCCGAAATGGTAAAGAGAAAAATAATCTCATTGCACAACGGCAAAGGTAAGATACTAAACAGCAATGCTTTAATGGAGCTAATTAAATAATTATTCAACACAAAAACTAAAAGTTATGCTACACACAGGAGATAAGGCCCCCTATTTTGAGGGCGTAGATCAAGATGGAAATATTCTTAAATTGACTGATCTCATCAAAGAGAGTCAATTGGTATTGTACTTTTACCCAAAAGACAGTACTCCAGGATGTACTGCTGAGGCATGCGACTTAAGGGATAATTATCAAAGATTCATTGAGAAGGGGTACAAAATAGTTGGAGTGAGCAAGGATTCGCAAAAATCTCATGTAAAGTTTGCCGAAAAGTTCTCGCTGCCGTTTCCTCTGATTACTGACCCTCAAGCCGGAATAATCAAGGCTTACGACAGTTGGGGATTAAAAAAGTTCATGGGAAGAGAATTTATGGGAACACTGCGTAAAACATTTATCATCAACAAAAACGGTATAATTGAGGATATAATAGAAAAGGTGGACGCAAAAGCACCCACCCTACAAATTATCGGTAAATAGCTTTAACCTACCAACCACACAAGAAGATGATGTTCGAATATCTCGTATTCGAGTTCAAATTCCTCTTCCTCTCCATTGCGGCTTGTAAAGGTAGCCTCTATCCTCCCCTCTTCGTGCGGGTTGAATTTCTCCACCTCCATCTGCTTTGCAAAATCCACTCCGTGCTGGCTCATCCTCTTATAGATAGCCTCTTTTGCACACCAGTAAATTGCAAGCTGGATATTACGATTTTCTTCGGTCAGATCATCTGTCTCCTCCGGAGAAAGTGCCTTCTTTTCAACCGCTGAGAAATCACGATCGAGAGACTCAATATCTATTCCGACATCCTCTGTCGGATGCAGGATAATTGCAACAAATTTACCGGTATGAGTAATACTTATATGCGTGGGGTTATTCTGAATAAAAGGACTTCCGTTGTCGTGGTGCCCCAAATAAACTTTATCATTAAAGACAGTATTCAACAATGCCCTTACAGCAAGTTTTTCTCTCCTTCTCGCCCCGCTCTTAGTGATAAAAAGCTCCTCCAATTCCTCATTTGGGATGGATATTATCTTCAGAAGTTCCTCCTCACTTTCGGTAACCTCCCAGACGGCAATCTCAGCTCCGTTTTCCAATTCATTTCTTAAAAAAAGTCCCATAAATATACTATCTGATTTTATTTTGTCATTTTTAACTCGTCCTCTACCCGGCAATTATTGTTCCCTGTACCTCTATATCAGTTACTGTACCGCTCTTTTCGCAGGTTCTTTGTCGGATTCCTTGTCGCTTTCGTCAGTAATCTCACCCACTATCTCCTCCAAAATATCCTCGAGTGTCACTATTCCGTCCGTTCCTCCATACTCATCCACAACCACTGCAAGATGCATCTTTTTCTCTCTGAACTCCTCCAAAAGATCGTTGATCTTCTTACTCTCAGGCACAAAATAGGCCTCCCTTATATGATGTCTCCAGTCAAACTTAGAATTTGAGGCAAGCAGATAAGGCAACATATCCTTAATATAAAGAAATCCCTTTATCTCATCCAATGAATCCTTATAAACAGGCAATCGTGAGAAACCGCACGAAGTAGCAATCTCTATAACCTCTTCGTTGGTTTTGTCTAGTTCTATAGCCACAACATCCACCCTCGGCTTCATTATCTTCTTCACATCTGTTACCGGCAATCTGACAATCCCCTTCAACATCTCCTTTTCCTGATTGGAGGTTGGCTCAGCTATATCTACAGCCTTAGAAAGTTCGTCGAGAGTAACATCGGCACGCATAGGCAGATTATCCGTAACGCGGCTGGCAAACCTATTCATAAGATAGTTAAAAGGCCTCGTAAAGGGGCGTACAAACCATAACGGAGCGCTCATGAACCTCGCAAACTGCACCGGCATATGAGTCGCAAGAAGTTTGGGGAATACCTCTCCAAACAGAACAAGAATAAAGGTTACAATGACAGTATTTACCAAAAACTCAACAATAGGACATGCAGAGAAGTCAAAGGCCTTCCCGAGCATCATTGAGGAGATTAGTACAATAAGAATATTTACAAAATTATTTATCTGCAATATTGAGCCGAGAAGATAATTGGGCATGGAAAGCAGATGCATAATCCGCTTGCTTTGTCTGTCATCCTCGCTTTTAATGCTGTCGATTTGCTTTGGAGAGAGCGAAAAAAACGCCGTTTCACTTCCGGAAATAAGTGCAGAACAAACCAATAGGAGGATCAGAGCGATCCCCAAATAAAGAAATTCTATTAATAAACTACTGGGAGGTTCCAAAATTCTATCTCATATTGGTTTATGTTGCAAATATAATTAATTTTCCAATATCAAAAAGTTTGAATCAAAATTGAAACGGATAAATAAAAGATTATCGAGGCTTTTATCAAAAAAATGCGGACGTCTGCACAACTGTAGCAAACATCCGCAAAACATTATTCGTTTATCTCAACTTACTCAGCCAACCACTTGTTAACAATCTCAATAGCTCTGTTACGCTCCGCCTCAGGAAGAGTAGAGATTCTTGCTCTGTGACTACCCTTAGGGTCTATAAAGAGATACATGGTCTCCCTGCCCTTGCCCTCTTTTTTGAGTTTTTCGTTCTCAACAGGAGGAACAGGCATAACAGCACTCCACGGATCATATTCTCCATAAATAAAGAGCATTTTGGCATCGGTGGTTTTCAGAAAATCATTAACCTTAGTATATAAGTATTTGCTGAACTCAAACTTCTGGCTCTGAGGCAACATGATTCTATGCAGATAACCCTTTGCAGATTTAATTGTCAGGAGTCCTTTAAAAGGTTTTACATCATAGCCATAGTAACCGAGTTCGCGTGCAGCTTGTACATAAAAAGGAGAGGAATCTTTACCCTCAGAGAAGTAGTCTGGACCGCTTATACCCAGCAATACCTTCATCAACTGCTCATCGGTTGCCGTTTTTGTATCGGGCAATTTTGCAGGATTTCCACCCCACTGCCAAAAAGCAAATGAAAATTCCAAAACGCAATAGTCGTACACCTCATTAAAAGGAATCTTGAAGGTTAATTTCGCTTTCTCTGCATACTTTGCCAGCATAGGTTCAATCGTAGCTCTTCTTTTTAAAAGCTCAGTTTGAAAATTCTTTATAATAGCACGATCTTCAGTTGTTCCGCAAAAATTTGCAATAAACGGTTCATGTCTTCCATCCTCTACTCCCTTACAAAGAGGTCCTACATATGGGATGGAAATATCCACGTCGTTGGGATAAAAAGCTCTGTAAAACATTGCGGTCTGCCCCCCCTTGCTTATGCCTGAAGCAATCCATTTTCCGGGGAAAACATTTTTAAAGGCCTCCATAATATTATGAAGGTCTGCTGCTGCCTGTACGGCATTCATGTAACTCCAATTCAATTTCTCATCAGTAATAGTGGAATCATCCTGCCTGAACGGAGTTGACTTTGCAAAATATCTGTGCTCCACAAACACCATATTGGTATTGAAAAGACGCGATGGTTCGTCGCGATAGTTGGCACTATAGGCATAATTAGCTGTATATCCCTCAGTTACAAGCTCAGAAGGTCTGTCAAATCCGGCAAAACCAACAACTACTCTCTGTTTGAATGTTCCCTTTGAGGAATCATTATGGTCAATTAGCTGGGTTATGCACATAGAGTATTTCTCCTTGAATGGTAAAGGCATCTTTGTTCCTATTGGCTCGCTCTTAAAATCGCTAATAATATAACCCTTCTCCTTTAATGCACATATCTTTGTAGCCAATTCCGATTGTGCTGCAACAGTTACATTTTGTGTTTGGGCAAAAGAATAGGTTGTTACCGCAATAGAAAACACCGGCAACAAGGCCAGAATTACTAATCGTGTAAAATATTTTTTAATCATGATTAAATTATTGTTTTTGAAGTTATTTTAAAGTTGCGTTTCTGCAATTAATTTCATACTGTAATATCTGCTGAGATGACTACCAATATTATTGCAAAAAATTCCGCTTAATTCGCTTTTGTAAAGATATGAAATTTTTACAAGAAGAGAACTTTAACCTTAAAAATCTATAACAATATCCCTTTTCTATGCCATTAAATTATCGCGCAAATAGCATAATTCTACTGCGCGACAGAGCGCATAATTCGAAAACAGAAACGAGAGTATCTTAATAACTATCCAAAAATTACTACCTTTGCCAAGTGAACCTGCGTTCGGCCAGCTAAACTACAATTCAAGTAATATCAGAATTCCCACACAACCGTATTATTTATTACTTGTCAGGAGAGTCTGCCATAACTACAAGGCTCGCAAAAAGGTTGTATTTTGCAACTCTTAAAAATGTTTAATATTAAATTTAGTCAAATCATCCGATGAAGAATTTTGTAGAAGAACTTAAGTGGAGAGGTATGATCCATACCATGATGCCTGGAACCGAAGAACAACTAATGAAAGAACCAACAGCAGCCTACGTAGGAATTGACCCTACAGCAGACTCTCTTCATATAGGACATCTCGTAAGCATTATGATCCTTAAACATTTTCAAAACTGCGGACATAAACCGATAGCTCTAATCGGAGGGGCAACAGGAATGATTGGAGACCCTTCAATGAAGAGTCAAGAGAGAAATCTGCTTGACGAGAAAACCCTCAGACACAACCAGTCGGCAATAAAATCACAACTCGCAAGATTCTTGGATTTTGACTCCAAAGAGTCCAATGCAGCAATACTGGTTAATAACTATGACTGGATGAAGAATTTCTCCTTCCTCGAATTCATACGAGACATTGGGAAACACATCACAGTAAACTACATGATGAGTAAAGATTCTGTGAAACAGAGACTTAGTGGAGAGAACCGCGAGGGGATGTCATTTACGGAATTTTCTTACCAGCTTGTACAAGGATATGACTATCTCTATCTTTATCAGCATCTTAACTGCCGTCTACAAATGGGGGGAAGTGATCAATGGGGCAATATTACCACCGGAGCAGAACTCATCCGCAGAAAGTTAGGAGCAGAGGCTTACGCTCTTACATGTCCGCTTATAACTAAGGCAGATGGAAAGAAATTTGGAAAAACAGAGAATGGAAATATTTGGTTAAGTGCCAATTACACCTCACCGTATACCTTTTATCAATTCTGGCTTAATGTTAGCGACGAGGAGGCCGAAAGATATATTAAAATCTTCACAATGCTTTCAAAAGAGGAGATTGACAGCGCCGTTAAAGAACACAAAAAAGAGCCACACTTAAGAACACTGCAAAAACTTCTTGCAAAGGAGATTACAATTATGGTGCACGGCAAAACAGAGTACGAGAATGCTGTTGAAGCATCGGGGATACTCTTTGGTAACTCAACATCTGAGGCTCTCAGGAAACTCGACGAAAAGACCTTCCTGGCAGTATTCGACGGTGTCCCGCAATTCAATCTCAGCAAATCAAAGTTGGGAAGTAACATTATTGAGATGCTTGCAGTTGAGACCTCTGTTTTCCCATCAAAAGGAGAATGCAGAAAGATGATTCAGGCAAACGGTCTGAGTATTAATAAGGATAAGTTCTCAGATATTAACGGAACTCTCAACAGTAACAATCTTATAGAGGAGAAATATATACTTGTTCAGAAGGGCAAAAAGAATTATTATATTCTCAAGTTTGATTAATCATATATTCAAATTTTACTATTATGAAGCATAGAGAGCTAAAAAACGAAAACGGAGAAAGTACGCGACAACTTAAAATAGCACGTGAACTGCAAAGGCATCTGGCTGAAATTATGAGAGGAAGAGGAATGGCTCAATATGACGGAGCAATGATAACGGTAAGCGAGGTGAGAGTAAGCCCTGACTTTTCATTTGCAAAGGTATTTGTGAGCATTTTTCCCTCCGAAAAGGGAGAGAAAGTGCTTGAAATACTTAAGGAGCAGACAAAATCAATAAGAGGGGAACTCGGACATATAGTAGCGAAACAGTTGAGAATTGTTCCGGAAATTCTCTTTTTTCTGGACACCTCACTCGATTATGCCGAACACATAGATGAATTACTTAAAAAAGATAACCTCCCGACAAGCGGCAATTAAGAAGATTCCTGCAACAATTCAATAATAAATGCATCTGCCATTTTACATAGCCAAAAGATACCTGTTTGCGAAAAAATCGCATAATGTAATAAATATCATATCGGCTATCAGTGCAACCGGAATAGGATTGGGCTGCATGGCCCTTATAATAATCCTTTCTGTCTACAATGGATTCGACTCACTTATAAAATCACTTTACGAATCCTATCAGCCAGATTTCATCATAACTCCTCTTAAGGGAAAAACTCTTACAGCAGACAGCTCTATATTTAATCTTATTAAGAACCTCGACAATCAATTAACAATCTGCCCCGTCATTGAAGAGAATGTATTCGCCACATACGGAGGAAACGAGGCTATAGCAACCATTAAAGGAGTAGATTCCTCTTTTTTAAAGATCAGCAAATTGTCGGGGTACTTGATTGAGGGGGAATTCAACACAGGCCACGGAGAAATTTCAGGAGCCGTAGTCAGCAGGAATCTTGCAATGGAGCTTGGAATACGAACAAGATTTCTTGCACCGCTCGATTTATACCTCCCTGATAGGAAAGCGGCAATTTCGCTTACAGACCCTACCTCCTCCTTAAACACCTCTGCATTTTATCCCTCCGGAATAATCAACCTGGAAAAGAGTTATGACAATAACTCCATAATTATCTCATTAAAACAGGCCGGAGCATTAACAGGATATGCTCCTGAAGAATTTTCCGCTCTTTACCTCTTTAAAGATTCAACTTCAATTGAACAAAGCAATAAACTTATCGGGAAAAATATCAACAACACACTTTTCAGCAAACGGCTTTCAAAAAACTTGGGACCAGACTTTTTAGTTAAAGACCGCTTTATGCAGAACGAAACTCTGTACAAGATGATGCGTTCGGAGAAATTTGCAGTTTATTTAATTCTTCTCTTTGTAATTATCATTGTCTCCTTTAACATATTCGGATCTCTTGCCATGTTAATGATAGAAAAGCGAACAGATATTGTGGTTCTTAAAAGCATGGGAGCGGGAACAAAGTTCATTGACCGCATCTTTATTACACAGGGTACATTAATCTCCGCAATGGGAGCATCATTCGGAGTATTTCTTGGAACTCTTCTCGCTTTTTTACAGGCAAAATATCATGCCGTTCCAATGCCGGGTAACTTTATCATTAATTATTATCCTGTAGAAATTCAAATTTCCGATATTTTTATAACTTTTTTTGGCGTTATTATTATTGGGTATCTTGTTGCAAATGTGCCTGTTAGATTATTGAGGAAAAACTTTTGAATTTTTTTTTGATTTTTTTGCATTTTTAATGCAACGAATCCATAACCTCCTGCATCTTTATATCGTAGGTTTAGGTTTTAGTACAAAAAAGGGTGTTCTTACGTAGCAGAAAGGATACCCTTTTTATATTTTATGTCTGTGTAAGCCCAAAAAACGGGAGCAACTGCCTCCTATCTTTTAAAAACCCCGTACATTGCAGAACCACTGCCACTCATAGAGGCATATAGCGCGCCGCTGCAATACAATTGCTGCTTATAGACCGCAAGTTCGGGTCTCCTTGCAAAGACAGTCTCTTCAAAATCATTCACCACAAAATTGCGCCAACTCTCAACAGGCCTCATAAGCAATTCTGGCAAAGCAAGTCTGCAGTCATCACCTCCACCCTCAGTAATATTGGAACGCCTGTCGCGTGGCACTATACCCTTGTATGCATCAGCGGTAGAGACAAAAAAAGGAGGGAAAACCATCTTTATTTTATAATCTTTCAGCACCCTAACCTCAATTGGTGACAATATCTCACCTCTTCCCGTGCCGAGCATCGGCCTGTTATAAATAAAAAAGGCGCAATCACTGCCAAGCTGAACTGCGTATCCGGCAAGCACCTCAGACGAAAGATTAAGAGAAAAAAGTTCATTTAATGCCCGCAATGTGAAAGCGGCATCGGATGAACCTCCCCCCATTCCGGCTCCGGAAGGAATATTTTTATGAAGATATATTCCAACAGGCGGAAGATCAAAATCACGTTTTAGTAGATTGTAGGCACGAATACAAAGATTATCCTCCGCCTTTCCGACAAGAGGAATACCGTATAATTGTATTAAAGTTCCCCTGCCGGCACGATTCCCCACAAGAGGAACAATCTCAAGAATATCAAACAGAGCAACAGGATAAAAAACAGTCTCAAGATTATGAAAGCCATCTGGGCGTTTATTCAACACTCTGAGGCCTAAATTTATCTTTGCATTAGGATATACAATCATACTATATAAGTTGCTTTAAACCGGCCTCTCTTACGATTAACCACATTTTGAATAACCGCAACTCTTGCAGACAAGACAACCCTCCTGGTAAACAAGCTCTTTTGAACCGCATTTAGAGCAAGTCCTTCCTGTATCATCTTTTGTCCCGTCAGGAATATAACTCTTAAGCGCCCTTTCTACACCATTCTTCCATGTATTAATTGTCTCGCTATCCAATTGAAGTCCGTTAATAAGGTTGAGAACGTCAACAATAGGCATTCCGTTTCTAAGAACTCCAGATATGAATTTTGCATAATTCCAAAACTCCTTATTGAACATATGCGAAATACCGCCTACGGTATTTGTATACCCGTACTTGTCCACATATTGAAAATCATAACGGCTCTTGCCCGTATTAACATCCTTCTCCTTTACAATATAGCCCTTGTCAACAGATTTTGGTATATTGCGGCTGTCCTCCTCAACAAGTCCGGTAAAGACCTCATACGGAACACCGTTAAATTTGCCAACCAAAGCAATCCAGTGATCTTTACCATTCATGAATCGAACTACATCTGCCTCCAAAGACTTTGGACGTACCTTGGGTTTGAGAACCTCTTTGTTCTCCTCTTTACGTGCCACAAGAACACCAGGACGACAACCGTCTCTATAAACGGTAACACCCTTGCATCCATACTCCCAAGCTGTTTTATATACTTCAGCTACAATCTCTTCACTTATAGAGTTAGGCAGATTTACAGTTACGCTTATAGAATGATCAACCCATTTTTGGATACCCCCCTGCATCTTTACCTTAGCTACCCAATCGATATCTGCCGAGGTAGCTTTAAAATATGGAGAAGATTTTACAAGTTTGTCGAGTTCCTCAACAGGCATCTTTACAATCTGCTCCTTTTTATAACCCTTAGTCTCACACCATGTAAGGAACTTATGATGAAATACATAATACTCTTCCCAGCAGTCTCCCACATCGTCTTTGAATGAGATAACCACATTCTTATCATTGGGATTAACCTTTCTTCTTCTTACATAATATGGTAAAAATACAGGCTCTATACCGGAGGTTGTCTGAGTCATAATGCTTGTCGTTCCTGTAGGAGCTATGGTCAAAAGAGAGATATTTCTTCTGCCATATTTTGTCATCTCCTCGTAAAGGGTAGAATCCTCCCCCTTTAGCCTTAGAATCATAGGATTCTTTGCCTCTCTCTTTGAATCATATATAGGAAAAGCTCCGCGTTCCTTTGCCAAATTCACAGATGACCTGTAAGCCTCAACAGCAAGCGTTTTTTGTACATCGACAGCAAAATCAATAGCCTTGTCGGAGCCGTAAGTTATTCCAAGCGCAGCCAGCATATCGCCCTCTGCAGTTATGCCAAGACCGGTACGCCTCCCTCCCTGTGATTTCTTCATTATCTTTTTCCAAAGATCAAGCTCTGTCCTCTTTACATCAAAATCCTCCGGATCACTCTCTATTTTGCGAATTATCGCCTCTATCTTCTCCATCTCAAGATCTATGAGGTCATCCATCAGACGCATTGCCTTTGCTACATGCTCTTTAAAGAGCGACATATTGAAATTGGCCTTATCGGTAAATGGACGATCTACATACGAATAGAGATTAATTGCTATCAAACGGCATGAATCATAAGGACATAAAGGAATCTCTCCGCACGGATTTGTACTTACTGTTCTGTAACCCAAATCTGCATAACAATCAGGAATTGATTCTCTTATTACGGTATCCCAGAAAAGCACACCTGGCTCGGCCGATTTCCATGCGTTGTGAATTATCTTTTTCCAAAGATTCTCAGCATTTATCATCTTTACAATCTTTGGAGATTTTGACTCAATCGGATACTGCTGCCTGTACTCCTTGCCGGAAAGGGCGGCCTTCATAAAATCATCGTCAATTTTTACAGAAACATTAGCTCCGGTAACCTTACCCTGCTGCAGTTTTGCGTTTATGAAATCCTCTGCATCGGGATGCTTAATTGAGATTGAAAGCATAAGAGCTCCTCTTCTGCCATCTTGAGCAACCTCGCGTGTAGAGTTTGAATAACGCTCCATAAAGGGAACAACTCCTGTGGAGGTAAGCGCACTATTCAATACGGCACTTCCGGCTGGCCTGATATGAGAAAGATCATGCCCCACACCGCCCCTGCGTTTCATAAGTTGAACCTGCTCCTCATCTATCTTGAGTATTCCACCGTAAGAATCAGCAGGCTTATCATTTCCTATAACAAAGCAATTCGACAACGATGCTATCTGGTGGTCATTACCTATGCCTGTCATTGGTCCACCTTGCGGAATAACGTATTTGAAATCATCCAGCAGCTCAAAAATCTCCTCTTCGGTCATTGGATTCGGATATCCGGCCTCCACCTCGGCAAATTTCTTTGCAAGTCTTCTATGCATATCCTCCGGCGATTTTTCATATAAATTACCGAACGAATCCTTCATGGCGTATTTGTTAATCCATACGGACGCTGCCAGTTCGTCTCCCCTAAAATATTTTACGCTCTCATCCAGAGCTTCTTGATAGGTATAAGTTGTCATACGTATATATTTGTTTTTATATAGTGCAGCAAATATCTGTCTAATATATGCCTAACGGCTAATAGACCGATAAAATAAACATGTTTTTGATTTTCAGAACGGTTATACGCCCAATCATTCAGGATAGGCCGCTCTGTTCGGGAGGCAAGTTAATAAAATATGAATCCTGTTATTTATAATTGTCGAAATACTTATCAACAAAAAAATAACAACCTAAAAAAGTCCTAACAACAATGCCTGCTACAATTATCACATCTGGTAAACTCTCCGCGCAATCTTCTTTCTACCAAATCCGATAAACGATCTCTCAGACCATCGTTAGAAACCTTAGAAAGAACAGCGTACGCAAAAGCCTGCTGTTGTAATAATTTGGCCTCATGAAGAGAAATTCCTCTCGAACGCATATAGAATAATTCTTCTTGGTCAAGACTGCCGACTGTAGCCCCGTGCGAACATTTCACATCATCGGCATAAATGACAAGATGCGGCTGTGTAAAGGCTTTGGCCGTCTTGGAGACCAAAAGATTATTATTTGCCTGGTACGCCTCTGTTTTTTGAGAATCCTTTGCAACAAGTATCCGACCATTGAATCTTGTAACGGATTTATCGTCGAGAATACCCTTAAACAACTGTAAACTTCTGCATTCCGGAGAATTATGATTCAAATCTACATGAGTTGATACTTTTTGCTCCCTATCGGTAAGATACAAGCCGTTAAGTTCGCAATCGGCATGCCTTCCGTTAAGATTAACCTCAATATTATTTGAGATATCACCGCCATGCAATGTTATCAAATTGAGTCTGAGAACTGCACCGGCCGCCATATTTATTTTAAAAAAAGTCTTGTGCGAGGAGTTATTATGCTCATTTTGCATAACAACAAGATCTAGAAAGGCCTTTTCCTGCAAAGTTATGGGAATCTCCTCCTCCATACCGAAAGCAGTTTCGCTCATCGTATGCGAGCAAAGCAGAAGATGCGCCTCGGCATGCTCCTCAATAAAGAACTCCGACATGTAATTGAGGGTTTCTGTTCCCTGTCTCCGAACATAAATCACCTGCGTCATCTTATCATCAACCACTCCCTTGTTAAGATGGAATGAAAATCCGCCCTCTTTTCCAATGTAAGAATTACAGCCCTGCTGCACTTTGCCGTCAATAACAAAAACCTGCCTGGTGTTGTCCAAAGGTACCCTGCACTTAAACCCGGCATCAGTATCCGGTGCATATATATAATTTTCTGTCATTTTTTCCCGAATTTAAATTATTCTTCGCCTTTAATCAGCCAATCGTATCCTCTCTTCTCCACCTCTACAGCAAGCTCCTTACCCTCAGTACGAATAATTCTACCCTTATATAAAACATGAATAACATCGGGAATAATATAATCCAACAGCCTCTGATAGTGAGTAATAACCAGGGTTGCATTTGTTGGCTTTTTTAATTTATTCACACCTGTGGCAACTATTCTGAGAGCATCCACATCCAACCCGCTGTCGGTTTCATCTAAAATTGCAAGGCGCGGATCCAGCATCGCCATCTGGAAAATTTCATTCCTTTTCTTCTCTCCTCCGGAGAAACCAACATTCACTCCTCTGGTAGAAAAGGCCGGATCCATCTCTACAATCGCCATCTTTTCTCTCATCAATTTAAGATATTCCGCAGCCGTCAGCGACGGTAAACCTGCCTGCCTCCTATGTTCATTCACAGCTGTCTTCATAAAGTTTACATTTGTAACTCCGGGAATCTCTATAGGGTACTGAAAACCGAGAAACAACCCTGCCCATGAACGCTCCTCTGGAGTCATTTCCAAAAGATTACGGCCGAGAAAACTAACCGAACCCTCTGTAACCTTATAATTCTCCTTTCCAGCAAGCACTGCGGCCAGTGTACTTTTCCCCGATCCGTTAGGCCCCATTATCGCATGAACCTCACCTTCATTAATCGTAAGGTTGATTCCCCTTAATATCTCTTTTTCATTAATCTGCGCATGCAGATTTTTTATTTCTATTATATTTATCATAATATTAATATTACATCCTATTCATACTATTTGTGTGTTCTAAAGATTGAACATAAAACATCCTCAAGAGATCTTCAGCCCACCTGTTATCACTTAACTTGCAATTGGCTAAGCATCTGTTTCCTCCACATAAAAAAGCCCATAAAGGCCAAAACTAAATACACGGCACATACAACCGGCATAAAAACAAGTCCAACCATAATGTACAAAATACCATTGGTAATATTCACCATAAGCCAAAACGCCCAACAATCTATCTTTTTTTGAGCCGATAAATATTGAGCAATCAGCATCATAACCGTTACAAAGGCATCTAAAAACGGTTGCCGTGCCTCATAAAAATAGTCGGGCCACAGCAAATTTAATTTGCTTAGAAAAAAACCCCATGCCACCGTAAAGGCAAGAACTATCACCCCAATTATGCAACGCCCTCTCCAACTGAGAATTGTGACTTTCAACTCCTCCTTTTTATCCTTCTCTCCCTGCCTTGGATGTGTCCATCTGTAATGTCCGAAAACACTTAGAGCCAAAGAGATGGGTTGCAACATCATGCTGGAATATAAATGTTTCTGGAGAAACATCATAAACAAAAGAGCAAGATAAAAATAACCCACCCAAAAATTCAACACCTTGCCTTTTACGGCAAGAAAAACGGAACAAAGCCCGGTCAAAAGAGCCACCAATTCCAAAAGACTCAGACCCTGACCCCATATTGTAAAAATTATATTATCAATACTGAACATATCTATATCGGGTTACTTTATTCTATCCTACAGTCCCCTCAAGAGAGACCTGAAGCAACTTTTGCGCTTCAACTGCAAATTCCATAGGCAATTGATTCAACACTTCGCGCGCATATCCGTTTACAATAAGGCCAACCGCATCTTCCTCCCTAATTCCTCTCTGCCTGCAATAGAACAGTTGATCATCTCCAATTTTTGAGGTAGTTGCCTCATGCTCAACAATCGCAGTCTCATTCTCACTCTCAATGTAGGGGAAAGTATGTGCACCGCACTTGTCACCAAGCAACAAACTGTCACACTGAGAATAATTACGCGCATTCTCTGCATTCGGCAACACCCTAACAAGGCCTCTGTAACTATTCTCGCTGTATCCGGCCGAGATACCCTTACTTACTATCCTGCTCCTTGTATTCTTCCCGATATGAATCATTTTTGTCCCGGTATCGGCCTGCTGGTAATTATTGGTTACAGCAACCGAATAGAACTCGGAAACAGAGTTATCACCTTTGAGAATTGTACTCGGATACTTCCAAGTAATTGCAGAGCCTGTCTCAACTTGGGCCCAAAACAACTTGGAATTATTTCCTTTGCATATTCCTCTCTTTGTTACAAAATTATATATGCCCCCCTTGCCGTTTTTATCACCCGGATACCAGTTTTGCACGGTAGAGTACTTTACCTCTGCATCCTGCATAACAACTATTTCAACAATAGCTGCATGCAGCTGGCTTTCGTCTCTTTGAGGAGCAGTACACCCCTCAAGATAACTCACATAGGAGCCCTCGTCAGCAATAATAAGTGTCCTTTCGAACTGACCTGTCCCTTTGGCATTTATCCTGAAATAACTGGAAAGTTCCATAGGACATTTTACCCCTTTCGGAATATAGCAGAACGAGCCGTCACTGAAGACCGCAGAATTAAGAGCGGCAAAGAAATTATCCCCTGCCGGAACCACAGATGCAAGATATTTCTTTACAAGATCCGGATAATCCTTTATCGCCTCCGAGATAGAGCAAAAAATCACTCCCTTCTCAGCAAGAGTCTCTCTAAAGGTTGTCTTAACTGAAACCGAATCAAAAACGGCATCTACGGCAACACCGGCAAGTACATTCCTCTCATGAAGCGGAATTCCCAACTTATCAAAAGTAGCCTCAAGCTCAGGATCTATCTCCCTCTGCTCCTTTGGCGGTTTAGGTGCCGCATAATAGATAATATCGTTAAAATCTATCTTAGGAATCTTAAGATGTGCCCATTCAGGCATCTTCATCGTCTTCCACTTTGCAAATGCTTTAAGCCTGAAATCTGTCATCCATTCCGGCTCACCCTTCTTTTGAGAGATAAGGCGCACAATCTCTTCATTTATACCCTTTGGTATAAACTCCTGTTCTATATCTGATACAAAACCCTGCCTGTACTCAGACCTGGTAATGTCCTTTATTATTTCATTATTTTCGCTCATATGGCACAAAGTTAATCCATTTTAAATATTTTTGCAGAAAAAAGGAGCTATGACAAAAAAAAATACAAAAGACAAGAAACGTACCGTTATAAGTTCGATAGGTAAAAAAGAGGTGTTGGAAAGATTATTCAAAGATTCCGACTACAAAAACAGCAATTGCTTACTCTCCTTAAGAGGTTCTCTCTCCAAAGATAACTGCCATTATGTCATAAATTCTGTTATGATACTTGAGGGCATAGACTTTAATCTCACCTATACTCCGCTCAAACATTTGGGTTATAAAGCCACATTACTCGCCATTGGACCTATTTATGCAAAATTTCATGCTCCGTCAGGCATGATTTTCAGCTTAGGCCTTTCACAAAAGTTTTGTTACGAGGATATTGCAGAATTTTGGGCAGGAGTTCTCGCCGCAGCTAAAGAGTATAGAATCGAGCAACTCGGACTTGAACTGAATGCATCAATTACAGGAATGGCCATCAGCATAACAACCGCCGGACAACAAAAGGAAAAGATCGTATCAAAAATACCTGAAAACACACAAAACAGTCTCATCTGCATCACTGGTAATCTCGGTGGAGCATATATGGGCCTTCATGTGCTTGAGCGTGAAAGAGTGGCTTTTGAAAAGATTCCGGCTACCGAATTTTCACACTACAAACAACCGGATTTAAGCAAATACAAATTTATACTCTCCCAATATCTGAGTCCGCATATTGAACAGGGAATATTGGAGCAATTTAATGAGGCCGGTATTTTCCCCTCATCGGGGTACTTTATAACTCGCGGTCTTGCCTATACCGTTAAGCAATTATGTACAGAAAGTGGATTAGGGGCAAAGATTTTTCTCGAAAAGATTCCGATAGCTGCCCAGACATTCGAAATTGCAGAAGAGTTTGGTATAGACGCCACCACAGCAGCGCTAAACGGAGGAGATGATTATAAGTTCCTCTTTGTTATACCTTTGGAGCAACATGAGTCTCTTCGTAAGGAGTTCCCGGCATACGATATTATCGGGCATCTTTGCGCCCCCTCGGAGGGCATGCACCTCATTACTCCGGATGGGGCCGCTCTCGAACTGAAAACAGGAATGTAATAGGCAAAACAAAAGAGTACTATCTATTTGGTCATTATTATGCAATTTGCTGCCAATTCATTTTTTAATTACCTTTGAATCTGAATTATTTTTTAATTGTACAAAACAGAACATCAAATTATTTAATTCCGTTCAAGGCGGATATTAAAAAAGCAAGTGTAAGAGTACAGCAATAAAGAAACAGCTATTAGACTCTTACAAAAATTTAGATAACTTCATGTTCAAATATTATTAATAGTATGAAAAGTTTTCTTAAAACACTTTTGGCAGCCTTTTTAGGCTCATTGCTCTCTATTCTGCTGTGCGGAATGTTTATGTTTGCCATGATAGGCTCAATAGCTATGCTTAGCCAGAAAGGACCAATAGAGCTCCCCTCATCAACAATTTTGAAGGTAGATTTTGCTACTCCGGTTACCGAACAGTCTACAGATAATCAATTCTCATCTCTTTCATCTCTTGATTTTAGCTCAATCTCATCGAGAAGTATCGGGATACTTAATGTAATAAGAGCCATTGATATAGCTGCAACAGACCCGGCTGTTAAGTTAATATACCTCAGCCCCAACAATATGAATATAGGAATGTCTCATATGGAGGAGGTCAGAAATGCTCTTGAGCGCTTCAGAAAATCGGGGAAACCAATTATTGCCTATGCAAATAATTATAGTGCAGGAAATTATTATCTTGCATCTGTAGCAGATAAGGTGTACATGGACAATACCGGTAATGCAGGTATTTTTGGAATAGGTGTCAATATAATGTTTTTTAAAGATCTACTCGATAAATTGGGTGTTGGCGTGCAACTTATTAGACACGGAAAATATAAAGCAGCTGCAGAACAACTCATTTCCAGTAAGATAAGCAAGGAAAACGAGGAACAAAACAGCGTGATGCTTAATTCAATCTGGGACACATGGGTGGAGGCAATTGCAAAAAGCAGAGGAATTCCCAAAGAAAAAATCAACCTCCTTGTAGATAATCTGCAAATAGGATTACCCTCTTCAATGGAAAGCAACAAGTTAATTGATCAGGCAATGACACGCCGACAACTTATCTCAAAAATGTGTACTTTGTTCGGAGTGGCAAAAGAAAAGGAGCTGAAGGTAACAACCATTGCTGAATATGCTACAATTAAGGTAAAACCTAATATAAAGGAGAAAAAGAAGATAGCTGTTATCTATGCTAACGGAGAAATTGCAATGGAAGGTAATGGTATAGATGCAAAACGGTATGCACCTATGATAGATCTTATAAATGCCGATTCCTCCGTAAAGGCCGTAGTATTGAGAGTAAATTCACCTGGTGGAGATGCCCAAGCGGCAGAAATTATTAATCAAAGTCTTCAGGAATTAAGAAAAAACAAACCTGTAATTATAAGTATGGGTGACTATGCCGCAAGCGGCGGCTATTGGATAAGTGCCAAATCAGATAAAATTTTTGCTGACAGAACAACAATAACCGGCTCGATTGGAGTTTTCAGCTTGTTTTTCAATATCAATAAAGGGCTTAAGGAGCACCTCGACATCTCTATGACAAGCATAAAGACACATGCCCACTCTGATGCCATGGGAGGAATGAGACCTTTAGACGAATCTGAACAAAAATATATGGAGTCATTCGTTGAGGATATCTATACCAAATTCACAGGCCTTGTTGCAAAAGGACGCAATCTGCCTGTAAATTATGTAGATTCCATTGGTCAGGGCAGAGTTTGGACAGGTACAGACGCAGTGAGGATAAAACTTGCAGACGAGATTGGCGGAATTAACGATGCCATCACTTATGCCGCTCACATGGCTGGACTTAAAGGATACAGAATAGCTGAATATCCACTGCAAAAAAGTTCTATAGAGAAACTTATGGAGCTTCTGAACGATACAGGTGAAAACGCGAAAGCCATTGCCTCTGCAGCCAAGATGCTGACAAATCCAAACTCTCTGATTGAAAGTTCATACAAGGGAATAAAAGAGTTTAACGGATTAAAGACTTTTGCAAGAATTCCATACGCTTACGATTTCAGCTATTGATACTCTTTGAGTTATCGGTATTCTCATTTGAATCAGATACCCCCGAAAGCCAGAACAGATGACTTTTGGGGGTAATTTTGTACATCTGCAAAAAACCATGTCCAGTAGTTGTAAGTTCCTACTTCCATTTCATCTCTTTCATGTAAAATAGGATGTTCAGCAGGAGCTGAACTCAGTTAAAAGGCTTTCAGACTGAAATGCTGCACCGAGAGCGGTGCGGATGCTCCGCATCCTTTAGCAGCTCATTAGAACTCCCACGAATGCGCATCACTGATTATACATAATGCGGAATCGAGAGCATCTGAGGCTTTTCCGAAATTAAACGAGGCCTGTTTGTCGAATTACTGTGATAGCATTCCAACTCGATTATATTTTGAGTTTTTCCCCCTCTGATTTTGCAATAACAACTGCAGCGCACATATCTCCATAGCTATTTGTTGCAGTTCGTGGCATATCACACAGTTGCTCCACGGCAAGAACAAGCCCTATGCCCTCAAGTGGAAGACCTGCAACAGAAAGTACAACAGACAACATAACAAGCCCTGCCATTGGAATTCCGGCAGTACCCACAGCAGCAAAAAGCACTGTTGCAACAACAACAATCTGCTGAGCAAGAGTAAGATCAACCCCATAAGCCTGAGCAATAAACAAAACCGCAACACTCTCATACAGAGCTGTCCCGTTCATATTTACCGTTGCACCAAGAGGCAGAGTAAAACTTGCTATTTTATTGGAAACGCCAACTTTCTCCTGAGTATCCCGCAACGAAATTGGCAGGGCAGCAGCCGAAGAACAGGTAGAAAAGGCTGTAAGAATTGCAGTTGACATTCTGTTCATGTGTCGCCACGGGTTGGTTTTACCAACAAAACGCACAATAAGAGGCAATATGATAAAGGTTTGAGTAAGACATCCTGTCCATACGATACCGAGAAAAAGCCCCAAACTGCCAAGAACCCTTCCCAATTTTGCCATATCGCCGGCCTGCTTCCCTATCATTGTAGCAACAATGGCAAATACTCCAAGAGGAGCAAAACGGATAATAAACATCGTAATCTTTATAATAACATCATAGGCGCTGCTGAAAAAATCGGTAAGAAAATTTTTAGACTTCTCTCCTACCTGTGTTATAAAATAACCAAAGAGAATGGAGAAAAAAATCAGAGGCAAAATATTACCGCCCGCCATATCTGCAAAGATATTAGAGGGAATAATATTAACAATCTGATCAATAAATGAAGTCTGAGTTGCAGCAATGGAATCTACCTTCTCCTCCAACCCAATATCCGCACCCACACCGGGCTGCACAACCTTCACAAGCGTAAGCCCGATACAGGCTGCAATCAATGTAGTTACCACATAAAAAATAAACGTTTTACCGGCTATTCGCCCAAGATCCTTAGAATTACCAATGCTGGCAACTCCTATTGTAAGAGAGGTAAATATAATAGGAATAATGATCATTTTAAGAGCACGCAGAAACATATCCCCTACCCATTTCACATAAACAACATAATCATAGAAAAAAAGTCCGAATATTGCTCCTAAAGCAATGGCAATAAGAATTTGCCATGGCAACGCAAGATCTATTTTCTTTTTCACTTCAACAATTTATTAATAATTCATATAATTTAAGTTCGTTCATGCCACAATTCCGGTCATTTTCCGCAATCACACATCTCTTAAGCAAACACTCAAATATATCGCTCTGTCATTATTCCTTCCAACTTTGAATGATTCCGAAATCTCAATCCCCGGTAAACAGAGAATATCTCCAGCCGAATCTGTAATTACTGGGCAAAGAGATTTATAAATATTATCGAATTTCTTACCGGCAAGATAGTCTTTCACTAATTTTGAACCCTTCATTCCAAACGGGGTAAATCTATCTCCATTCCTCACAGGCCTTATAAGAAGAGGAAATTTAAGAGCCTCCGCAGAAAGTCTGAGTTCTCTGCCACCGGAGATTTCCTCCTCTTTACAGTGGGCAGCACAAGAAACAGAGGAGAACAAAATTGTAAAATCGCCATAAGATACCTCTTTTTTACACTCCGCAACACTATTAACAACGCCCGAACTGACCGGCAAAAAATCATCAATCCTCCTGCTCTCCGGCAAAGAGACAACACTTCCGTAATAAATTTTTATTTTGCCTCTTTCTACTACCGCGACATACCCTTCTGTAAAAAATTTCCGCGCCTCTCCGGTTCTCCTCGCAGAATCGAGAATGCCTTCAATAATATCGGCATTGAACCCGTACCGCTCAATTGACTCAAAAAGAAGCAATCCAGCCTCCGAACTGCCTAACAAAGCCGCTATATCTATACAACATCTCAAATATTGCTCATCAAACAAAAGTTGAAGATATTCCCCCTTGTGACCATTAAAACAGCCTGCACCAAAAGAGAGAAAACTCTTTTGATACTCAGGCATTACGCTTTCCATAAAAGACCGCACGGCATTAAAATGAGAGATATTATTATTGAGCCGCTCAACAATGGAGGGATTAATCTTTGCCAGTTCCGGCAAAACAACATTGCGAATCCTGTTACGAGAAAATTCTATATCTGCATTTGTTCTGTCAACTCTGAATTTAAGTCTGTGATTCAATAGGAAAGACTCTATCTCGTCACGGCTGAAAATAAGTAGAGGCCTAATAATATTGAAAAACTCACGCCCGGTCTGTGGAATAACGTGTATTTCCACATTTTTCCCCATCAAAGTAAACTTAGAGTACTCCATGATACCGCATATGCCGCGTAACCCGGTCCCGCGCGTAAGATTTAAAAGCAATGTCTCGGCATTATCATTAGCATTATGTGCAATAGCAAGAAAATCAGCTCTTTGAGATTGCATAAGCTCATAAAACCAATTATACCTGAGCTCCCTGGCAGCCATCTCTATTGAGAGTGAATTATGCTCCGCATATTCATGAGTATTCACACGCTTAGAAAAAAAGGGAACACCTTCACTCTTAGCTAATTTCTTAACAAAAACCTCATCATCATCACTTTCCACTCCCCTGAGAGAAAAATTCATGTGAGCCACAGAAACTTGCAGATTCAAAGATGAACCGCATAAGAGTCTGAGCATACAAACAGAATCTGCACCTCCGCTTACACCGGCAATAACCCTTAAAGACCTCTTCCCTTCTGCAACACTCCCATACACATCCGCCGCACATTCGGGTATCATTGTAACACCACTGGATGCACTAATATCCGAGACGCCGGCAATGACTCCCGACAAATGCAGCATCTCCTTAAGATGTCTGTCGAATCTCTTTTGCATAATCTATTTCTTAAATTCTCCAAAAGTATAAGAAAATGCCAAACTCAAAACCTCTTTAAATTGAACACGTGGAGCCAAATGACCACTCTTGTTTGCAATGAGAATATTATTATCATATATCAGGTTCGTCCGAAGAGAGGCCGTTAGAAACTTATTTATCTTATAGTTTGCATTTACGTCCCAATATATCTGAATGTTTTGTGGCTTGTTAAGATAATCCGAAAAGAACGATAACTTGGAGGATATTTTAATATCTCTGAAAGTATATTCCAAACTCCCAGTCAACTGAGCACCAACCTCCCATCTTATAGGCTCATCTATCTTATTTCCATACTTTGTTCTGAGTCCTTTTGTTACCACCACAACAGAATTTAATGTAAGAGGCGCAAAAGTAACGGTGATAATCTTGCTGTCGGGCTTATACTCAAGACCCAATCCCAATGAAAAGTACCCTGGTGACATAAACTGCGAAACCATTTTTGAGGTTGTATCATTAGGATATTCAAATCCGGGAGTAAACTGAGAACGGTAATTGAATGCAGCAGAGAGATAAAAGTGCTTAAAAGCAGAATAGCCCAATTTGCTATCCAATATTATCTTATCATCACTTTTCCTGTATCCTCTGTCAAAAGACTGAATAAAACCGAAAGCCAGTTGCAATCTGTTATCCCAAAAAATATGATTCTTTGCATAATTATCGTTTATATTAACGTACGCATTCATCGCCACAGACCCAGTACCTCCGGCCGCCCAATTGGTAAGTGACACCTGGGAAAAGCCTAACTGCGTCAACATGCCCTTTGTCCAATATTTAGGAGGCGCAACTGGCTCATAACTTATGACAGGAACAGCTGTCTGCCCTCCAATTATTTTTAAAATATTCTGGGCATTGGAAAGATTTGAATCAACCTGAGAATGTGTAACTGTATCCCTTCCCTTGGAAATTCTCCTGTTTTGCGCACAAAGAGAAAACTGCAAAAAAATGCAGAACACAATGACCACTATTTTTATTAGGCGAAGAATCATTTTATTTACTCAACTACTTTATCCATAATAAATAGAGAAACAAATTAATCTTCTGAAAGTACATCATCTGAGTTATACTTGTAGCCCATCCTCTTTCCTGTCTTCATTTGAGTGCTTTCTATCTTTGTATTAATCTGCTCCAGACTTGCTACCTTTACAAGATCATACGGTGGCACAAGCAGATCGAACGATAAGGTATAGGTCATAGCCTGTTCCACAAAGGTAACGAGAGCCTCCTTATCCAAAAGGTATTTCCCGAACGCGGAGATCTTCTGCATCTTCTGCCTTTTACCCTCAACAAAAAAATACCGCTCCTTATTTACAAAAAGCCTTGCAACCAAATAGCCCAAATCCTCCAATCTGTTATATTTTAAGGAATCCGACAAAAAATTATAAACACTTATCACACCACAATAAGTATTCATCGGCGACTCCTTGGCATAACTGTTTTTCCATATTGCATGATCGCGATCAAACTGAAAAATATCGGTATGCATGCTGAATACCAAAACATCATCGGCAAATTTAAGTTCCGCCTCAAATTTTCCCCTGTCGCGGTACTCCAATTTAATTCTCTTGTTACCGGATTCATCAAGAGATTCGTTTAAATCGTTGCTCATTTCACTAAGCACGTCCTTCAACTGATTAAAGATTTCGAGAGCCTGATCAAAAACAGCTGCCTTCACACCTGCCTTTGTACCAAGCAATTCCAATATCTTAGATTGCGGTAACGGATCTGTTCCCATATATTTTTAAAATTTTTAGTAAGCTCTTGCAAAAATAACTCTTTGATGAGAAGGCTTTCCCGAATAAACACACTTACCCTCCTCCATAATTACATCAGTATCAATAGGAATACATCTGATTGTAGCCTTTGTCTCCTCTTGAATCTTAGCCTCGGTCTCCTTTGTACCATCCCAATGGCAGAGAAGGAATCCTCCCTCCTCAATTCTCTTTTTGAACTCCTCCCATGTATCCACTTTATACGTATTGGCTGCACGGAAATTACAAGCCTTTTCATATATATTCTTTTGAATAATCTCCATCAGGTCTGCTGTATGCTGAACAAGATTGTCCCAAGATACAAATTCTTTCTCTAAAGTATCTCTTCTTACAACCTCCGCCGTTGCATTTTGAATATCACGAGGTCCCATTGATATTCTTACAGGCACTCCTTTCAATTCCCATTCGGCATATTTGAAACCGCTTCTGAGATTGTCGCGGTCATCTATCTTTACAGTAAGACCGCTCTTCTCCATACGCTCCTTAAACTCCGCCATTTTGGCAAGCACAGCCTTATGCTCCTCCTCAGTTTTAAATACCGGAACCATGACAACATGAATAGGCGCAAGTTTTGGAGGAAGAACCAATCCGTTATTATCTCCATGCGCCATAATGAGTGCGCCCATAAGTCTTGTTGAAACCCCCCACGAAGTTGCCCAAACATACTCCGAATTACCCTCTTTAGTAGTATATTTCACATCAAAGGCCTTTGCAAAATTTTGACCGAGAAAATGCGAGGTTCCTGCCTGTAAAGCCTTACCATCCTGCATCATCGCCTCAATACACATAGTGTCTACCGCACCGGCAAATCTCTCCGATTCGCTCTTGTGACCCACCACTACAGGAAGAGACATATACCTCCTTGCGAATTCGGCATAAATATTAACCATTGTCTCTGTCTCATTGACCGCCTCCTGAGCAGTTGCATGAGCAGTATGACCCTCTTGCCAAAGAAATTCGGCAGTCCTGAGAAAAAGTCTTGTACGCATCTCCCATCTCACTACATTCGCCCACTGATTGCAAAGAATCGGAAGATCTCTGTACGATGTTATCCAATTTTTATATGTATTCCATATAATGGTTTCTGAAGTAGGTCTGACAATCAACTCCTCCTCTAATTTTGCATCGGGATCAACTACCAATCCCTTGCCGTCCGGAGAAGCCATCAGTCTGTGGTGTGTCACAACAGCACACTCCTTTGCAAATCCCTCAACGTGCTCAGCCTCTTTGCTTAAAAAAGACTTTGGTATAAAGAGCGGAAAATAGGCATTCTGATGTCCACTCTCCTTAAACATCTTATCCAACTGCGCCTGCATTTTCTCCCAAATTGCATATCCATAAGGTTTTATGACCATGCAACCTCTTACTGCAGAATTTTCTGCAAGGTCAGCCTTAACCACAAGATTATTGTACCACTGTGAATAGTTTTCCTCTTTGCTTGTTACTTCCTTTGCCATATTACGTCTAATAAATAAAGTTCTGTTCCAAATATGGAATAATTTTTGATATATTTGTATTAATTAAGTGGCAAAAGTACAAAATAATTTCAACACAGGAGGTAAAAATGAAAAACTATACATTATTTATGCTATTGGCAGGAACAACTTTCCTTGTCTCTTGTGGGACATACAACAAAGCATCAAACTCACAAGCATACCGTAACGGTATCTATTATAACTATGATGAAAATGCCGCAAGAAATTCCGCTTATACAAATCAGGCGGAAGCTAACAATCTACAAGCAAAAACCTACAGGGAGATTAGTGAATCCGGCACTTCGGGTTCAAGTGTAACCGGCACAAATACAGGCAGAACCCAGACAATATATGTCGGGGATACCAATCAGGTAGACATTCAGTATAATCCAAATGTCACCTACTCCATTATGGATGACGACGAAAGTTATGAAGCAAGATTAAGAAAATTCGATTCACCAACTTATACCGTAAACATCTCGTACGGAGGATTCTGGGAAGATCCATGGTACAGCCCATGGTGGGGCGGATACTACGACAGGTGGTACAGACCTAACTGGATTACTTGGGGCTCAGGCTGGTACAATCCGTATTACGGGTACTACTATTCATGGTGGGGACCAAGATGGGGCATGGGTTACTCCTGGTATAATGGCTGGTATGCAGGCTTCTACGGATGGAATGATCCATGGTATGGCGGTTGGTATGACCCATGGTATTACGGTGGAGGATGTAATCCGTGGTATCACAACCATCATTGGGGAAATAACGGATATTGGGAACCCGGATATCGCCCAGGAAGACCTGGTAGAGATATTTACTATGGTAAAAGAGAAAGCGGCCCATCCTTTAATAAAACAGGTGGTGGATATGGAAATCAATATAACGGACAATACGGAGACAACAGAGCCTCCATGGGAAGCGTTACCAGAAGGCCTCAAATGAATACGGTAAGAAACCAAAACGGATACAATAACGGTAACGGAATCTACTCCGGCAATAACGTAAGGGATGAAAGGCCTAACTCCAATACACCTGTAAGAGGCAATACAACTTATACAAGAGGTGGCAATACGGCAGGTAATCAAGGCAATCAAAATAACGGTAACATCTATAACGGCACAAGACAGGATAATGGAACCCTTCAAGGGCAAGGGTCCTATACAAGAACTGGAGGTACCTATAACCGCGGCGGAAATAATCAACAAAACAATAATGGTCAGCAGACTTATAATGGAGTGAGATATACTCCTGCAAACAATATGGGCAACAATAACGGACAGTATAAAAGCAATCCTCAATCTACCTACAGAAGAGCTTCCAATCCTGCTCCTAATAAGAGCCAGTACGGAGGACAGAGCCAAAGCGTAACTAATAATCCGTCCTATCAGAACAATAACAGAAGCAGCTACAACAATGGCAATTCCTCCTATTCAAGAAGTTCTTCAAATAACAGTTCACAATCGTACGGCAGATCTTCAAATTCATCAGGAGGTAACTCTTCGGGGTCAAGTTCAGGTGGTTCCAGATCGGGCTCAGGCAGTAGCGGCGGAGGCTCAACCTACAGAAGGTAGAATTAATGATATTGGAATACTTAAAAATAGCTCATAAATAATATTTACTATAAAAACCGGATATAATATAATATCAAAATTTTTTAATTGTATGAAACAATTCATTTTATGCGGTCTGTTTATAACTTGTGCAAGTTTACTACAGGCGCAGACACAATATGCAACTGGTGCGCTAATGTTATCAAAAGAAAATTATGAGGGAACGGCCCGAAGCATAGCAATGGGAAATGCCTTTACTGCACTCGGAGGAGATATCGGAGCAATTGCAATCAACCCTGCATCATCTGGAGTCTTCAGATATTCCGAAATTACCTTTACTCCCTCAATAACAACAGCTACCGCAAAATCCAACTACCTCGGCAACAGCATGTCTGATAATTATACGAGACTTGGTATCTCCAATTTTGGATATGTAGGCTCTTTTGCAACAGGCAGAAAGAACAATGGATTAATTAATTGGAATCTCGGAATTGTAATAACCAAGCAGAATAATTTCACCAATACAACAAGTGCAAGCGGCACAACAAATCAATCGAGCTGGTTGAGCAGCCTTGCAAATAACACCAACAATGTTGATGCAGTAAAGATGGATATTAACAGCAGCAATGACCCTTTCTACAATATGGGATCCGGAATGTGGAACTCAATTCTGGCATGGAACACATCGCTGCTCGATACACTGCCAGGGACAAACAATCAGTACATTGCGGCCACAGAGAATCTTAATGGATACAATATCTCCGTTGGAGGAGATCTTAGACAAAGATACAGCTCTGAAACCAAAGGTAATGTCACCTCATCTGTAATAAATATCGGAGGTAATTTCTCAAACAAATTGTTTATCGGAGCAAATATCGGAATAAAGAGCATCTGGTACAGGATGACAGAAAATTACTCTGAAGCCGCCGAGAATTCAAATGATTTCAGAACAGGGTTCGTACAGTTCAACCACAGGTATACTCAAAAAATAAGCGGGACAGGATTCAATCTGAAAGCGGGTATAATTTATCTTCCATTCAGTTGGTGGAGATTAGGAGCAACTATCAGCACCCCTACATGGATGTATCTTACCGACAAATGGGAAGAGTCTACCTCCTCCGCTTTTGCAGACGGATATGCTCAGAATATTACCTCTCCACTTGGAACATTCGATTACAGATTGAACACTCCGTTCAGATTCAGTTTTGGTACTGCAATCGCCCTGCCGGGTTACGGAGCACTGAGCATAGATTACGAACATGTAGATTATTCCTCAGCAAAACTTAACGATAGAGACGGAGATAATTTCTCATTTAATAATGACAACGATGCCATAAAGAGTTATTTCAGAGAGGTAGATATTCTACGAGCCGGGCTCGAACTGACTCCCGCAAAAAACACTGCAATAAGGTTGGGATATCAATATTATTCAAATCCAATGGCCTCAAAATACAAATATATGGATAGCGAGAAGCATATCGGATCGTTGGGATTCGGATATATCTCATCAAACGGATTATTCATGGATGTAGCATATCAGCAACTGATCAAAAAAGATAAGAGTACCTTTTCACTTTACGATTCCGTAGGAAGCCAGACTGCACCGGAAGGCTCTCTCAAAACCGGTTGGTGGAAACTTCTTGTAACAATAGGAATCAGATTCTGATTTTTCTAAGGAAAGAGATACTATTTGGTCCCTCATTACAGAGAAGATCTAAAATAGATAAATTGGGAATAAAGCCCTGTTTTTGGGAAAAGACCTGAAAATAGGGCTTTTCTATGCCCATTTCGGTACTGATAGAGGTACCGTGGAACTTAGGATGAATTCTGTCTCTCAAATCCAACACTGGGCTTAAAGAATACGATGGGGTAAAGTACCCCGACACTCCATCGGGAAAAAGTACAGAAGACTGCTCATAGCTCTTCGTATATGATATTTTGACATTAACGCCTATAAGTTCGATAAATAACGATAAAAGAGCCTTATTAAGATTGCAAAGAAGTTCTTCTCTCCTGTCAAGTACCGCAAATAAATCATCTGCATAATATTCAAAATAGGGAGAATTCATATAGGCGGCAACCATGGCGCGTTTATGCTGTTGGACCCAATTTTCTGAGTAGTCTATCTTTATTTCGCTTACGGGGAGGCGATGATCATGAGATATACCTCCTCGTAGCACAGGTACTCTTAAAGGATAAACGCCGTCAGCACTATAAATATGACATCTGGTTCTATATGACTGCTTTTGATACCTCTCTCTCAACTCAATAAAGGTCTCTCTTGCATTTACAATCGCCGTAAAATAGTCTAAAGGAGGAAAATAGGCCGATGAAAGCAGACAAGAAACAGTTCCCGACAAGATCGACTGGCCGGGAGAGATTAAGTTTTTTTTACAGGGAAGAGTACTATTATTCGTCTGCAGCGACATTAGGATTATATCTGATTATGCCTCTCTTGGATGCTGCAATAAAATCTAAAATAACCTTCTTTTCTGGAGTATCGGAAAATTCGGCAGCAACCTTTTTACAAGCATCAGTTACATTATATCCCTCTTGATATATTACACGATAGATATCACGAATATTCTCTATCTGCTCATTGGTAAAACCTCTACGTCTTAAACCAACAATATTTATTCCGCAGAAAGATAATGGACGTTTGCCTGCAAGAGCATAAGGCGGAACATCTTTACCTATCATGGAACCGCCGGAGAGCATAGCGTGAGCCCCAATTTTGCTAAACTGATGAGCTGCTGAAGCACCTCCGATTATAGCCCAATCATCTACATCCGTTTCTCCTGCAAGTCCGACATAACTCACAAGAATCACATGATTTCCCACATTACAATCGTGAGCTACATGCGCATAGGCCATTATAAGAGTATTATCGCCAATTCTCGTAGTACCTTTACCGCTTGCGGCAGTACCCCTGTGAATTGTGGCGCATTCCCTTATTGTTACATTATCACCTATTTCAACATAGGAAACCTCATTCGTAAATTTAAGGTCCTGAGGAATAGCCCCTATTGCCGCACCTGGAAATACCTGGCAGTTTTTCCCAATCTTCACATAATCATAAATAGTTACATGGGGACCTATATGGCAACCATCGCCAATTTCTACATTTTCAGCAATATAACAAAAAGGCTCTATTACCACATTTGCGCCAATTTTGGCGTTTGGGTGCACAAAAGAATTATTCATACGGTTTTATTTGTTTTTTATTACTTGGGCCAGCATATCGCTTTCACAAACAAGTTCATTACCAACAAAGGCCTCACCATGCATACACACAATAGATCTCCTCATCGGTTCAGTAATTTGAAGCCTCATTATCATGACATCTCCGGGTACCACCTTCTTTTTGAATCTTGTATTATCTATTTTGGCAAAATATGTAGAGTATTTTTCAGGTTCATCAACATCCTTAAGAACAAGGATTCCACCAGTCTGCGCCATAGCCTCTACTATAAGCACACCCGGCATTACCGGTTCGCTTGGGAAATGTCCTTGAAAATAGCCTTCATTTACGCCTATCATTTTGATACCTACAACATAATCGCTGCCTATCTCTATTATTCTGTCGACCATTAAAAATGGTGAACGATGAGGCAGGAGGTCTTTTATGGCACCTATATCCATTACCGGTTCTGCACATGGATCGTATTTTGGTATCTCAATCTCTTTTTTCATTATTATTAATAAATTTAGAACATATAAATATCTGAATTAGCATAAGAGCCCGATAGCGGTTCCGCAACGGCTGTACTCTCACATTAATTTGCTTAACTATTCTCTTTAAGAGCAAGTTCTCTAAGGCTTCTTGCCATCTGAGTGTTTATCTTATGACCTGTCTTATAGCCTATCACTCTTGCTTTTAGAGGTTTACCAACAAGGGCAAAATCTCCACAAATATCAAGTAATTTATGCCTTGCACATTCATTAGAAAATCTCAATTCAAGATGGTTGAGATATCCTTCCGGAGCTCTTTCCAAAGTATTGACTTTAAATATTCCCGCCAAACGGTCCAATTCCGCCTGGGGGACATGATGCTCAACAATTATTATTGCATTGTCGAGGTCTCCGCCCTTAATAAGATTATTTTTAAAAAGCGGCTCCAATTCATGAAAAAAAACAAATGTTCTGCACGGTGCAATCTCCTTTGCAAAATCTACAGAGGAATTAAATCTTGCATATTGATTACCAAGCACTTTTGAATTATAATCTATCATAAGATCTAAGGCGAACTCGTTATCCGGCATCAATATAATCTCAGAACCCGACTGATTATCGCGACACACCATTTTTTCTTTAATAACCAAAAAGTCTCGCTCCGCATCCTGCTCACAAAGCCCATCAGCCGTAATAGCCTCAGCATAAGGTTTTGCACTACCATCCAATATGGGAACCTCCTGAGTATTTATCTCTATAAGCACATTATCTACCTGAAGCCCATATAAAGCAGCCATAAGATGCTCGAGAGTTGATATCTTTATCTCCCCCTTTTCAAGCGTTGTGCCGCGGGCTGTAGTTGTTACATAATCTACATGTGCCGCTATAATAGCCTCATCTCCTATATCTGTCCTATGAAATTTTATTCCGTGATTTACAGGAGCTGGTTTCAGTTTCATCTCCACCGACCTTCCTGTATGAAGTCCCTTGCCGACGAATATATATTCTTTTAAAAGAGTGTGCTGTTTATTGAAATTCATAAAATTTATTTTGGTTGCAAATGTACAAAATTATCTCGATTTGTGCAGTGACTTAAAAATCGCGTATGATTTAATGTACTCTCTGTAATCGAAAGCAGGAGAACCCATAAATACGGTTCCCTCTTTCTTAATGTTACCCATAATCCCAGACTGAGCCCCTATCTTGGTGTTATTTGCAATTGAAATATGTCCCGAAACGCCTACCTGACCTCCCAGTTGGCAACTCTCGCCTATTTTAGCAGAACCGGCCACCCCTGATTGGGCTGCAATAACAGTATTTTTCCCTATCTCAACATTATGCGCAATCTGAATCAGATTATCGAGTTTTACTCCCTTACGAATAAATGTGGAACCCATGGTAGACCTGTCTATAACGGTATTTGCTCCAATCTCAACGTCCTCCTCAATTACAACATTTCCGGTTTGAGGTATCTTTTTATATGAACCGTCTGTTGTTGGTGCAAAGCCAAAACCGTCTGAGCCAATAACAACATTGGAATGCAGTATACAATTATTGCCAATCACACAGCCCTCATAAATCTTCACACCCGGGTAAAGCACAACATCATCTCCGATTTTCACATTGTTACCGATATAAACCTGCTCGTATACCTGAGTCCTCGCACCTATTGAACTATCAAATCCCATATAGGAAAATCTCCCAAGATATGACCCTTTACCGCGTCTGACTCCACGCTCGCACTTTGAAAAAAAAGCACGCCCACTGCGAAGCGAACGCTTAAGCGAATTAAGCAAATCCAATAAAGAGGCAACAGCCTCATATGCATTATCCACAACGATAAGTGTAGGCGAAACAGTCTCCTTGGGAATAAATTCTTTGTTAATTATTACGATACTTGCCTTACTGACATGCAGATAGTGCTCGTATTTTGGATTGGCCAAAAAACAAATATTTCCCGGCTTGCCACCCTCAATTCTTGCCACGGATGAGACCTTGACATTCGGATCTCCTATGATTTGCCCATTAAAATGCTGGGCGATTCTTTCTGCTGTCACTTCCATAAGTCTTCCTATTTTATCGGCAAAATTAATAAAAATTTGGATAACACATTAATAATATATATATTTGCAGCGGTAAAATGAGGGATAAGATGATGGCGACTATAAGTCGCCATTTTTCATTCTCTGAGCCATGTTTGCTTTAAATCAAACAGATACGTATGATCAATAAAACCGATATAGAAAAAACGATTGCGGATTATCTGCAACAACACGGGCTTTTCCTTGTCGAAATTGCCATTTCAAAAGAGAATGATATTGAGATAGCCATTGAATCGAAACAAAATTCCGTAACGTTAGAAAATTGCGAGGAGATTGACTCCATAGTTCAAAATAAATTTAATCGTGACGAGCAGGACTACTCTCTGACAGTTGGGTCTGCAGGATTGGACCAGCCGTTTAAGGTACCAGGACAATACCTCAAGTTTATCGGGCAAGAGGTTGAACTGCTGCAAAAGGCCGGAAAAAAAATTAAGGGAACACTGTCGGGGTACTCGGATAATGTAATTGAAATTACCACCGAATCTCTCGAAAAAGTAGAGGGAAAGAAGAGAAAAGAGAGGGTGGAACACAGTGAAAAATTTACCATAGACTCTATAAAATATTGTAAACCAGTAATAAAATTCAAATAATTAAATATATGGAAGGGCTAAACTTAGTAAGCACATTTGCCGAATTCAAGGAGCACAAGAACATAGATCGTCCGACAATGATGAGCGTCTTGGAGGAGATTTTCCGAGCACAGCTTGTAAAGATGTACGGGACTTCCGACAATTTTGACATTATCATCAATATTGACAAGGGTGATTTTGAAATATGGAGAAACAGAACCATTGTGGAGAGTGTCGAAGATCCGAATACTCAAATTTCACTTGAAGAGGCAAAAAAATCAGATGCAACCTACGAAGTCGGCGAAGATTTCACTGAAGAGGTAAAGCTATCGAGTTTCGGAAGGAGGGGCATACTTAACCTTAGACAAAATCTTTCCGGAAAAATTATGGATATAGAGAAGACAAATCTATATAAGGCATATAAAGATAGAATAGGAGAGATTTTGGTTGGAGAGGTCTATCAGGTATGGAAAAAAGAGGTCCTCGTAATGGACGAAGAGGGCAACGAGCTTTTACTCCCTAAAACAGAGCAGATTCCTTCTGACTTTTTCAGAAAAGGAGATTCTGTAAGGACAGTGGTATCAAAGGTTGAGATGAAGAACAATACTCCTATAATAACACTATCCAGAACTTCACCTGTATTTCTCGAAAGACTTTTTGAACAGGAAGTTCCTGAAATATTCGATGGTCTTATAACCATCAAAAAGATTGTGAGGATGCCTGGAGAAAGGGCAAAAGTGGCAGTAGAATCTTACGATGACAGAATAGATCCGGTTGGAGCGTGCGTAGGAGTAAAAGGTTCTAGAATACATGGCATTGTAAGAGAACTTAGAAACGAAAATATCGATATTATAAATTGGACTACAAATACACAACTGCTGGTACAAAGAGCTCTTAGCCCTGCCAAGATCTCTTCTATCAAGATTAGCGAAGAGGATGGTAAGATTTATGTCTCTCTCAAACCATCGGAAGTTTCACTTGCTATTGGCAAGGGCGGTAGTAATATTAAACTTGCCAGCATGCTAATAGGCACAGAGATAGAGGTATTCAGAGAACCTGAAGAGGGAGAGGAAGAGGATGTACTGCTTACAGAATTCAGCGACGAGATTGATCAGTGGATTATAGATGCACTAAAGGGCATAGGTTGCGATACAGCAAAGAGTGTTCTTGCATTACCTGTATCCGAAATCGTAAAGAGAGCTGATTTGGAGGAGGAGACGGTAAAAGATGTTCAGCGAATTTTGAAGGCTGAATTTGAAGATTAACAAACAAGTAATTAAATCGGGAGGTAAATATGACGGTTAACGACAACATAAGAATCAACAAAGTACTCAAAGAATTCAACATAGGGATGGGAACTCTTGTGGAATTCCTTGCAAAAAAGGGATTCGAGGTGGAATCTAATCCTAACGCCAGAATCTCCGCCGAAGAATATTCTTTAATTGAAAAAGAGTTCAAAAAGGAGCAGATTGTAAAGGAGGAGTCCAAGAAAATCGCCATTAAGGTAAAAGATCTTATGGAACAGGAAAAGGCCGCCGAAGAGGAAAAAGAGGAGCCCCGGCAAAAAGAGGTATTCCTTAAAACAACATACGAAGAGGTAAAAGGTCCCAAAATTCTTGGAAAGATAGACCTCGACAAACATCCTGTTAAGGAGGAGCCGAATACAATTCAATCCAAAGAGATACAAAATCAGCCTCAGACTAAAGAGATGCTCGTTACGGATCAATCCAAGGAGGAGATACAAAATGAAGAGGTTAAAATTGTACATCAGGAAGTTGAAACAAAAGTCCCAGAGCAGAAAGAGAGAGAATCAGTCAATCCTCCTATGAAACAATCCCCGGTAAATGTAGAAGTGTCGAGAGAGGAGACTCATAAACAGGAACAAATAGCAGCGCCAAAGGTTATGACTCCCGAAAAGCCTAAGGAGCAACATATCAAGAATCCCTCCCAGAATAATAACAATAAACAGAATAATCAGTTCAAACAGCAACCCAATAATTTTCAAAAACAGCAAAATACAAACAATAAACAACACGATAAGGAGAAGGGTAAACAGACCGATCCCAATCCAGCTCCCGCTGCCATTGAACATATAGAGACAAAAGTTGAAAAACTCTCTGGCCCGATCATTAAAAGAACTATAGATCTTTCACAATTTGAAAGAGAAAAGAAGAAGAGCGGTCCGGATTTTAGAAACAAGGGAAAAAGAGAAAGAATCCATAAACAAAAGGAGAAAGTGGACGTTTCTAAAGAGGTAAGCAAAAACAACAGTAATAACGGCAACAATAATAACAGAAACAACGATAGACCTCAAAATCAAAACAATGCAAAACAGAATAACGGAGGAGGAAGACACAACAGAAAAGACCGTTTCAAACCTGTTCGCACAGAGGTAGATAATGATGAGGTTCAAAAGCAAATTAAAGAGACCTATCAGAGAATGGTTGAGGGAAAAGGTAAAACAAAAGGGTCAAAATACAGAAAGGAAAAGAGGGAGATACAGAGTCAAAAGTTGCAGGAGGTGGAAGAGAAGCAAGAGCAGGAGAGCAAGACATTGAAAGTTACAGAGTTTGTAACAGTAAACGAACTCTCAATAATGATGAATGTTCCTGTAACCGGAGTCATTGAGGCTTGCATGAACTTGGGGCTTATGGTTTCTATTAATCAACGGCTCGATGCAGAAGCCCTTGTTCTTGTTGCGGAAGAGTTTGGATATAAGGTTGATTTTGTAACAGCCGATATTCAAGAGACCATTAAGGAGGAGAACCAGGAGGATCAACCAGAAGATTTATTGCCAAGGCCACCAATTGTTACGGTAATGGGGCATGTAGACCATGGTAAAACATCTTTGCTCGACCACATTAGAAATGCAAATGTAATTGCCGGAGAGGCCGGAGGTATTACACAGCATATAGGCGCCTACAATGTTAAATTACAAAATGGACGAAGAATAACTTTCCTTGATACTCCGGGGCACGAGGCCTTTACGGCCATGCGAGCAAGAGGAGCGCAAATTACAGACCTTGTAATCATTATAGTTGCAGCTGATGATGCAATAATGCCTCAAACCAAAGAGGCTATCAACCACGCTCAGGCAGCTGGCGTACCAATGATTTTTGCAATAAATAAAATAGATAAACCTGGAGCTAATCCCGATAAAATCAGAGAGCAACTCTCGCAAATGAATTTGCTGGTTGAGGAGTGGGGCGGAAAATATCAGTGTCAGGAGATCTCCGCAAAGAAGGGAGTTGGTGTCGACGAACTTTTGGATAAAGTACTTTTGGAAGCCGATATTTTGGATTTGAAGGCAAATCCAAACAAACGTGCCACTGGTACAGTAATAGAATCAGCACTTGATAAAGGACGTGGATATATTGCCACAATACTTGTTCAAGGTGGAACACTAAGAATAGGCGATATTATGCTCAGCGGATGCTATACCGGTAGAGTAAAGGCAATGTTCAATGAGCGCGGACAAAGGATAGAGGCTGCCGGCCCTTCCACTCCGGTTTCAGTTCTCGGATTGAACGGAGCACCTACGGCAGGTGAAAAATTCAATGTGTTTGAGGACGAAAAAGAGGCAAGGGATATTGCAAACAAGAGAGAACAATTGATTCGAATTCAAGGTCTAAAGACACAAAAGCATATTACACTTGAGGAGATTGGACGTCGTATCGCAATTGGGAACTTCCAGGAACTTAACATTATTGTCAAAGGAGATGTGGACGGTTCAATTGAGGCATTGTCGGATTCCCTGATAAAACTCTCTACCGAGGAGATACATGTAAATGTAATCCACAAAGCTGTAGGAGCAATCTCTGAATCGGATGTTCTGCTCGCCGCAGCATCAAATGCAATTATTGTCGGATTCCAAGTAAGACCTTCATCAAACGCGAGGAAAATTGCAGAGAAAGAGGGTATACAGATTCGTATGTACTCTGTAATCTATGATGCAATAAACGAGGTCAAGAGTGGTATAGAGGGTATGCTTGCTCCTGAGGAGAAGGAGGAGATTACAGCAACTGCCGAGGTAAGAGAGACCTTCAAAATCTCTAAAGTGGGAACAATTGCAGGATGTATGGTTAAGGAGGGCAAACTCACAAGAACCGCCAAAGTACGTGTTATTCGCGATGGAATAGTTGTTCATACCGGAGTACTCGGCTCTCTAAAACGTTTTAAAGATGATGTTAAAGAGGTGCAAAGCGGATATGATTGCGGTCTAAATATAGAGAGCTACAACGATATCAAAGTTGGAGATGTAATTGAGGCATACCAGATTGTAGAGATTAAGAGGACTCTGTAAAAGAGTTCAGAATCTCTCATTTCATTGAGATTCACAACCTTTACAAGTGATCTGAAATAACTCTTTTCATAATAATTGAAATTGAGTAGGAGAAAATTAAAGTAGTTTTCTCCTACTTTAATTTTAGACCTCTCACACCACCGTAAAACGGTTGACTGCTCTGTCTGGAACAATATTTATTTCTCCTACCGAGGTACTCTCAATGGTAATTTTAAAAGCATCGTCAGTAACACCGGAGACAGCACTGCAGAAGCAGTGCGGCTGCTGATGCATCCTTTAGCAGTTCATTAGAACCTCCCACGAATGCGTATCACAGATTATACATAATGCGGAATCGAGAGCATCTGAGGCTTTTCCGAAGCTAAACGAGGCCTGTTTGTCGAATTACTGTGATAGCATTCCAACCAACGAGGTTAAGCACAACCTGTTTGCTGAAATAGCAGCTCCCGCAGCAGAAGAGTTTATTGTACAGTTCCGTTAACAATCAGATTGAATAAAGTACGGGTCTGAACCCCCTCTTTAACATCATGCACTCTAATAACTTCAGCACCATTAAGAAGACACTGCAAATTAAGCGCAACTGTAGCAGATAAAGCCTCATCAGGGGTAATTCCAAGAGGTTTCCAAATCATAGACTTTCTGGAAAGCCCGGCAAGCAACGGCCTGTAGCTGCCAGAATAACGCTCAACCTCACCTATTATCCTTTGCATCCCATTCAACAACTCATAGTTTTGCTCTACAGTCTTGGCAAACCCAAATCCCGGATCAATCATATAGGAGTTAATATTATAAGATTTTGCCTTGTCGCTAAAGGAGTTAAAGTAGTTAATTACTTCATTTACAACCCCGTCTTGATAATCACACATACTCTGCATCGTATCTGGAGTTCCACGCTTATGCATTGCAATATAGGGAAGTTTCAACTCTCCCACCCTCTCAAGCATAGCACAATCATCCTCGCCGGCAGAGATATCATTTACAATAAAGGCTCCTATCTCATCATACACCCTGCGCACTATCTCAGCTCTGAAAGTGTCTACAGAGATCTTCAATCCTCCCATAAAACCCCGCCCTTCTCCAATTGCTATGCCATTGTTCAGAAACCATTTAAGAACTCCGCGTAAATTTTCCCACTCTTTTTCCTCCGAAACAGGTGTGGAACCCGGCTTTGTAGAGCAAGCCCCTATATCTATAATATCCGCCCCCGCAGCAAGCATCTCCTCCATGCGTGCCTCAAAAGAGTCAATCCCTGTACATCGACTCGCAGCATAAAAAGACTCCTCATTTACATTAATGATTCCCATGACCAGCACTTTATCCTGTCCATGTACCTCTACATTGTTTTTATTTCCAATATTAATCATATCATTACCATTTACAACTCTCTCTTTATATTATTTTCCAAAATTACCGGCCGGCTATTGTCACCGTAACGTATTACCTGAAAAAACAGTTGCTTTTTTCTCAGCGCTTTTTTTGTAAATTTGCAGGCAAAGTTAGCAAAACAAAAAAAGAAAATCTATGTTAGTTGTTATAGAAGGTCTCGATGGTGCAGGAAAGTCCACACAAGTGAAGATGGCAAAGGAATATATCCAATCGAACGGAGTAAATCTCAAATATTTACACTTCCCGCGCTACGAAGGATCAATCTACGGAGAGCTGATTGCGCGCTTTCTTAGAGGAGAGTTCGGAACTATCGATACGGTGCATCCACAACTTGTGGCACTGCTTTTTGCAGAGGACAGGCATGATGCCGCAACTCAAATTCGCAAATGGATTGATGAGGGCTATACAGTTCTTTTGGACCGCTATGTTTATTCCAATATCGCATATCAATGTTCCAAATTAAGTAACCCTGACGAGGCATCAAGACTGCGAGACTGGATTTTCGAAACCGAATACGGAGTGTTCGGAATACCTAAACCTGATATAAACATATTTCTTGATGTTCCGCTCAATTTTGTAGATAAAATGCTGAAAGAAAGCAGAGAGGGTGATGAGCGGGACTATCTTAATGGAAAAACCGATATTCATGAAGCCAGCATAGATTTCCAAAGTAACGTGAGAAAATTCTATATTGCACAGACAGAAGCTGATAAAAATTTTATACGCATAGACTGTTCCAACAGCAGGGGAGAAATGTTACCTCCCGACAAAATATTCGAAAAGATAAGTCCGCTCCTACCTGTCAACGGAACCAAAAATATAAAATAGGCTAATATGAGATATTTACGGGCATTATGCAGAATTATTATCGGAGTAGTACTCATTATATCGGGATACTTTAAAGCTGTGGACCCGATAGGTACAGAACTTAAGATTAAGGAATATCTGAATGTTTTTCATATTGGATTTCTTAAGGCCACCGCTCTTCCTCTGGGTATTTTGCTCTGTGCCATTGAATTCCTTGTTGGAGTTTGTATCCTTAAAGGATTAAGAATGAAACTCTTTACAAAGATAGCACTCGGTCTCATCCTCTTCTTTTCAATTGTTACTCTCCTTAATTATACGGTTTTACCCGTTAGTGATTGTGGCTGCTTTGGAGATATAATAAAACTCACCGCTTTCGAGACTTTCCTAAAGAACATCATACTGCTTCCTCTTATTTTTTTTCTCTTTCTCCAAAGAGGAAAATGCAGACCAATTGCAACGCGCAAATGGGGAAATATCTATATCATAGCCTATCTCGTCTTCATATTGGGTATATCGATCTATTCACTTACAATTCATCCCCTGCTCGACTTTGGGAGCTTCAAGCCTGGAACCGACCTTGCGGCACAGAGCCGTACTGATGATTATGACAGCGACAACCCAACAACGGGGAACGGATCTAACTACACCTCCCTTTTCATCTATGAAAAAGGAGGAATACGCAAAGAGTTTGATTTAAATAATTTACCCGACTCTACATGGACCTATATAGACACCAAAACCACTGAGAACAAGAGCGACAAGAATACAAACTCCGGTCCGCCAGATTTCTCTCTCAAAAACAGCTCAAATGAATATATCACTGAAAGCCTGACACATTCGGAGAAGCCGCTCTTCTTTGTATCACTATACAATGCTGGAGGCATAAGCAAGAGGCAGGTTCAAAAGATAACCAGACTAAAACAAAGAATAAACTCCAAAGGCGCAGATTTTTATGTGGTAAGTGGAGAGACCCCTGAAAAAACAGAGGCTCTGTTTAATCAGATACAAGAAAATGGGAGAAAACAGTTGAAAGAAAGTGAGGGTGAGAGTGGGATAACCAATGTAAATGTTGAGATACTTTATACCGATTATAAAACGGCCATCTCTCTTAACAGAATAAACGGCGGACTAATCTATATAAATGATGGTATTGTTGTGCAAAAATGGGGAAAGCATCCCTATCCTTTCAAGAATATCGACAATATAATATCGACCGACTCCAAAGTAATTACCGCAATGGCAGTGATAAGCAGAAATCTCTTTATGGAGATCTCAGTAATTGTAATCTTCTTTATGATCACAATCGTACGCTTTGTCTCAAAACGTCTTTATAGTAAAAACTCTTACCAAAAGCCCGAAATAGAAAAGTTTGTTCAATAGTAGATTTAACCCATTTTTTTAACCAGCATTATAGAAAAATATGGGAATTTGCAGCCGAGAATTTCCTCGGGATCATTTGTAAAATACTCTGTTTTAGTTCCAATATCCTGAAAATAAGACCACTGTATATGCATTAGCGAATCGGCTTTCAACTCTCTGATACAACTTTTTATCTCCTTTTCACACTGCGACAATTTCATAATAACCAGACTCTTCCCACTGCAAATCTCACCTTTCAGCTCCTCTGAAGAAACTACTCCGGGAATTACAAGCAATCTCTCCTCCTGCTCGGCAATAGAGAGCGCAGCAGTTGCACCTGCAGCAATAAATGCCGGTATACCGGCAACACGGCTAACCGAAATATTCTTATCATATAGAAAATCCTGAATATACCTTATTGAGGAATAAAAACCCGAATCTCCCTCAGCCACAACACTTACTCTTTTATCCTCCGCACAATACCTGACTATATCGGCCGCCGCATCACGATAGGCCTCAATTGCTGCATCGCGCTTTTTGCTCATAGGAACGTTAAACAATTGTATTTTTTCGGAATCCAAACCCAACTCCAGAAGAATGTTCAACCCTCGAGATTTACATGCAAATCCGGAAGAGGCAACTTCTATAGACTTGCTCCCCTGAGTTGAGGGAGAAAAAATAATGTCGGAGTCCTTTAAAATCTCAAGAGCCTTGAGAGTAATCAATTTTGGATCGCCAGGCCCGAGCGAAACGAAATAAACTTTGCTACTTGCCATTATACTGAATTACAAAAAAATTTACTGACTTCCAACTTGAACCCCGCATGACAAGGGTGCAAATCGAACAAAAATACAAAGAAAATGTGTGATTTTAACTATTTTGATAATTATTCAATTATTCCATATATTTGCCACGCATTTTAGGTGACAACTCCGCATTCTGCGAAGTTGGAAAGGGAATCCGGTTAAAATCCGGAGCAGTGCCCGTTGCTGTAAATGCCTGTTCGCCATAACGAGACGATCAATAGCGGAAGCTCTCAATGCCACTGTTTTATAATGGGAAGGCGCATCCGCTTGGGCAAAGCCAGAAAACCTGCCGGAATGAGTATTAACGTAACGGAACCTCGGGGACAAGGGAAAGTTCAGAAAACTATTTTTTAAATGAAAGCATTATATGCTTGGGTATTGGCAATTGCTGCCAGCCTATGTGTCAATGTATCTTATGCACAATTGACAATTAAAGGTACCGTTTTGGATTCCAAAAGCGGTAATCCTATCAGTGAAGCCACTGTAAGAATTCCCCAGACAAATATCGGGGTCGCAACAAACTCTCGCGGTGAGTTTATTCTAAAAAATGTTCCGGAGGGGAAGCATCAACTCAGAGCCAGCGCTATGGGCTACTCCATTTCCAACATAAATGTAGACAAGTCATCTTCTAATCTGACAATCAAACTAAATGAAGCTCCTGTAAACTTAAATCAGGTTGTTGTAACAGGCACCGGTACACACCGCAGACTAAAGGACACACCTGTCCCTGTAGAGGTCATAAGTTCCAACGACCTTAAAAACGCAGGTGTAACAACACTGCAAAATGCTGTCACAATGCTTGCTCCATCCTTTTCATTTGAAACAACTCCAATGGCCAATTATACCACAATGAACGGCATGTCCAATGAACATCTACTTGTATTGGTTGATGGTCAGAAACTTGCCGGAAACATCTCAGGAGCCACAGACATTTCAAGAATAAATATGAATAATGTGAAGAGAATTGAGATATTGAAGGGTGCCGCCTCCTCTCTGTACGGTTCAGACGCAATTGGAGGAGTAATCAATATCATAACCGAAACGCCAAAGAACAGCATCAATGCAAGTTCATATACCAAATATGAAAAATACAACCAGTTGGAACAGAACGTGACGGCAGATTTCACAACAAAAAAGTTCGGCAGCTACTCTTCATACACATACAGACAGTCTGACGGATGGCAATTATGTGATTCAGCCGTTACAATAAAGAATGGAATAGCCGGAAAACCCTTTAAGACGGTAAGAAACGCCTCCGACAAATTCTCCTCCAATATCTTCAATCAGAAGTTCATATTCAACCCTACAAAATCACTCTCCCTCTATGTAAACGGAAGCTTCTACAATAACAGCATAGACCGCCCCTCCACTACAGTAGATAAAAGCGGGTACGAATATAATTTATACTCCCAAACATATAATTTCGGCATAGGAGGAAAATACCTGCTCGGTGGTTCCGACTACATTTCTCTTGATCTTTATAACGATAACTATAAAAACCAGAATGAGTATATTGTTGATACAAAAACCTATAAAAAAGGAGACAAAGCCCTAAATCAAAAGCAGCACTACTGGTCGAGCAATCTTAAGGGAGTCTTTAAACTTGGCAGCTACAACAAACTTGTGGCAGGAACAGAAAACATTAAGGAAAATCTTGAGAATCCCGATGCCCTTGCAGAAAAAAAGAGCGTATACACTCTTTCACTTTATGCACAAGATGAATTCAAAATAAAAAATTTCCAAGCGGTAGCCGGAGGAAGATACACCTACCATCAGAAATTCGGTAGCAGGTTCACCCCAAAAATTTCCCTGATGTACACTATGGGGCCGGTAAACACCAGAATCTCATACGCATCGGGCTTTAGAGCCCCTTCTCTCAAAGAGCTCTACTACATTAAAGAAAAAGGGTCCTCCATATCACTGGGTAATCCCAATTTGAACCCGGAAAAGAGCAACTACTATTCAATTAATTTCGAATACATACACAACCTCTTTTCAGCTTCGGTAACCGGATATATCAATGAAGTAAAAGACCTTATAAATCTTGTAACCTTAAAGAACCCGCAAAGCGAAATTCCAAATTATGATCCCAAATACACTTACAAACGTTACGAGAACGTAAGCAAGGCAAAAATAAAGGGCTTGGATTTCAACATCAAGGGATATGTTGGAGCGGGCCTTACTATCGGAGGTGGCTACAGTTATACCTACGCCAGAGACAATGAAACCCATACAAACCTGCTGAGATCAATCAGACACTCAGGAAACGTAAATATGAATTGGGAACACAACTGGGGACTATATAATTTGAACCTTAACCTTGCCGGCCACCTGCAAAGCAAAAGATTCGAAGATGCACAGGAGGATGCTCCAGGATTCTCGACATGGAACTTTGCTGTAAGAAACACCCTTCATATCAAAAACTTTACAATTGAACCATCAGTGGGAATCAATAATCTTTTTAACTACAAAGACAACAGATATTACGGCTTCTACTACTCAACACTTTCTCCTGGAAGGACCATATTCGTAAGCCTTTTAATCAAATTCAGCAAATAAAGGAAACAAGCGAAAGTTCACAACTTTCCAGCTTAAGTAAAAATTATAGAGATATGATCAATAATTATATACACATAAAAAGCAGATTACTTCTACTTCTTTCACTTCTATTTATACTGCCTGCTACAGTCAAAGCGTCCGATAGAAATTTCAAGACTCAATCTATGCTCTCCACAATGAGCAAAAATGATAAATTGGCTGTTGTAATGGTCTACTTTGGCACGACACACCAAGAGACAAGAACACTGACAATTGAGGCACTGAACAGACAGACCACACAATTATTCGATTCAGTAGCCAAAGCAAACAATGTAAAGATTGATGTAAAGCAGGCCTGGACCTCGAGAATAGTTCGCAAAAGAATAGCAGAAAGGAGCGGAGAACAAATTTCAACTCCTACACAACTGCTTACGCAGCTCAAAAAAGAGGGCTACACACATATCCTTGTACAATCCGCCAATATAATTGAAGGCGACGAGATGGCGGAGATAAGAAGAGAATGTGCTGCATTCAGCAATGATTTCAAAGAGATAAGAATTGGTGATCCTCTTCTCTACAGTGTAGAGGATGTCACTGAGGTGGCAAAAATCATCGGCAACGAGTATGCAGCAAAGATAGGCCCCTCCATAAAATGTGCGGCCTGCGGAAAATGCAAAAATTCACAAAAAGGATCGGTTGCTCTTTTTGTTGGGCATGGTACATACACCCCAGCAACAGCCACATACTCCATGTTGGAATACATTCTACATACCGAGCATTACAATAACGCTTTCGTAGGTACAATAGAGGGACATCCAACAATCAGCAATGCAAAATCTGCAATTGATGCCTACTATCATAAAGCACTTAATTTAAAGAAGATGGCCGCAAAGGATACAACTATACAAAAAAGCGTAACTCTTGTCCCATTTATGTTTGTTGCAGGTGAACATGCTGTAAATGACATCTCTGTGGAGATAAAAAAGCAGTTCGAGGAGGCCGGATATATTGTCACGGTAGTCTCAAAAGGTCTTGGAGAGCTTGAAAAAATTCAGAATCTCCTTATAAAGCATGCTTTGTTCACTATGAATAACAGAGAAATTACAATTACTGAAAAGAAGGTTGCATACCAAAAATAAACCTCTCCGGAGTAATACTTGGTACAAAAGTTCTGGTGGGGAGATTTAGAAAAATAAGAAGATAATATTTGCTCCGGAGTTGTTATCTTTACAAAATAATCAGCAAGCAACAGGAGATGAATTTTGATGAAATTCATAGGCAAGATTTTTTAACAGCACACAAAAACAGAAGTTATAAGCCAAGCGGATATATGAATAAAAAAAAGATAATTGTGGCCGGGATAGGCCCGGGAGAGGAAAAAGAGATAACACCTGCTGTAAGGGAGGCGATAGGTGAAAGCGATGTCATCATTGGATACAAATATTACTTCCAATTTATAAAACCCTTTATAAGAGAGGAGTCCGTTTGTCTCGACACCGGCATGAAGCGCGAACGTGAACGTGCCGAAGAGGCCTTTAGACAGGCTCTTGCAGGCAAGACAGTATGTGTCATAAGTTCAGGAGATGCCGGCATTTACGGAATGGCTCCGCTAATTTTAGAGATGAATGCCGAAAAGGGCACAGATATATATGTCGAGGTTCTGCCAGGAATAAGTGCTTTCCAAAAGGCAGCCTCCCTGCTAGGCGCTCCTATCGGGCACGACCTCTGCATTATTTCGCTCTCCGATCTCATGACTCCCTGGGAAAAGATAGAAAAAAGAGTGGAGGCGGCTGCTTATGCCGATTTTGTAACCGCGATATACAATCCACGAAGCGAAGGCAGATACTGGCAACTCTTCAGACTTAAAGAGCTTTTCATGAAGGAGCGCAGTGGCACAACCCCTGTTGGCCTTGTTAGGCAGGCGGGCAGAGCAGAGCAAAAAATAACAGTAACCACATTGCAGGAGATGAACCCCAATGAGGTTGATATGTTTACGGTCATCCTTATCGGCAACTCCCAGTCATATATAGCCGGCGGTAAAATAATAACACCTCGAGGCTACTTTAAAGAGGAGAAGATTTTAGGAAGAAAGGAGGAACAGGAGAGGCCAACAGCAGCGGTTGAAAAGGCCTGCAGCACAGAGGAGCTTAAAGCAGGTAAAATGAAGATAGGCCAGGAGATTATGATGCAGAGTTTCAGTACAATAGAATCGATGCTCAAAAATAGGGCAATTCCATTAGACAAAAAGTGGGCGCTAATTCATACAATCCACACCACCGCCGATTTTGAGATGGAGGATCTTCTCTACACCGATGACAGAGCGGTTGCAACCCTCTATAACAAGTTCTCCGGTAAAAACGGGGAGCCAAAAGGAGACAACAGATCAGACAAAAAAAGTGTAGACAAAACAATCATTACCGATGTCTCTATGGCAGCAGCAGGAATAAGAAAAGGAGCGCTCGAAAGGCTCGGAATTACAGTCAAATGTTATCTTTCAGATAGCAGAGCAATTGAGATGGCTTCTACAGAGGGAATAACCAGAACCCAGGCTGGAATAAGAGTTGCGGTCATGGAACACCCTACTGCACTATATGTCTTTGGAAATGCCCCCACTGCACTTATGGAACTTTGCAAACTTATAAGGCGAGGCAAAGCAAACCCTATGGGCATAATTGCAGCTCCGGTAGGATTCGTACATGTAAAAGAGTCTAAATATATGGTTAAACCCTTTGTCGGGATACCTAAAATAATAATTGAAGGTCGCAAAGGAGGAAGCAATATTGCAGCCACACTTGTAAATTCTATTCTCTGTTTTAACGATGCGGAACAACTGCGTCCGGGACGCGATTTATAAAGCCATGAACGCCAACTTTATAGTAATCGGAATAGATGACAGCCTATCGCCTGAATTGGGAAAAGAGCTTGTAAAAACAATATCTGAGGGGAAATATTTCTCCGGTGGTAAAAGACATCATGAAATTGTGAGGAGCCTTCTGCCAGAAGGAGCGGAATGGAGAGACATAACCGTACCTCTGGAAACTGTCTTTGAACAATATGTGGAATGGCTCCAAAATGAGGACAATAGCTCCATAATCATCTTTGCTTCAGGCGATCCGCTCTTCTTTGGTTTTGCAGTAACACTTCAGAAAAGAATGCCGGAAGCCACAATAAAGGTCTTCCCCTGTTTCAACTCTCTGCAAACCTTGGCGCACAAGCTTGTAATGCAGTACCACGACATGACAATAGTCTCCCTTACCGGACGTCCATGGGATAAATTTGATGCGGCTCTGATAGAATGCAGAGGTAAAATAGGAATACTGACCGACAATCTGCACACCCCCAAAACAATTGCCGAAAGAGCCCTCAACTATGGATTCAACAACTACACGATGTATATTGGTGAAGCCTTGGGAGGAAAGGAGGAGAAAATAGGAAAATACTCTCTGCAGGAGGCTGCACAACAGAAATTTGCAACACCCAACTGCATAATAATGCAGAGGGAGGAGAATGGCCCATGCCATACGCCCAAAAGATATTTCGGGATACCGGAAAGTGAATTCAACCTGCTCGATAGAAGAGAGAAAATGATAACAAAGATGCCTGTACGACTCTTATCACTAAGTCTTCTTGATCTTTACAACAAAAAAGGAATGTGGGATATCGGCTTTTGCACAGGATCTATCTCAATAGAGGCCAAAATGCAATTTCCGCAACTGAATATAGCTGCTTTTGAGATTAGGGAAGAGGGAAAAGAGTTAATGGAGATGAACAGCAAAAAGTTTGGGACTCCGGGCATAAAGAGTTTTATCTGCGATTTTCTCTCCGTAGACATTGAATCTCTGATAAATAACAGGGAGATTGAATACCCCGATTCAGCCTTTATTGGGGGGCATGGAGGAAAGCTTGCAGAAATAGTTGCCAAGGTTGCCTTGTATCAGAAAAAAGGAGATACTATTGTCTTCAATTCTGTAAACAATCCGCAACTCTTTACAGAAGCGGCAAAGCTAAACGGCTACAAAGTTGAGAAAGAGATAAAGATAACGGTTGATTTCTTCAACACAATAACCTGCTGCAAGGCCATAAAATTATAAGATTATTATACATGAATTATATCGGGATTTCTTACTAAAAAATGATTGACAAGATGAAGAAGCATGACTATCTGATAGTTGGTAAAAATAAGATTGCCGCAATAATCGCTGACGAGATAAAAGAGGCCGAACACATAGCTTACACCAACTTTGGAGCCGATGAGTTCAACGGATATAGAAAAATAATATTTACAGGAGCTATGGGCATCTGCATCAGAAGCATTGCTCCATACATAAAGGACAAACATACAGACCCGGCTGTTGTATGCGTAGACACAACGGGTAAGTATGCTGTTTCGGTGCTCTCTGGCCATATAGGAGGGGCAAATAATCTTGCTATAGAGATTGCCGGAATTACCGGAGGCGAAGCAGTAATAACTACACAGAGTGACAATACCGGATTATGGGCATTAGATACGATTGGAAAGAAATTCGGATGGGAGACCTACACAAACGGAGAGAGTCTTAACAAACCGATTACCGCCTACGTAAACGGAGGACGCACTGCACTGCTCCTCGATATCAAATCGGAGGGAACAGATTGGTTGGAGAGGAGCAAAAGCAACAACGTGGAGGTTTTTTATAAATTTTCTGATATCCCGACACACAGAGAGGGTACTGCCCATGATTATAAAGTGATAATTGCAGTTACTCCATATCTTTATACAAGTGATATTCCAATGATTACATACGTTCCGAGAGTTCTGCACCTTGGCTTCGGCTGTAAAAAAGGAACAGATGCAAACAAGGCCGTAACGGCAATTACAGAGGCTCTCGACTATCGAGGAATCAACTGCTCCGCAATAAAGACAGTTAGCACAATAGATCTCAAAAAAGAGGAAACGGCTCTACATGCAGTTTATGAGCATCTTACAGGATGCCAATATAGTAAAAGTGGAGTGAATAAAGGCCTGAATATCTTCTCCAAGGAGGAACTGAAAGAGATTGAGGTTCCCAATCCAAGCAACAAGGCCTATGAAGTTACCGGGGTTTACGGAGTGGCAGAAAGTTGCGCACTTAAGAGCTCAGAAGGAGGGGAACTTGTAATTGAGAAGCAAAAGGGACAGGCTGGTTCGGAGGTAAACGTTCTTACCTTTGCAGTTGCAATGGAGCGAGCCTGCGAAAGAAGAGGCCATATTGAAATTGTTGGAGCAGGACCAGGAGACCCCGAGCTTGTCTCTGTTAGAGGAAAGAGAATGATTGAGGAGGCAGACCTCATACTTTACGCCGGCAGTCTCGTACCAAAGGAGCTGACCTACTATGCAAAAACAGGGGCGGTAGTCAGAAGTTCCGCCTCAATGGATCTTGAGGAACAGTTCAATCTAATGAAAGAGTACTACGACAAAGGGAGACTTATTGTCAGACTGCACACAGGAGACCCCTGCATCTATGGTGCTATTCAGGAACAGATGGCCTACTTTGACAGATACGGAATGAACTATCATATAACTCCCGGCATCTCCTCCTTCCTTGCGGCTGCCGCCGAATTGAAATCGCAATTTACAATTCCGGAAAGGGTTCAAACAATCATCCTTACAAGAGGCGAAGGCCGTACAGCCATGCCTGATAAAGAGAGATTGGAACTGCTTGCCAAGTCACAAAGTACAATGTGCCTCTTTTTAAGTGCCGGAGTAGCCGAACAGGTTCAAAATGACCTTTTAAAACATTATCCACCTACAACTCCAGTTGCAGCCTGCTACCACCTAACATGGAAAGATCAGCGGATATATCGCGGCGAGCTGCAAAATCTTGCTAAAATAATAAAAGAGAACAATCTCACTCTTACGACAATGATTGTTGTAGGAGAGGCCATAGACAATCGCGAGGGACTCTCGCGCCTGTATGCACATAATTTTAAACATCTCTTCAGAAAATGATAGTTATTTTTGGTGGAACGACAGAGGGGAAAGTTGCCGCACAGAGTCTTGATACAGCAGGCTCTCCTTTTTACTACTCCACCAGAGGAGGGACACAGGAGATAGAGTTGCACAACGGAATTATGGTGAGTGGAGGAATGGATGCAGAGGAGATGAAGAAGTTCTGCAATGACAACGATATAAGGATTATAGTAGATGCTGCACATCCATTTGCATCACAATTGAGAGAGACAATAAGAGTAACCGCTACTGACCTTAAGATTCCTGTTATACGCTATGAGCGCCTCTTCCAAGAGCGTGATTCCTCAATAATTTGGTGCAGGAACTACGCCGAGGCCATCAAAAAACTAAAAAAAGACAACATCACTAAACTCCTTGCATTGACCGGAGTTATGACAATAGCCAAATTAAAGCCCTATTGGAGTGACAACAGAATTGATTGCAGATTCAGAGTACTTGAGAGAGCCGAGTCACTTCAGATAGCCACCAATGCAGGCTTCCATAAGGAAAAACTACTTTTCTTCAACGATAATTACAGCTCCTGCACGCAGGATGAGATTATACAAGAGGAGTACACAATCATGCGTAGCATTAGCCCGGAGGCCATTATCACTAAAGAGAGCGGAATGTCGGGATACTTTAAAGAAAAAACCGAAGCGGCAAAAAAACTTGGAATAAAAATTTATGCAGTAATGAGGCCTACTGTCCCTGATAACTTCATAACAGTTTATGGAGCAATAGGACTGAGGCTCAATATTGAGAAAATATTGGAAGGATTTTTCTCTCTTAGAATAGGACTTACAACGGGCACCTATGCAACTGCCGCCACAAAGGCCGCCCTCAGAATAGTACTGGAACAGAATTACAAAATAGCCGAAGCCCCTATTGCAGCAAGGAAAAGTGGAGATATTGTACAAGAACAAATTCTTTTACCTTCTGGCGAACCACTTACTATTGAAACACAAATAGTTATGGTAACAAAAGAGGAGGTTGTCTGCTCCTCGGTAAAATACTCCGGAGATGATCCGGACATAACAGACGGCTGCACAATAGAATCAAAAGTAAGTTTTAACAAGACAGGTGAAATTGCCTTTCTTCAGGGAGTGGGCGTGGGAACAGTCACGCTGCCGGGATTAGGTCTTAAGGTAGGAGATCCCGCTATCAACATTGCTCCACGCAGAATGATGGAACGCGAAACCCTTATGCTTTTGCAAAAATTTGGAGTAAATAAAGAGAAAAGAGCCCGCCGCGGAGTCAACATAACAATCTCGGTCAACAATGGAAAAGAGCTGGCAGAAAAGACCTTCAATCCAAAAGTTGGAATAATCGGCGGCATCTCGATAATAGGAACAAGTGGCGTTATAAAGCCCTTCTCTAAGGAGGCCTTTACCGGTTCAATGAAGAAAGAGATGGAGGTGGCACGCGCAATGGGAGTTAAACATATAGTAATCAACTCAGGCGCCAGAAGCGAGAAACAATTGAGCACCTTTTTACATGAGAAGTACCCCGACAACTACAATAAACTTTTTATTTCTCAGTCGTTTATACATTATGGTAACTTTATCGGAGAGGCTATCTCATTAGCCTCGGAGATTGAATTTGAGGAGTTAACTTTGGGAATAATGATAGGCAAAGCAGTAAAACTGGCTGCCGGGAATCTGAATACACACAGCAAAAACGTTCTTGTAGACAAGGAGTTCATAAAGAGAAGCGCAGAAGAGTGCGGATGCAGAAAAATTCCCGAAAATCTTACACTCGCACGCGAATTATGGACTCTGTTAGATAATGAAGAGGCAGAAAAATTCTTTCCACATCTTGTAGAAAAATGCCTTAACTATTGCCGCCCACTTTATAATAAAGGAAAAATAAATATCGTTTTAATCCCCGAGGAGTCTTGCCCAAACGCAAAGTTCTTCTATCGTTGAGAACTTCTCCTCCAGGCCTCCCGGATATGTAATTACATAGGGCATACCGGCAGCAGGATCGACAGTCAGCACCATCTCCGACTCCTCCGTTCTGCTTGCAAGAATTCCGTTACGCAAAAGTGCCTTCCTTACCATCGCATGAACATTGCCATGCTTGCCCTGCAGATTCAACCTCTTTGTATAACCATTATCCACTCTAAAGAGGCCTGTCTCATTATCGAATACAATTCCTTTCCTCGCAAAAAACCCGCTTAACAAGCCATTTAAAGCCATATCTTCAGGAGCACCTATTGCAAAACCATGAGCCTTGTCCATCAACCATATTTTGTCGGCAATCTGTAGAGCAAGCTCCAGATCATGAGTAGAGAGAAAGATAGTTTTACCTGTCTCTCGCGTGAGTTTGTGAAGCAACTGCATAATCTCCACCTTACTTGGAAAATCGAGAAAAGCAGTAGGCTCATCAAGAAAAATAATAGGAGTCTGCTGCGCGAGCGCCTTGGCTATCATTACCTTTTGACGCTCACCATCACTCAATGTATGCACCATACGTGAGGCAAGATTCTCAATATTGATAAGCTTGATTGACTCCTCCACAATCTCCTTGTCCTCCTCTCCAAGCGTTCCCCAAAAACCGGTATATGGACTCCTGCCCAACCCCACAATCTCTCTTACTGTCATATTTTTTATATCGCATTTTTCAGTCAGTACCACACCGAGAAGCTTTGAAAGCTCAGCATCAGAGTAGTCTCCTATCTCCCTGTCCATAAGGAAAATTTCCCCTCCCAATTTGGGAAGAAAGGCGGACAAAGTTTTAAGCAACGTAGATTTTCCAACTCCATTCGCCCCTAAAAGACAGGTAAGCTCACCCCCAATTATAGAGGCATTTATATCGGAAGCAACAACTTTTCCACCACTATGTGCAATCGTATTATAGTGTTTTTTGTCATAGCCGATAGAGAGATTATCTATCCTGACTGTAATATTTTTACTATTGAAACTATTCCTTTCCATAATCACTCCATTACCTCACTCTTTCTTCTCTTAAAAAGAATACTTACTATCACCGGAGCTCCAACCAGAGCCGTCACCGAATTTACCGGCAATACCCCCTCAAAGCCCGGCATTCTTGCTATAAGATTACAGATAAGAGCCAATGATGCCCCTGCAATTGCGGAGGCAGGCATCAATATTCTGTGATCGGAGGTTTGAAAAATTGCACGGCAAAGATGCGGCACAGCAAGACCTAAAAAGACGATTGGACCACAATAGGCCGTAACTATCGCTACAAGCACTCCTGAACAACTTATGACATAGAACCTCGACCTCTTAATATTCAATCCGAGATTTCTTGCATACCCCTCTCCGAGCAACATCAAATTCAGTGTCTTTATCAGCAGCATACTCAACGGGATAAGAATCGACATAATCACAACAAAAAGAATCATCTGATTACCAGACACACGGGAAAAACTGCCTAGCCCCCAAATGACATAAGCCCTTATATCCTCCTCAACACTAAAATATTTCAGTACCCCGATAATTGCGGTAGCAACATAACCTATCATCACGCCTATAATAAGAAGTGTCACGTTACCCTTAACTTTCTGTGAAACATAGATGATAATAGCCATAACACCCATAGAGCCAGCAATAGCCGCCAAAGAAATGGCAAGTTCACCAAAAAAACCTATTTGGCTAAGAGCCTGTCCGAATACACCTGAAACAAGCAGAACGAAAGCCACTCCAAGACTTGCTCCAGAACTGATACCTAAAACAGAAGGGCCTGCAAGAGGATTTCTGAAGACCGTCTGCATCATTAAACCGGCAACGGAAAGACCCGCACCGGCCACAAGAGCCGTGAGCGCCTGCGGAAATCTCGACTTCAATACAATATTTTCCCAAATCTGGTTACCGCAGTCCTGTCCGAATATTATCTTAATTACTGAACCGGCAGGCACCGCAACAGAACCCAGAAGCAGATTCACAAAGACAAACAGCACAATGGAGACTATTATGAGCGCTATCAGTAATGATGTCGAATATCTTTTCATCCCTCGTCTATTTTAACAATTCATAAAAAGTTCCGGTATAGTTTTTATCAATAAGTTCCGGATGAAAAACCTTAATAAAATCTTTCAGGACAAGTTGTGGCTGCATCGGAGAATTTTCATAGAAACCCCTCTCCCGCTGATTACAATAAATAACATGCCTGGTTTTAAAGGCCTTAAAATCTGTATATCTCGCATCCTCCTCCTTGAGCGCATCATAAGAGAATTCCCCAGAAAAACCATTCATGATTCTCCAATAGTCCGCCTTGGCGGCATTCTCATATATGGTTTCAAAATCGAGCAGTACACCTCCCGATTCCTTGTTATCCTTCAAAAAATAATCAGCTCCGGCATCCTTAAAGATTTGGGCCAGAAAACTTTTACCACCAACAGTATACCAACCGCCCCCACGCATCTCTCCGCTAAAGACCACAGGCCTGTTTTTTACCTTTGCCGTCAGAGTCTTAAGTCTGTTATACTCAGAGGCAGTTCGATCAAATATGGCATTAGCCTTCTGCTCGCAATTTATAAACAGAGCTATAAATTTTATCCATTCAGCCTGCCCAAGAGGAGAGGGCTCCTTATAACCCAAATGAGGAACAAGAGGAATATCTACCTCCTTAAGACTCTCATATCCACCGCGTTTAAAAGGAGAGATGAAAATTATATTCGGATTAATTCCGAGTATAATCTCAGTATCGAAATTTCCTTCCATTCCTATTTTTTTGGTAACTCCACTCTTTATCTGCTCGTTCATTGTCCTATTATGCAAAAATCTGGTACTTGTTATACCTGCAATTTTTGAGGTTTCATTCAATTCTATAAAACCGGACAACTGAAGAGAGGTCATGCATATAATCTTCTTTACAGGTATTTTAATCGCCTTATATCCCTTTGGGATCAACTCTTTTGTCGGATTCTCAGCCAAAGCGAATTTGTAAAGTGTTTTATTTTCTCTCATAGGATCTGAAATCTCAACAAGTTTCACATTACCTTCATACCTTACCCTAAACCCCTTTGCATAACGAGGAGTAACAATCACATATTTACCATTTGAAGCAACGCTATCCCCACTGGTTAACAATGCCTTATCGCACTCATCCGTACCGCAACAAGTTGTCTCTGCTCCGTAACCGCCGAAATTTACAACCGTATCGGATACAACTGCATTTGAAGCATTATTGTGTGAGGTTGAATTCCCACAACTGCAAATAGAGATAGAGACAAGTAACCCGACAAAGATGTAAAAGTATAAATATCTGAACAACATGTATCTAGTAAAATTTATTAATTTATAAAATTAGTGAAAAAACCCCAATAAATACAACTGCAGGCAGCAGTAATGATAAGTGCAATAATCTCCGTTTTAAGGTTAACATTTAGAGCACTGTTCATATCAGCGGTAGTAAAATCTTTATGATTTTCACCTATAAAGGGCTTATATATCTCCTCCCCGAAATAGTTATGACTTCCCCCGAAACGGCAATCCAAAATTGAGGCAAGAGCCGCCTCAGGATAGCCGGAATTTGGACTGGCATGCATGGCACCGTATTTCGATACAAAACGAAGCCGTCTCAGATATTCGGATGGAGATCCTGTTATCATCATCAAAGCAGTGATCCTTGCAGGAATGTAATTAGCAAAATCATCGATACGCGCCGCTACCATTCCAAACTCTTTGTAACGCCCAGTTTTATAGCCGATCATGGAGTCCAAAGTATTAATCATCTTGTAGGCGAACATTCCCGGCAGCCCCAAAACGGCAAACCAGAAAAGCGGAGCAACCACACCATCGCTCAAATTCTCAGCAAGTGTTTCAAGTGCGGCAGTACGAATCTCTTGCGCTGAAAGCCCCTGAGTATCCCTCCCGACAATTCTCGCCACCTGTTTTCTACCCTCAGGAACAGATCTGTCAACCGCCTCAAAAACCAACCTCACCTCATCTGACAAGGTTTTGCCTGCAAGGCAAAAGAACACCCCCATAACTCCAAGGAGACAATAAAGCCACTTACCGGTCCTATCCGCATAGAACATTACAGCCCAAATAGTTATAAAAACCAGCAGAATATAGAACACCGACATCAAGCCCCCTTTCAATACGCGGTACCTGCCTCTGTTCAATAGCTTTTCTCCGACAGAGATCATCCTTCCGAACAACACCACCGGATGAGGCAACCATTTAGGATCGCCGATAAATCTGTCCAATATCCATCCTGCTATTACAATCATATCAACGCCTCCAGGCCACTTGCACCTATCTCTGTTAAAGCAACAATCAGCAATAAATTCTCTTCATGCCTCTGTGTCGCAATTCTAAAACAGGAATCATCAAGCGAATAAAAATTTGAAGCATCTCTGATGAGAAGACCATATTTATACACCAACATATCCTTCATTTTCAGAGAATTATAGGGCAAATTATTTATCTTAACCAACATATAATGAGTATCAGAAGGCATGACCTCAAAGAAACGTTTTCCATTAACCTCTATTGAATTTATCTCTTCCGCCAACCAACGACTCTCTCTCAGCAAATCACCGATATTTGCACAAGAGACAGTATTCCCGGAGATAAGATATATACCGGCTTCTATGGCCAGAGCATTAACCGACCAAGGCATCCTGCATGCCTTCACCGCTTCAATGATGGCCTTGCTACCTGTCATATATCCAAGACGTAAACCAGGTATGGCATAGCGTTTTGTCATTGAATGAAGCAATATCAGATTATCAAAAGAACACCCTTCGGCAGCCCCTATTACCGGCTTCTCTGTGAAATATTCATACGACTGATCAACTATAAAAACAGTATTAGCATTATTACAAATTAATTGTAGCAATTTTTCCCTGTTATGCACAAGTCCTGTAGGATTATTGGGATTACAAAGCCAAACCAAATCTGTCCCTCCCTTAGCGAGAACCTTCTCAAGACTATCCAAACAGCAGACATACGTAATACTATGACGATGAATACGGCAAGCATCCTCATATTCGCTAAAGGTGGGAACCATAATAGCAGAATTACCGCCACCGTACCTCTGGGCAATAAGATAAATTGCCTCAGTAGCACCATTCGTCACGCACACATTATCACTGTCAAGAGCTACATTATCGGCAATCTTAATCTCAAGAGAATAGGGTTCAGGTTCCGGATACGCGGAGATGCAATTCATATTTTCCGAAAGATGCTGCTTTAACCCCTTTAGATTTACATCATTGTAAACATTTGAGCTAAAATTTGCCACAATCTTTCCGTCATATCTGAAAGCATCGTCCCCGTGTCCGTTTATCATTAACCTGACCTGTTATTTATTATTTATTACAATCAGCTATTTTGTTGCCTGCTCAAGTTTTCTCATTATAGAGAAGATAAAGATAGCGGAGATTAGACAGAGCACGATAAGAACGCTCCATACCATCCACAACTGCATTCCACCCCAAAGAAGACCGATAACGGAAACAAGATAATTTCCAGCTGCCGTTGCAACAAACCACATACCCATCATTGCTCCTTTGTATTTTGGAGGCGCAACCTTTGAAACAAAGGAGATTCCCATAGGAGAAAGGCACAACTCGGCAAAAGTAAGAACAAGATAGGTAGAAATTAACATGTTCGGAGTAACAAGCTGCGAACTTTCAATACCGCTTTTTGTTAATGCGTCCGGAGTAGGAAGTCCAAAGGAACCAACTGCCATTATAAGAAAGCCGACAGCAGCTATAAACATTCCGATTCCAATTTTACGTGGTGCGGAAGGCTCTTTCCCTTTTTTAGCAAGAGAACCAAAAATTGCAAGAGAAACAGGAGTAAGTGCCACTACAAAGAAAGGATTAAACTGTTGGAAAATCTGAGGAAGAATTTTAACCTCAGTATCCCCGAGAACACTATATTTTAATATTAGACCGGCTGCGGCAAGTACTACAACCACTCCTGAGATGAACTTACCCTTTGCCTTCTCTGATTGGAAAATTGAAAAAATTCCATAAACCGCAAAAATAATAAGCACCAAATTCCATACATCAAAACCGATTCTGGTAAGGCCATCTGCCGCATGAGCAGTATAATCTCGCGCAAACCAGGTAAGTGTAAGGCCGTTCTGATGAAATGCCATCCAGAAAAATATAACTACAGCAAACACGAGCATAAGAGCTGTAATACGCTGTTTAGTCTGCTGTGGAGTAAGTTCCACAACCTCCTCCTTATGCTCAGAAGCAACCTGTTTCTGAGTCTTGTCGGCGTGCTTGAATGTGCCTCTAAAAATATAATAAATTGCCATAGAGAAGATTAACGAGATGCAGGCAACCCCAAATCCGTAATGATATGCTGTGGATAGTTTATCTATATAGGTTGTTGCAAACTGCTGCAACTGATCGGCAGCAAAACCCTGAGCCTGAGCCAATGTAGCAAAGATGGCAGATCCCTCAGCAGAAATTGTTCCATCCAAAAATTGGTGTGCAAGTGCCGGAATTTCAGCTACATATGTGAGCTCAGATTTAGCAAGAAACCAATTTGTGATTGCGGTAGCCGCAGTTGGAGCAAATAGGGCGCCAATATTAATGGCCATATAAAATATACTGAAAGCCGTATCCCTCTTGGCACTGTATTTTGGATCATCATAAAGATTTCCGATCAGCACCTGGAGATTCCCCTTAAACAATCCTGTTCCCATTGCAATAAGAACGAGTGAACCCACCATAGCTGCAATTGCAGTTGAACCGGTACCCATTGGGATTGCGAGAGCAAGATAACCCAAAAACATTACAACAATTCCTATTGTAACCATTTTACCATATCCGGCCTTATCGGCCAGAATACCACCCAACAGCGGTAAGAAATAAACAAGCGCCAAGAACCCGGCAAAAAGTTGAGAGGTAATCTTGAACGAAAAGCCGAACGATGCCTGTAAAAACAGTGTGAAAATCGCCAGCATTGTATAATATCCGAAACGCTCGCCTGTATTGGCAAGTGCTAACACATATAAACCTTTTGGTTGTCCGTTAAACATAATCTGTAAAAATTTAAATTAAGCCTTAAAGATACTCATTTCTCTCTTTATTTAAAGTTTTTTTATATCTTTGTCAAGATATCGAGGTATTACTTTTAAGCCTCAAACTAAATTATAATTTTTTCAAACTTAAAAATCAATACACTATGGTGATGACTATTACAGTGGCGGTAATCCTTTTGATTCTGGCTGCTATGTATATGTTGCGTTCAAACAAGAACGGACACCCCAAAGGGCTGATTGCTGCCGCTTTGAGTAATATGGGTGAACGATTCGGCTATTACATTATGAATGCCGTCCTTCTTTTGTTCCTTTGTTCAAAATTTGGTCTTAGCGAAGAGACCGGCGGAATTATCTATTCTATGTTTTATGCCGGAATTTATGTGCTGAGTCTCGTGGGAGGTATTATTGCCGACCGCACTCAAAACTACAAGGCTACAATCATGAGCGGTTTGGTAGTCATGGCTATCGGCTACATCGTACTCTCTATTCCAATTCTATCTACAGAACAGAATATCAATTGGTTGCTACCTCTTACCTGTTTTGCCCTCTTCTTTATCGCATTCGGTAACGGTCTGTTCAAAGGTAACCTTCAGGCAATTGTGGGACAAATGTATGATAACCTTGAGAAAGAGGCCGAAAAAGAGGGACCTGGTGCCCTTAAAATAGCTAAAAGCAAACGTGATTCAGGATTCCAGATCTTTTATGTATTCATCAATATCGGCGGACTTATTGCTCCGTTTATCGCACCGTTGCTAAGAAGCTGGTGGCTTAAAGTTCATGGATTTCTATATAATGCAAACATTCCTGCTCTCTGTCACCAATACATCAAAGAGGGTTCCGATATGGGAACCGACAAGATGGCAAACCTCAACGAACTTGTAGTAAAAGTTGGCGGTACAGTCTCTTCAGACCTTACCTCTTTCTGTTCTCAGTACCTCGACGTCTTTAACACAGGTATTCACTACTCTTTCATCGCCTCCGTTCTTGCAATGTTGATTTCACTTGTAATTTTTGCCGCATGTAGAAAAAGATTCCCTACCCCAGGTAAAAAGACCGAAAAAGCGGCCGAAAACTACACCATGGAGGAGAGAACACAAATGGCTAAAGAGATTAAGCAGAGAATCTACGCATTATTTGCAGTATTGGGTATCGCAGTCTTCTTCTGGTTCTCTTTCCATCAGAATGGTCAGTCACTTTCGCTTTTTGCAAGAGATTTTGTAAACACCTCACAAATTGCCCCGGAAATATGGCAAGCCGTTAATCCTTACTTTGTAATTGTACTTACCCCTCTTATCATGATTCTGTTTGGTGCACTCACAAAAAGAGGTAAAGAGATTTCTACCCCTAAGAAAATTGCAATAGGTATGGGTATAGCTGGTCTTGCATACTTGTTCCTTACAGTTTACTCTCTCATACAACATTATCCTTCCGGAACAGAATTCGTAAACATGACCGAATCAGCAAAACAGAGCTTGTTTGCCGGTCCATGGGTTCTGATTGTACTCTACTTCTTCCTTACAGTTGCAGAGTTGTTTATCTCTCCGCTTGGATTATCATTCGTTTCTAAGGTAGCTCCAAAACACCTTCAGGGTCTTTGTCAAGGCCTCTGGCTGGGTGCTACAGCTTTAGGAAACCTGCTTATTTGGATTGGACCTGTAATGTACAACAGAATGCCTATCTGGCAATGCTGGACAGTATTCCTTGTTGTATGTCTAATTTCAATGACAATCATGCTTGCAATGGTTAAATGGCTCGAAAGAGTTACCAATAACTAACTCAGCAGTAGGATAGATTCAATAGAACTCCTATTCCCCTATTGGGGTTGAGGTTAAAATAAAGGGCGGCTAAAAAATTCCGATAATTGTGAATTTTTTAGCCGCCCCTCTTATATAGCTGTCTCTCAACTGCCCCACGGCGTCAAAACCGTTTTCCCCCCACACCAGAAATAATCAAACGAACATGGCATTGCATTCGGTTACTCCTTCACACAGCGGACAGGCAGACCATCAGCACAGCAGTTGTAGCTACCCATTTCACTACCCGTTGAGTCAATGTAATATGCAACATGCAAATGACTATTTTTCGGAAAAGTTGATTACCCACTTTATGGAGAAAAAAAGCATTCATAACTTTGTAAAAGAAAAATAACACAAAAATCATGAATGCTTACGAACTC
>CAZNBA010000003.1:0-1612 GCA_964571395.1 uncultured Muribaculaceae bacterium
ATAGTAATCTTCCTGTGAAATCGGAACGAAAATCGGCATTTTAAATTTAGTTATTACTGCATACTCAACATTGTCATCTAACCAATAGACATCACAGCTGTGAAAAATTGCAACTTTTTCAGGATTGATTTTTACTTGTGCTGGCTTGGCATCTCTATTTTTGGTATAACCGATTTGGAAATTATTGATGCGAATAATCAACTTTGCAAACATCTCTTCTGCATTGCCGCGTTTGCCCTTGTAAATAATACATGGATTAACCAGCAAGGTTATTTCTCCGTACAGTGTAGCATTAGGATCTTTTTTGTAATCACTGTATGTGTCGGTATCGTAATTGTGACCTATTATTTTGGATAGATGTATATCTACGCCTTGTGGTTCACCTATATAGGATACGGAACGAAGCAGTGCGGTTATTTTGTTGATTTCTCCAAGCATAGCAAGTCTACACCCATAGAGTATTATAATAGCATTTAAATACAGTTGCTAATCTACATTAACTCAATTGGGGAGGCGTCACTATATAATCTGTCTATTTTTTGTATATCGCTAAGTTGTTCCTTTATTTGATAATATTGAACTATTTTGTGTCCCCTGATATGCTCTTGTAACAACACATTTGGTGTTGGATCTTTGGCATTTATCAATTTATAACACTCGGCAATTTGTTCATCCATTATGGTTATCACTTTGTGACAGTAGGCTTTAAGTGTACCGTAATAGCTCTCTGCATAGGGTGTGATTTGAGCAATGTATTCTTTACGTGCCGCATCGTATTTGGATTTATATTCAGCGGCCTTGGCCACAGACTGTGCATCTGTATACCCCATTAGATTAGTGTACTCCCTAAGCCATTTGCCTATTTGTTGCTTATCGCTTATGGTTTTTGCCTGTTTTTCCAACTCTTCGAGGGCATTGTCAGCAGTAGCTTTAAGCTCGGCACAACGGGCTTGCCCCGACTTTGTATTTTCGAGGTATTGAATGTAAGCTACTGAGATCTTTTGTGTTCGTGGTTTTGTCTTTGCATATATCTGCATCGCCATAGCTTCCTGCTCTTTTTCGCTAAGATCCTCCATTTGAGCGGCCATCTTCTCTAACTCAGCCACATTCATTCCAGTGATGTTTTTGGTTATTTGACCTGCGGTTGCTGCGGTTGGATTATGTGATAGTGTTTTTCCCTCTTTTGTTGTCAATCCGCCTTGTGCAGTGGCTGCGTCACTAATGGCATCTTTATTTTGTTCGCTCTCTTTTTCGAGTTTTAGAATCTCTTTGTTACATTGCTCCTGCAATTCAAAAATTATTTGAGAAAAACGATTTATAGCTATTGTATCTCCTGATAAATAAGCAAAGGTCTGGGGTAGTGAAGGAATCTGACCATATACAAATCCTGCACTTTGCGCTGAAACGGTTGCCGAAACCAGCGACATAAAAAGTAAGTTAATAATTTTTTTCATATAATTGCTGCTTAATAAATTTACTTTGAACATTTGTTGTCGCGATTCGGCATAGTATTCAAACAAGTTTGATGCTCTGCTCTCACTGCTTAACAAATTCACTTTGTGCATTTGTTGTCGCGATTCGGCATAGTATTCAAACAAGTTTGATGCTCTGC
>CAZNBA010000003.1:1712-34255 GCA_964571395.1 uncultured Muribaculaceae bacterium
CTCACTGCTTAACAAATTCAACCCTGCGATTCAGTGCTTTGTTTGATGGAGTGTTATTCGGAGCAATTGGTTTGGATGCTCCCGCTCCATCAGTTGTTAGCATATCTATTGATACTCCCAATTTTACAAGTTCCGCTTTCACTGATGTAGCACGGCGTTTCGACAAATCGAGGTTTGTGGCATCACTGCCCGTATTATCTGTATGTCCTACAACCTGTACTTTAACATTTGCCTCTTTGATAACTTTGGCAATATCATTCAACGCGCCGAAAGACTCCGGTTTCACTCTATCTGAATTAACATCGAAATAGATGCCGTAAGAGATGAGTTTTCCCTCTTCCAATAGCTTATTGCGTGTATCAGGCGAAGCAGTGGTAATGCGGATATTGCTCACATAAGGATTTGAGTCATTACAACCTGAATTATCAAATGCCAATCTATTCGGTTTGAAATTAGCAGGAATAAGTGTTGGGAGATCTAATACCTTTTGTCCAGCATGATAGAGACGCAATCTTCTCTTTTGAATCCAAACAATAACATGTTCCACTTGATTAATATTCACAGGCGATAGTAGAGAACTGCCTTCTACCCAGTCATTATTATTGTATGCTTTGCCAAGCCAAGAGGCATATTCACTTGCTTCAATATAAACTCCGAATCCACTTGGCAATGGATTATTCTCGACGTATCCCAAGTCTTCATTTTCGGCTTTAAATAATGTAATCCAGACCGCAGGTGGGTTTTGGTCGGTTGGGGGCAGAATCACATCAAACTCTATGATGAAATTATCGGGTAAATTGAGGTTTTTCATAAGTTGATACTGATTTCCATTGGTAGTTAGATGCAACCAATTACCATTTGAGATATTAATAGTTTTAATCTCACCACTGCCGTTTGTACTCCAAAGTGCCGGAAAATCGCCTACGGCATCCTGTGAAAAATCTTCATAGAGTAAGACCTTATCTCCGGGTACGAAATCGTACTGTGAAAAAGATTGTAGCGGTATTTGTTCCCGTTGCGGTTGTTGTGCAGATGTAGGCTCTTCAACTTTGCGTTCGATACGTTGTTCTACCTGCTCGCCTGCTCGTTTAACAACTCGTTTTCCCAATCGCTCCAGTGTGCTTTGGGCATAAATAGTCCCTATCCCAACTGAGAATACCAGAATTAAAACAGATATTTTTTTCATATTGCGTTCGTTTTTAATTGATTCAAAAAAACAATCGGTAGCTATGCTGCGTTATGCAAAGCTGCCAATTAGAAATGATGCAAAATTGTAAAAAACGGCGCAAGCTAAATCTTTCCAGATATAACCATCACATTATCAAGGTTTCTATTAAAAAAGAATGATGGTGTTTCTCCGACAATTTTCTTAAAGTCATGAGTAAGGTGTGCCTGATCAAAGTAATCGCCCTCAAAAACCATATCCTGAAAATCAATAGCATGATTCTTCATAATCATCGACCATAGGTAATTTACTCTTATTATACGAGCCAAGGTTTTTGCGTTTAGTCCTACACGCTTTATAAAGTGTTCTCTAAAATAGCGAGGAGATTGGTCGAAGCGTTCAATATGCTCGGCTATAGGCACGCATCCGCGACCCTTCATAATTGAATCATAAAGTATGTCTATCTCATCCGGAACATATTCTTCTAAACCTTTTTCCTTGAAAAATTGCTCAACAATAGAGATACGTTCTTCTACTGATTTGTGCTCCAATAGTTGTTGCTCAATTGTTTTAAGCCCGTCATGCCCCGAACGGCGGTAAAAATCGTTTTTAAACGATGATAGATTCAGTGATAAAAGCCGCGAAAGCATCGATGCACGGCAAGTGATAATAAAAGAGTCCAAGTCTTCGTATATGCCAATATTCACTGCCCTAAATAGTGGTACAACTATAAAATGGCGAGGCAAATGAATCAACTGCTCTTCATGTATAGCGGCCCACCCCGATAAATTGAATACCAACGAAGCATACCCACTTGGAATATGCCGGTCAATAACAGCAATATTTTCGCCTTCCGCCTGTACATGTTCATACTGAATGACAAGCGAACGGCATGATTCTGATGGTTGATGGTAGTCAAGTTTCATAAGGTAAAGATATGCGAATTTAATTATATTCATACAGTACTTTTTTCTGCTTTTTAATTTCTTCCTCTCGTGGCTTAAATTATTGTAAATACAGTCATAGTTGGGAACACCTGCAAAAGATTGTCTTTAATTGTATGAAAAATTAGTTTTTAATCTGAAAAGCGACTATTTTTGCGTAAGGACTTGACATAAAATAGTTCAAATAAAAGACTTAACATGAAACACTTCAAAAATAAATTTATTGCCGGTTTGTTGCTTGTTGCGACTACCCTCTCCTCATCTTCTCTTGAGGCTGAAGGGGGCATCATTAAAAGAGAGAGAGAGCAGTTTTATAATCTTTTAAATATTAAGAATGTCCCTGCCAACAGAAGGGATGAAAATTGTTTTATCATCTCTGATCTGGGGTCGTGGATGGGGTTTGCCCTTCCCGAAAATGAGGGGAGAAAATTTCAGGGGTCCTTTATCGGTCCTTATATCATGAGTGGGGAGTGTTGGTTGGCAATCTCCCTTGCTCAGCCTCAAATAAGTGTAAACGGGAAAAGATTTGATCTGCGCAGGAATATTCAAACTTCAAAATACTATCCCGGAAGGTTGGAGCAGGTCTTTTCAGATAAAGAATTAGGTTTTACCACTGAGCTTATTTTTCACTCGGCCAATACTGTTTTTGTGCGTTCAAAAATTATTAATAATTCAGATAAACAGGTTATGGTTAGCCTTTCTTATGTCGGGGGAGTTTATCCTGGAAGTGCAAAGTTGGATGTCGGGGTACCTAATGCCATTAAAATTAAGGCCAAGGCGGACAGGGGCAGGAGTGAATTGAATTATAGTATCTGTTTTCGTGAGGCGGAGAGTGTGCGGCTGAATGGTCCTGATTCTCTCTATGTAAGTGATTTTGAGAGCAGAATGCTGCTGCCGGGAGAGTCGGTTGAAAGGGTTTATACGCAGTCATTTGATTTTAAGCAGGAGGTGTTGGCAAAGGAGATTGGGAGCGTCTCAAAAATTGATGCTGATTATGCCTTTGGGAGTAACAGTGCGAGATGGAACGGCTATTTGGCCTCTCTGTTTAAGCGGGAAAATAAATTTACGGTGAACGATAAATACAAAAACGTGGCTGTCAAGGCATTGATGACACTTGTCTCCAATTGGCGTTCTGCTACTGGTGATTTATTGCATGATGGCGCTTATCCCTCTTACAATGGCTTCTTTGGAATATGGTCGTGGGACTCATGGAAACATGCAAGCGCTAATGTATTATACAATCCTGAGATGGCAAAAAATGAGATGAGGTGTCTGTTCGATTATCAGTCGGACAACGGAATGATACCCGATTTTGTAGGTCGTTTTAAGTCTGGTAATAATTGGAGGGATACAAAACCGCCTCTCTCTGCCTGGGCACTTATGAATATTTACAGGTCTACGAATGATAAATCATTTGTTGAGGAGATGTTTGATAAAGTGTACAAATATCATCAGTGGTGGTATACATACAGAGATAATAATGAAAATGGTATATGTGAGTACGGCTCTACCGACGGTACTCTTATCGCAGCATGTTGGGAGAGCGGGATGGACAATGGTGTAAGGTTCGATAATACTGTTATGTTAAAGAATAAGCCAAAGGATTCATGGTCAATGAATCAGGAAAACATCTGTTTGAACTCTTTCCTTTATGCCGAGAAGGGCTATTTAGCCTATTTTGCCGATTTATTGGGCAGGAGGGATCTTGCTGCCAAATTAAAAAAAGAGGCGGAGGTAATCAAGAGATATATTCAGGAAAAAATGTTTGATAAGCAGAGCGGTTTCTTTTATGATATACAGATTCCGACAGGTGATTTTATTAAAGTAATGGGTTCCGAGTGCTGGTTGCCTTTATGGGCGAAAGTTGCTACGAAGGAGCAAGCAAGGCAGGTGGTGGAAAAGATGCTTGATAAGAATAGGTTTAACTCTCACCTTCCTTTGGGAACCTTGGAGATATGTCATCCTTCGCTGAGGCCCGTAATGGGATATTGGAGAGGGCCGGTTTGGATAGATCAGGTTTATTTTGCAATTGAGGGCCTTAAAAATTATGGATATGTAAGGGAGGCTGAGATGTTTATGGAAAAATATTTAAATAACGCACAAGGTTTGCTTACAGACGGTCCAATTCACGAAAATTACAATCCGCTTACCGGTGAGGCGTTGAATTGTCCCAATTTCGGCTGGTCTTCTGCTGTTACATTATTGATGCTGTGCAAATAAACATATAATCAGTTGATATGAGCCCACAAAAAGACTAATTATCTTTTTGTGGTTAATATTATACTTAATTTATTGCATTTTTACCACAAAAGTTTTAGTTTTAACAAATATAATTGTATAAAGAATTGCGACAATATTTGGTAAAATATACTTATTAATAAAAAGCGCAGAAGTGTCGCAATACATGAATGCTTAAAACTTTAGGATTTGTATTACATATCGGTATTTTATTAATTTTACAGCAAAATTTACTTTATGGAAAACAATGATCAAAAAGAGAAGGATATCTTAAAAATTCAAGTAGAAAAATTTTCATCCCTCAGAGAGATTTTAAATGACCCAAAGGCTTGTTTGAAGTTGATAGTTACGTTGGTTTTGCTGGTGACTTTTCTGTTTACGGCTATTACGGTAATTGTTATCTCGTTAAAGAGAGTTTATCCGTATAATAATATTAAAACCAATGCTTTTGGTGCCACCACTATGGAGGATGAGAAGACGGAGGTTACCTACTGGTTGTTCAATACAGCACAACTGTGGGCTAATTCGGGCGTTTATGTAAAAAAAGGCGATGTTATAACAATAAGGGCGTCGGGGAAGAGCCATACTGCCATTCATCATCTTTATGAGGATGTTAAAAATAATGTAAAGTTGAGAGATGAATGGACAACTTCAGAGGGAGCTGTCAGAACGCTTTCAGTAGATAAGGCACGAGCCAAATACCGGATTTGGGATGGTATGCCTGCAGATGCTCTTGTTATGCAGATTATACCGGAGGAGGTGATTATGTCTGATACACTTAATAGATTGCGACAATATTATTTAAGAAGAGATAAATACAGATATAAAGATAGCAACTCCCGGGAAGATGATCTGGTTAATGACACTACCAATATTTACTATATAGGAAAGGAAAGGGTTGATTTGAGAGTAAATCACGATGGATATATGCATTTTGCAGTTAATGATATAGTTGTGACAACTTTAGTTGCAGATGCAATGATTAAGAACAATGATAAAGAGGGGCTTAATCTTAAAGGCAATGAGATGCAGGATTACAAAAAATGGAGATATGCTAATGTCTGGTATGATGATAATCTTGGCAGTTTCCTTATAACTATTGAACGTAAAAAGTAATTGCCATGAATGGATATAATGATGGCGATGAACTGGTGAATCAGATTGTTGCCAAGGTTGTTGAGAAAAACAACAATAAGCAGGTGGAGGTGGGCAGCGATACCTTCTTTTACGGTCTTTTTAATGGCAATGCTGTTAAGGAGAGGGGCGGGGTTGCCAATTTAATGTTAATTATAGGATTGCTTCTTGCCGGCATAACGGTGGTCGTTTCTTTGCTGATTTTTTCTTATAACGATGTTTTGTTCTATAAAAATACTATTCACGTAAATGAATACGGAACTTTCATACCAAGACAATCTTCTAATCGGGAGTATGCTCTTTTCCTCTTTAACTCCTCTGACGTTTGGGCTAATTCCGGCATTCAGGTAGAAAAGGGAGACAAGGTTTATCTGTCGGCTTCAGGAGCCTTTAACAGTAATATTAAACAGGTTATCGATAATGCTCAGGGTAATACAAAACTCATATATCCATGGACAACGGCCAATTCTTCAATTACCCCTTCCGATACTTTATCTGTTTGCTCATCATATCCGTTCGGTACGGTGCTGTTCACTGTCAACAGAGATAAAGAGGGTTGTCTGGAGGCATATGAAGAGGAAGAGAAAAATAGTAAAAATAAGGAGAGAATATACGCGTTGTGTGCATCGTCTGATGAGGGAAAAACTTATACAAAGCAGCTCTTCAATATTGCTCATAACGGTCAGTTGTTTTTTACAGTAAATGATGTCTATCTCTCCGATAAGGTTTATGAGAGAATAAAGAGTGGAAATAATGCTGGTTTTAAAGACGATTTGCCGGAGGATGTGATTAATGATAGGGAGGCTTGGTTTAATGATAACATTGGGGCCATTTTAATATGTGCGGAGATTGAACATAAAAACGGAAGTACGGCGTTGACAAAATATATAAGAAGATGTGATTTGATGTTTGAGAAATCTTTTACCTGTTAGACAACCGGAACAGGTTGGCTCTCTAAAATATATGCGATATTGCTCTTTGGTGTTGCCATTGCTGTAACATTATGGTGGTCAATTATCTATTTATGGTGGCTGATTGCTCTTGCTGCAGCGGTTTTTGTGATTATCAATTGGCGGAAGATTTTTAATAGAGCAAATGAAGTTTTATAGATGAGGCCGGAGAGTAGACTGTACTCCCTGTTTATGACAGTATAAAGTTTAATTATTATGATAGTTATGATAATTATAGAGAGATTCTCGTATGTGTCAAGAATGATGATAAGTGGGGAGTTTAAATTGCTTGTGCCAATCATAGAGGCTCAGAGTTTTAAATCTATATGGAATGAGTCCAAACTATTTGATTCTAAAGTAAAGTTAAGAGGTTAGTCCCAAATATTCCATGAATGGTGATCTTTAATTCTATCGTGTACCTCCTTAAAACGGCAGTATTATTTATCTCATGCTGTTCATAAATTTTCAGTTGATTTTTTTTTACAAATAGGGTTTAGCACGAATTTTGACAATTAACTCTCCTGTTCGTTTTGTGAGTTCAAATGATTTAATTTTAATATATGGTTAAATCTAATATAAAATTTATTAATTGTATGAAAAAGATTATTGTCTTATTGGCTGCAGCGCTTATCTCTTTTGGAGCATCCTACGCGCAGACTGCAAAGGAAATTAAGGAATCTGCTCAGAGAATCAGTCAGATAACCTCTCTTATTAATCCAACCACATGTTCACTTGCAAGTGTTAACAATGTGGCTTCTCAGGCAAGCGTGCTTGCAAAGAAAAGTATCGATATCTCAACTAAGTTGGAGCAGGTTAAATCCAAAGTAGAGGCCATGAAGAGACAAAAATCAGAAACCTCTACGGTTTTAGATAAGGCAGCATTACTTAAGACATGCAAAGAACTTGCAAACAAGGCCATATCTCAATCCTCAGGTATTACCGGCTCTCTTGGTACTCTCGGAAAGCTATCAAGTGAGATTAGTGCTGTGAAAACTGCCTCTCAGGCGAGTGTTGTCAAGAAATCTGTAGATAATACAAGAAATCTGTTGAATTTGCTTAACAGCGAAACATCCTATCAGGTGAAGAGCGTTGGCAATATGATCTCTGCTATCAGAACTTTAAAGTAACCCGACACTCCCTCCTCTTTTGCAAATAGTCTAAAATTGACTACATTTGCCGGATATTTTTGCGATGGCTATAGACACCGGAGCAGATTGGCTGGAAATAAAAAATAATAAACATTATATGGAAATTAAGAGAACTAACATTGATGATTTGAACTTCAGACTTGCTCTGGAAGTTTCTAAAGAGGATTATTCTGAAAAGAAGAGGAAAGCGCTTAACGATTACAGGCGTCAGGCAGAGATAAGAGGATTCCGCAAGGGAATGGCCCCTATGTCTCTTATTGGGAAAATGCATGGAGTTCAAGCACTTGTTGAGTCTGTGAACAGTATAATTTCAGACTCCCTCAATAAATATATTACTGATAATAAACTTAATATTCTTGGAGAACCTCTACCTAACGACGAGCTTCAGCAGAAGATTAATTGGGAAAAGGACGAGAAATATGAATTTATTTTTGATTGTGCTCTTGCTCCTGAAGTTAAAGTTGCTCTTGGCAAGTCTGATAAAATTGACTCATATGAGGTTGAGGTTTCTGATGAGGCAAAGAAGAATTATAAATCCAATATGCTGAGACAGTTTGGTAAATTGGAACCTGTTGAAGCTGTTGCTGAGGAGGATTTTATTGTGGCGGATTTGCTTCAAAACGATGAGGTTAAGGTGGCTGATACATATATTACCCTTAAGACAATTGAGAATAAGAGCATAAAGAAGAAATTTATTGGTAAAAAGGTTGGAGAGAAATTTGTGGTAGATGTTAATAAGGCCTTTGCTAATGAGGTTGACAGAGCTGCTCTTCTTAAGCTTAAGAAGGAGGATCTTACCGCAATCGACCCAGAATATGAAGTTGAAATAAAGGAGATAAAGTCTGTTGTTGAGGCTAAACCCGGTAAAGAGATTTACGACAGAATGTTCGGTAAGGGTAATGTGAAGAACGAGCAGGAGTTTGATGCTAAAATTGCAGAAAGAATTGCTGCAGAGTATCAGAGAGAGTGTGATTTCCGTTTTATGATGGATGCTAAAGAGTATCTGATTAAGAAAACAGATATTAAAGTTCCTGAGGCATTTATGAAAAAATGGCTTTTCAATATCAATGAAGGTAAGATAACCATGGCCGATATTGAGAAGGAGTTTGATCTTTTTCTAAAGGATTTCCGTTGGCAGTTGATCCGTCAGTTTATCATGAAGGAGCAGAAATTCGAGATTAAGAGAGAGGATTTGGTTATTGCGGCAAAGCAGGTTGCTTCATATCAGTTTGCAATGTACGGACTTAATGATGTTCCTGATGAGCAACTGACAAAATATGCAGAATCTATTCTTGCAAATGAGAAGGAGGGTAGGAGAATTTATGAGAAAGCAGAGGAGGATCTTGTACTTAAATATGTAAAGGAGACAGTTTCCCTCAATAAAAAGAGCATAACAGCTGAGGAGCTTCAAAAACTTAATGCTTAATAATTGTACGTACTTTTAATGCTAAATGCTTAGTGCGAACTATTTAGTGCTCAATAGGTAAAAACAGAATTAAATATGATCAAATATGTCTACGGAATTTGAAAAATATGCAATAAAACATCTGGGAATTAGTTCATTATCCCTTGATAGATATGCCTCGATAAGCAATGCCTACATTAATCCCTCCATTATAGAGGAGCGTCAGATGAATGTGGCGGTAATGGATGTTTTTTCGAGACTGATGATGGACCGTATTATATTTTTAGGTGTTCCAATTTCGGATGACGTTGCCAATATAATTCAAGCGCAGTTGCTGTTCCTTGATTCTACTGATTCCGCTGCGGATATTCAACTATATATAAATTCTCCTGGTGGTGCCGTTTACGCGGGGCTTGGTATTTATGATACAATGCAACTTGTTAATTCGGATGTTGCAACAATATGTACCGGCATGGCCGCTTCAATGGCTTCGATTTTATTATGTGCAGGAGCAAAGGGAAAACGCAGTGCACTTCCTCATTCGAGAGTCATGATACACCAGCCTATGGGTGGTGCTGAGGGTCAGGCCTCTGATATCGAGATTACTGCAAGGGAGATTTTAAAACTCAAAAAAGAGTTATATCAGATTATCTCCGATCATTCAGGAAGATCCATGAAACAGATTGAGAAGGATGCCGACAGAGATTACTGGATGACAGCTTCTGAGGCAAATGCCTATGGTATGATAGATGAGATTCTTACCAAGTCTAAAAGAGTTTCCAAAAAATAGTTCTCGTTTACTAATATTGATATGGCAAAAAAAAATCAGGGAGAATATTGTTATGTATGCGGGCGTAGCAGCCAAGAGGTGGAACTCAAGCGTGCCGGATCGTATGGACATATATGTAAGGATTGTGAAGAGCAGATAAGAAATTTGACAGAGGAGATTGAGAAGAGCTCAGTTGCGGAGGTAAGCAAGAAGGAGTTCAAGTTGCTTAAACCTAAGGAGATTACTGCTTTTCTTGATAACTACGTGATTGGACAGGATGAGGCAAAGAAGTATATTGCTGTCGCGGTATATAATCATTATAAGCGTATTGCAAGTTTGTCTGATGGAGATAACGCTGACTCGTTTCTTGAAAAGTCGAATATACTGCTTGTTGGTCCTACCGGTACGGGAAAAACGCTATTGGCAAAGACGATTGCCAGAATGCTGAATGTCCCCTTTACAATTGTTGATGCAACTGTACTTACAGAGGCTGGATATGTGGGGGAGGATGTTGAGAGTATCCTAACAAGATTGTTACAGGAGGCTGATTATGATGTTGAGCGTGCTCAAAAAGGAATAGTTTTTATTGATGAGTTAGATAAAATTGCTCGTAAAAGTGATAATCCTTCCATAACAAGAGATGTTTCCGGAGAGGGAGTTCAGCAGGCAATGTTGAAGTTGCTTGAGGGCAGTATTGTTAACGTTCCGCCTCAGGGAGGGCGTAAGCATCCTGAGCAGAGGATGATAGCTGTTGATACCACAAATATATTATTTATGTGCGGTGGGGCGTTTGAGGGAATTGAACGAAAAATTGCTCAGCGTTTGAATACTCATGTTGTGGGTTATGGAACAAATGATAAAAAGTCACTGATAGATAAGGATGATATTATCAAATATGTTGCTCCTCAGGATCTACGCTCTTACGGACTTATCCCTGAGATAATTGGCCGTCTTCCAATAGTTACCTATCTGCATTCTTTGGGACGCGAAGCGCTTTTGGATATTCTTACTAAACCTAAAAATGCTCTTATAAAACAATATGAGAGGCTTTTTAAGATGGATGGTATGAAACTGATTATAGAGAAGTCTGTTCTGGAATACATTGTGGATACCTCGCTTGCCTTTAAACTCGGAGCTCGTGGTTTGAGATCAATTTGCGAAACTATTATGCTTGATGCCATGTATGAGGCACCGTCATGTGGCAAAAAGTCCTTTACCGTGACACTCGATTATGCAAAGAAAAAACTTGAGCATTTTTCTCCACATATGTAGTTGTGCAATCAAATTAAGCCATTTTTATTAACTTTGCACTGTTTTTAATTAGTAGTGCGCAAAGTAATGTGGTTTCTACACAACTCTCCAAGGTCGCGATAAATTCGGTTACTATTGGTCAAGTAGTAAGGCTTCCTCAAATACCAGATACTTTTTAGACACTTCATTTTCAGGGAGTGTACAAATAAATGAATGTGATCGTGCTGACGCTTGTGTGCTCTCTGTTGCGTAAGGAAGTAACCTATTATTATCAGAATCTGTTCTACAGGCAGATTGTAAAGCAGACGTTTTCTTCTGTGTTAGAGGTGAGTTGAATAGTGCCGTTGTGCAGGTGCATTATCTGCCTGCATACACTTAATCCCACTCCTGATCCGCATTGTTTGGTGGTAAAGAATGGTGTAAAAATATCCTCTGTAAGTGTTTTCGGGATGGCACCTCCGTTATTGCTGATGTTAATTTCAACCTCTTCGTTCTCCTTTATTCTGCAAGAGATATTAATTGTACCTCCAACTTTATCACCCCTCTCAATTATAGCCTGCCATGCATTTTTTAATAGATTGATGATTACCTGCCTCATCATATTTTCGTCTGCATATACAAGTATGTTGGAGGGTTCTATCTCAAGGGAGATTTTAATAGACTTGTTGTTGTTTTTGTCGAGGTAAATGAGCCTCCCGCTCTCTGTCTCAGAGATTGTTTCTCCATTGTTCAACTCCTTTATCAAGGTAACGGCAGTTTCTATAAGCGGCTTTATCTCAAAGGAGGTTTTTACCGTATTCTGCAGGCGTGTATATTTCCTGTAGGTCTCTACGAACGAGATAAGACTTTTGCCTGTTGTGCTGATAGTTTCGAGCCCTTTACCGATGGTTTTGAGGTAGTTGGATTTATCCTTGCTGTCACGTGTGATATTGCCGGTGTGCTCCTCTGTAATCTTCAGCAGAGTTTCGCTGAGCGATGTGATTGGTGCAAGTGAGTTCATAATCTCGTGGGTGAGTACTCTGGTAAGTTTTATCCAGGCCTCCGCCTCCTTCTCGTCCATAGCTTTGTTGATATCGTTCAAGGAGATAATTTTCATCTTTTTCCCATCATATAGGAGGCCTGCTGCACTTATCGAGAGCTGCATCTCTCCGCGCTCGCTCGTTATCATGATTTTCTTGCTTTCTCCTGGTTTAATCTCCTTTATAAGGGTGTATAGTGCATTGTCAATTAAAGTTAATTGTCTGATGTGTGTCAGGATACTGACACCTAAGGTGTTGAGTGTTTCCTGATTCACCTGATAAATGTTGCCGTTTTCGTTTATTGTCATGATGCCAGATCGCACGCTGTTCATTATCAACTCGTAATACTTCTCCTTTTCAATAGTTTTCAGTTTGGTTTCGGTCATAATCTCCTTAATTCTATTGAGGGCGTTGTTGAGCATGTAATGGTTAATATTGTGGGTGCTGTCGATGAATTTAAAATTGTAGTCGTCGCATTCTATAGCATTGAACATAAAGGCCACCTTTGTGAGTGAATAGTTGTAGGCCTTAATTATCTTGTACCCCGACAATATCATTATGGGAATTGTAATAAGCAGAAATATGAGTTTCCCATTGAAAATAAGGAGGACCGATATGGCGGCCATAGCTGCTATTATCAGAAGACGTAGGATAAGTTGGCTGATTATCCCTGGATTCCATGATGTTATATTCTTGTTGTTCATCTCAATCTCTATTCACTCTTGTTATATGGATATTCCGTATTTTTTAATCTTATTATATAGAGTTTGGCGTGTAATACCAAGTTTCTGAGAGACAAGGGTCATGTTGCCATCATTCTCCTTGATTGAGGAGATTATCATCTTTTTTTCCATCTCCTCTAATGTATATTCCTCTTTTATATTATCGTTCATTCCGGTTTTACATGCTGTTTCAGCTTTATCTTGGCTAATGTATTCCTGGCAGTTGGCGGAATTATTTGTGAAGAGCTCCTGTTTATGCGAATTAACATCCGGAGTCAGGAAAAGCTCCTTACCTGTGATCTCCCTTTTGTCTCCTAAAATGACAGCCTTCTCTATTGTGTGTTGCAGCTCCCTGATGTTGCCCGGCCATTTGTATGAGAGCATCAATTCTTTGGCCTCCTCAGATAGACCCAAAATCTTTTTGTTGTATTTGTCGGAGTATCCTTTTAAGAAGAGCTCTGCAAGAGGAACAATATCCTCTTTTCTCCTTCTCAGTGGGGGAATTGTTATGTGGATAGTGTTTATTCTGTACAGGAGGTCTTCTCTGAATTTCTCCTCTGCTACCATTTGCCGCAGATCTCTGTTTGTGGCGCATATAAGTCTTACATTTGTATCAATAGGGTTGTTGCTGCCTACTCTCACAATCCTTTTGTTCTGGATTGCAGTCAGCAATTTTGATTGAAGGTGAAGTGGAATATTGCCTATTTCGTCAAGGAAGAGCGTGCCCTCTTTTGCTACCTCAAATTTTCCGGCTCTGTCGTTTTTGGCATCGGTGAAGGCCCCCTTTACATGCCCGAAAAGTTCGCTTTCGAAAAGAGTCTCGGTGAGTGAGCCCATATCGACAGTAACCATCAACTCTCCTCTTCTTTGTGAAAAGTTGTGTATCTCTTTGGCAAGCATCTCTTTGCCTGTTCCGTTTTCGCCTGTGATAAGAATATTGGCATCAGTAGGGGCTACTTTCATTACTGTTTCGTTCAGTTCCAACATGGCCTTACTTGTGCCCCAATACATTTTTGACTCCTGAACAAGTTCATTCTTAAGCTCCCTAAGAACTTTAATCTCTCCTTTGGATTTTTTTAAATTATAGGCATTGTTGAGTATCGCAATCAGTTTGTCGTTGTCCCATGGCTTTATTACAAAATCAGTTGCGCCGCGTTTGATGGCCTCCACTGCCAGGTCTATCTCGGCATAGGCCGTGAATACTATTACCTGAATGTCGGGGTTCTTCTCCTTTATCTGCCCAAGCCAATATAACCCCTCGTTGCCTGTATTTATCTTTGCAGAAAAGTTCATATCAAGAAGAACAACATCTACATCATTGCAGCGTAACGATTCATTTATCCGGTTGGGAGTATTTATGGTTATTACTTTTGCAAAATATCTTCCTAAAAGCATCTCCAGCGCTGAGAGAATGCCTTTGTTATCGTCAACGACAAGAATAGTTCCCTTCATATTTGTGTCAAAAATTTTGACACAAATATATGCAAAATGGCTTATCGTAGCAATTATTTTTTTTGTGATTACCACTTCATTGATTCATAGCAATATATTTCTTATTATCCAATTATCACCCTCTTTGCCGACTCATGGTCTATATGCAGACAATTGTCTAATTTTTTTACAATTCAAAAATAGTGCTATAAGTCAAGTATTAGGTATACAGTTGTTTAACTCAAATGGCATAGCAATGGCAATACCAATATCAGCATTGCAAATTGTAATGCGTTTAGCAATTAAACGTCTAATTATTGGACAATGATTAAAGAGAAATAGTAAATGGCATTAAATAGTATTAAATAGTTATGAAGATTGCAGGAGGTATTATATTATTAAGTTTGTCTTTGGGTGTGGGTATCTCAACTGTTTACGCACAGAGCAATGTGCTATATGCAGCAGATACAACTTCCGTGCGTTCCGATTTAACGGATAACGGCAGAGATTCATGCCGTTCCGGGAATAGGATACAGGGTACATGCACAGTCCTTGGTGCTACCGCGCGGAAGTATACGCTCAATGATTGTATGAAATTCGCCATTGATCATAATCAGGGCGTGAAAAAGCAGGGATATACAAATGACAGTTATAAGCAGGATATGATAGAATCTATTGCTGCTATGACCCCAAACGTGAGCGGAAATATAGGAGCAACTCTAAGCTACGGACGTTCTATTGACCCTGCTACAAACACCTATACTACTACGGGGAATTTGGGTAATACCTACTCAGTGGGAGCAAGCATGCCTGTATTTGAAGGGTTCTCTTGTATTAATAATTTGAGGATGAATCGTGCCATGAGACTAATGGGAGTCAACAAACTTCAACAGGTAAAGGATGAACTTGCACTCAATACCATGAGGGCCTATTTTGACCTATTATATTGTAGTTCTGAGGTGGAGATAGCTAAGGACCAACTTACAACCAGCAAAAAAACATTGTTTAAAACGAGCAAGGAGGCTGAATTAGGGCTTAAGAGCGAGGCTGATGTTGCGCAGATTGCTTCTCAGGTGGCCTCAGATGAACTCCTGCTTACCCAGCAGCAGAATAAGATGGACCTTGCGCTACTTGCGCTGAAACAGCAGATGAATTACCCTATACACGATTCTATTGATGTTGAGACAGATATAAGCATACTCAATATTCCTTTGGCGGGTGATACTCTGGCAACCGGTGAACTCATAGACTTTGTACTTGCGCATAATCCAAAAATGCTTGCCTCCGATTATAACGTAAAACAGAGCAAATACAATTACTATTCCTATTTGGGCAGATATCTCCCCTCTATCTATATTGGTGGAGGATATTCTACAAATTACTATAAGAATTTAAAGAGTCAGATTGCTACTGAGCCCTTTTGGAATCAATTTAAAGATAACAGAGGTTACTATTTTCAGGCTTCAATGAGTATTCCCATATTTAATGGTTTGTCGCGCAGAACAAATGCTCACCGTTATAAAAACGCATATAAAATTGCTCAAGAGGAGAATTCTGAGACTGAAAGGGAAATTCAGACAGAGGTTGCGCAGACTGTCATGGAGATGAATGGTTATGACAAGGAATATACTCAGGCTACAAAAAAAGTAGATGCTGCGGCACTGTCACATAGAGCTTCACTTCAAAAATTTGATCAGGGTACGATGAATCCCATAGAACTTCAAACATCGGCCAATACACTTCATCAGGCAAGGTCGCAACAGTTGAATGCGAGATTACAGTATCTCGTACGCGCCAGAATGATAAATTATTATAATGGAGAACCACTTGTGAAATAGTTGAATCGGTTAACAGATAATATAAAAATAATAGATATGGATATAAAGATTGAAAAAAAGAGAGGATGGCGAGGTTTATTGAGAAAGAAAAACCTGCCTTATGCTGCGGGTGTCATATTCCTCGTATTTGTATTATGGCTGGTTTTTAAAGACCACTCTTCAACTTTGAGAGTTGATGCGAGAACCATTAACATTGTCAAAGTTGAAAGGGGAGAATTCAATGATTATGTTAGAGTAACCGGACAGGTACAGCCTATAACAACCGTCCAACTCAGCCCATTGGAGGGGGGTATTGTGGAGAAAATAGTTGTTGAGGAGGGTACTCAGGTTAAGAAAGGAGAAGTCATTGTAGTGTTGAGCAACAACAATCTTAATCTGCAAATTCTGGAGAGCGAGGCTCAACTTGCAGAGAAACAAAACTTTTTGAGAAATACCCTCATCTCTATGGAGCAGGAAAAACTCTCCCTGAGGCAGGATAAACTCCAGTTGGATTTGGATGTGGAGCGAAAGAAGAGAACTTATCAACAAAATTCGGAGTTATATAAAAATAAATTGGTTGCAAGAGAAATATGGTTGCAGTCGAAAGAAGATTATGAACTTGCAGCAAAGAAGCGAGTGTTGAATGTGGAGCGTCAAAAGCAGGATTCGCTATATAGAAATGTGCAGGTTCAGCAGATGCAGGAGAGTCTTGATAATATGAAAAGAAATATGTTGCTAATACGCGAGCGTGTTGCAAATCTGCATATTAAATCGCCTATAGATGGTGAACTTGGCTTGCTTGATGTTGTTCTCGGTCAGTCAGTTTCAATGGGACAGAAGATAGGTCAGATTAATAATCTCAGCGATTACAAGATAGAGGCTCAGATAGATGAGCACTATATCGACCGTGTTCGTCAGGGACTTGATGCCTCCTTTGAAAGACAGGATAAATCCTTCTCGGCCATGTTGCGCAAGGTCTTCCCCGAGGTTCGTAACGGGCAGTTCAAAGCAGACTTTGTATTTACAGGCGAAAGACCTGACAATATTAGAACAGGACAAACTTACTACCTTAATCTGCAACTCGGACAGCCGGAAGAGGCAATTATTATTCCTCGCGGATCATTCTATCAGACAACAGGCGGTTCATGGATTTATGTAGTTGATAAAGATGGAGGAAAAGCGTATAAGCGTACAATTAAAATTGGGCGTCAGAATCCTCAATACTATGAGGTCTTAGAAGGGCTTGAAGCCGGAGAAAAAGTGTTGATTTCCAGCTATGAAACATATGGCAAAAACGAAGTACTGATCCTTAACAAATAGTGCGAATAAATAGACCATTACAACGAATTTAAATAGAGTAAATATGTATATCATTTTCAAGAATTTCCTAACCACTTTACGCAGGTTCAAAGCATCGAGCATTCTGAATATTCTCGGTCTTGCCGTTGCATTTGCCTCTTTCTATATAATTGTAACTCAGGTACGTTGGGAATTGACATACAATAAAGGTATTCCGGACTCCGACAGAGTATATATGGTTGAGATAAAGAGCTGGATGGATGCCTCCAAATTTTCTGCATTCTTGAACCGGCCTCTTACAGAAAAATGCCTTGCGAACAGTCCTCAAATAGAGTATGGCGGCTTGTTAACCTGGAATGGGCAAGATAATATAGTCATAAAAAAAGGAGCATCGGTTAACCCGTATTCCGTCTATTATTGTGAATCTACAGTATCCACTCTGAAAGCTTTGGGGTTTAAAACTATTACCGGAGAGTTAAAACAATTATCTGAGCCAAAGACTGTTATTATTAGCCAAAGTGTATCCGCACTGACCGGTTGCGGCGTTAACGATATAATATATATGGGCAATGAGACTTCTGCCGATGCAGCTCGCAGAGTAGTAGCAGTATATAAAGATTTTCCTAAAAATAGTGTTATGGGAAATAATGGTGTGGTTTGCGATATCGGGAGACAAAATATTGATAATTGGAGTACTTGGAATTATTGCGTATATGTTAAATTGCATAATGGTGTTAACGCAAAGCAATTTGAGGAACAATGGGCTCATACGGTAAGAGAATATTTTGAGGAACAGGAGAGGGAAAATCTTGCAAAAGGAGAAGAAAAGAGTACCGCCGAAGATATGGACAAATCTGTGGAGAGATATAAAATACGTCTCTCCAATATAGCAGATACATATTTTGAGGAAGATTTGGAAGGATTAGGAGTAATTGGCAATAAAACAACAACTTATACGCTCCTTGCTATTGCCGTTTTAATGGTTCTCATTGCACTTATAAACTTCATTAATTTTTTCTTTGCACTGGTACCCTTGAGGATAAAAGCAGTAAATACATTCAAGATATTTGGCAGTATGCCCGTACAATTGAGAGCAAATTTTATCTTTGAGGCTTTCGGTCTGCTTGTTATAGGTCTTATCTTTGCCGCATTCTTTGTCTATATCTTTTCAGGCAGTTCAATTGCAAGTTTTGTGTCGGGGTCCCTTAATCCTGTAGAAAATATATTCGTATTTTGCGCTACCATTCTTTCAGCCATTGCAGTTGCTTTAACAGCAAGTATTTACCCGGCGTATTACATTACCTCATTTCCGCCTGCACTTGTGGTGAAAGGGTCGTTTGGGACCTCAAAGAGTGGCAGGTCTTTGAGAACATTACTTATTTGCGTACAGTTTATCATCTCTATAATATTCATTATTTCTACTCTTTTTGTTAAGTTGCAACATAGTTATATGCTAAAATATGACATGGGCTTTAATAAAGAGAATTTGATGGTTACAAAGATTACCAAGAAGATTGCAGAGATGAATATAAGAGAATCCTATACTGCCAAACTGCTTGAAAATCCTCAAATTAAAGCTGTTACATACGCCGAGGGCCCTATTGTGGCTCAAAACAGAATGGGGTGGGGCAGAGGTTTCAAAGACGGACAAATCTCTTTTCAGAGCTATCCTGTTTCATGGGACTTCCTCAATTTTATGGGAATTGAGGTTACTGAAGGACGTAATTTTCAGAAGAGTGACCAATTGGATTCAGCAAGTTGCCTTATCTTTAACGAGCAGGCTAAAAAGGAGTTTGGTCTTACTCTTGGCGATAAAATAAATACGTTTTCACAAGAGTCTCCTATTGTGGGATTTTGCGATGATTTCAAATTCAAGCCACTCAATTTTGGCGTTTCACCTTTCGCTTTTGTAGTTGATGGCGTTGGAAGTTGGCAACAGCCTACATATACTTATCTCAGAGTTGCAGCAGGAGCAGATATTGAGGCCGTAAAAAAACATATTATAGAGACTGATATTCAGTTTGATCCTTCAGTTTTAAAAGATCAGGTAACTATTACATTCTTTGACGAGGAACTCGGGCGGAATTATGAAGCTGAGAGAAGGCTGGCAATGCTTATAACTGTATTTGCAGTACTCTCAATTCTAATTTCGCTTATGGGAGTATTTGGCTTGGTGCTCTTTGATACTCAGTTCAGGAAGAGAGAAATAGCTATCAGGAAGGTGCATGGTGCAACTGTGGGGAGCATCCTCGAATTATTCAATACAAAATATGTGAAGATAGTACTCGGATGCTTTATTGTGGCCACACCGCTCGGCTGGTATATAATGAGCAGATGGACAGCTACTTTTGCATACAGAACAAGGTTATATTGGTGGGTATTCGCAGCCGCTTTATTAATAGTGATGATAATTACAATATTGACCGTAACAGCCCGCAGTTTTAAAGCGGCTACCGAAAATCCGGCTGACTCTGTAAAAGAATAAATGATACAAACTGCCATTATTTGCGTTTTGTGACTTCAATCACAGATAATGATAGTTGCAATAAAACTATAAAGAGTTGATTGCCATGAGCTAAATGTGATTATACGGCAATTAATAGAGTGTGTAATAAATGGTAGTGTATAGCAAGATATTTGTGAACTAAAATATAGAAATATAATGAAGAACATAATGAAGAACATAATGAAGAACATAATGAAGAACATAATCAACAGTTTTAGACAACTTTTTCATAAGGGAGGAAGTAATGTTACAAAAATTCTGTTACTTGCCATAGGTTTGGCTGCCGGTATCGTGCTTATAGCAAATATCTGGTTACAATATAGTTACGATAGGTCGTATGAGGATTCCGACAGAATTTATATTATAAGTATGGACTATGCGCATGGTAATGAACCAATGAACAGTGTTGCAAAAACCGCAGGCGGAATAGCTCCGGCTATTAAGGAATATTCGCCAAAGGTTGAGCTTGCTACGCGCTGTACTTGGTTGGCTTCAGATGTATTATTTCAGAATATAGACCTGAACGGAGCGCATATTGGCAATAAATATAAGGCACGTGAGATTGTGCTTGCTGATACCTCTTTTTTTGATATGTTTAAGACTACTCTCACCGGAAAAAATCCTAATGAGATTATGGCTGTGCCGGGGAATGCATATATTTCACGTTCATTTGCAGAAAAACTTACCGGAAGCAGAGAGAAAGGAGTTTCAGATAATATTGTTGGGACATTAATCTCTCTTGTATCCAATCCTTCACAATCGGTTACGATTTGCGGTATATATGAAGATTATCCTGTTAATGCATCTTTCCGAGATATTGATGTCATAATTTCTTTGCCTTCTATAGGAAATTATATGTGGGACGGTTCAGACAACCTGGTGGGCAATGAGCGTTATCAAAGTTTTGTTAAATTATATAAAAATTCCGACCCTGCTTCTATTGCTGGCGATATTGAGAAGATGTGTAAGAATAAGTTGCCTAATGAAAGGCTTGCAGAAGCAGGAGTTTCGCTTAATTATCACATAGATCTCTTTGGAGGATTTAATTTACAGGATAAAGATCAGAAAAGGGTGTTTATTTTGTTGCTGGTACTTGCGATATCTGTATTGGCGGTTGCTGTTTTGAATTATGTGCTCATAGCTATTTCCTCAATGGTAAGTAAGGCAAAAATGATTGCTGTTCATAAATGTTACGGTGCCTTGCCTAAACATATATTAAATATGGTCTTTTCTGATGTATTTGCGCATCTTCTTATATCGCTCTCTCTTGCCGTTTTTTTGATTTTTGCTTGTAGCAGTAGTGTGAAATATATCTTGGGTAACGATATAAGCAGCTTGTTCAACAGCAGTGTATTTATGATTTTGTTTGGTGTGGTAATAGTTATTCTTATTTTATGCGCGTTCTTCCCAGGCATTGTTTATTCCAAGATCCCTGTTGCAACTGCGTTCAGAAGGTATAAGGAGAATTCGAGGAGTTGGAAATATTTTTTATTGTTTGTGCAGTTTATGGCGTCGGCGTTCTTTATCTCTCTTCTTGCAGTCATTATCTTGCAGTATAAGTACATGACAAATGCTGATCCGGGGTACGCATATAAAAAACTATTCTATATCAACTTAAAAGATGTGTATTCTTCTAAGAAAGATATTATTATGAATGAAATTGAGAATCTTCCATGCGTTGATAAGGCAACATACAGCTCAACTTTGCCTTTTGAGTATGCTTCAGGCAATGATGTTATGATGGAGGGTGATCCACGGGATTTGTTTAACATTGCGGATTTGTACAATGTTGGTAAGGGTTATTTTGATATAATGGAAATTCCTGTTCTTCAGGGTAAAGTCTTTAACGATAATGTTTCCAATGAGGTAATGGTAAGTGAATCCTTTGTGGATAAGATTATTAATTTCACTCATTGGTCAGATGGAGTTGTAGGCAAACAGGTGCATATTACAGAACATATGGGGACAGATAGTTCTGTGATATTTACTATTTGTGGAGTTTATAAGGAGATTGTGGTTGGTAATTTTATGGACATTGATAAACGGCCGAGCATTGTGTTCAATAAGGAAACTCATACAATTCCGCAATATGTATCATATTTATTGTTGAAGTTTAAAGAGGTAACCCCGCAAAATATTGAGGCAGTAAATAACATCCTTAGAAAAGTGTCTCCCGATGGCGATATGGCATATTCTTATGCAACCGAATTGGACAGTCAGTACGAACCTGTTCAAAGGGTTAGGGATTCTGTTATGATGGTAGGTTTTATTATTTTGTTTATTACCGTTATAGGTTTGATTGGTTATTTGCAAGATGAGATTAATCGCCGCCGTAGTGAGATGGCTGTGAGAAAGATAAATGGCGCAACAATGGCTGAACTGCTCGGTCTTTTCTGGAAAAATATTGCAAGACTTGCTTTGCCGGCTGTATTAATTGGTGTAGTAATCTCTTATTATGTGGGTAACATGATACTGGAGAATATGAGTAAGAAGATTGTTTTGCATTGGTGGCTTTTTGCTGTGATGTTTGTTGTGATGGTTGTGTTGGTTAGTGTAGTTGTGGTTTTGAAGACTTATAGTGCTGCTAATGCGAATCCGGTTAAAAATCTTAAAAGTGAATAATATGAATACAAATGCAATTGTGCCAATGCTTTTGCTCTATTGCGGAGCAGAAAAATTGTCATAATTGCTAATTTGTAAGGTGATATAATTAGTAGATAATGAATACAAAATCAATTATACCAATTTGTCTCTGACCGCATAGGGCTTCATCATCAGTTGCATCTGAATCGAGTTGCGGGCGCGTGGAGCAGAAAAATTGTCGTAATTGCTATTTGTAATGGCATTGGAATGAAATATTAAAAGAATTGTTTAAAAAGTTATAATTATATGAAGTCGTATTTGAAGTTTCTGAGCCGTAATAAGTTATATACTTTTATTATGCTGTTTGGTCTCAGCGTGTCGCTTGCTTTTATTATTCTACTGTTTTGTTATGCAATACAGGAGTACAGTACTGTAGCAGGGCAACCTTTAGCTAAAGAGTTGTATGCAATCGGGAACAGAGACGGACTGGGAATGACATACGGTACGGCAGAACATGTTATGGGGCAAATTCCAGAGGTAAAAGATTATACGAGAGCCTTGCGTCAAGAATGGAATATATATTCCGCAAACCAATATTATCGAGCTACCTCGTTAATGGTGGATCCTAATTTTTTTAAACTTTTCAAATATAATATTCTGGATTGTGACGGAACTTCTGTGCTTAACTCCACTGATAATGTTCTTGTATCAAAGAGTTTTGCCTTAAAAACTTTTGGGGCTGCTTCTCCTATCGGAAAGACTATAGTAGTAAAGGCAAAAGATAAGGAGGTCTCATTGGTAGTAGCCGGTATAATAGAGGATTTCGACAATGATATTTTTTACCCTGTAGATTTTATAATGAATATCAGACATCCTTATCTCTGTTTAGAGGAGGTTCTGGGGTTGAATTATATGGATAATTTTGGGACTGTTTTCACCTTTGTCAAGTTGCCGCGAGATGTAAACGAGTCTGCTGTTCGTAAAAAACTTCTTGACGAATATAAAAAAACATGGGATTTTTGGGATAAAAGTGAATTTCTGTCAGGCTCCTCCTTGGTCAGTATCAATGACCTCTATTTTTCTGACTTTAGTCGGGATGGGGATATGCTTGTTCGTCATGGTAATAGAAAGATGGTCAATATCCTCGTTATAGCTGCCATTATGCTATTGATTTCGGCTCTGTTCAACTATATAAATTTGACTGTGGCCCAGACAGGTTCGAGGGCAAAAGAGATGGCAATCAGACGGTTGCTTGGTTCCTCTAAAGTTGGTATTTTTCTCAGATATATAGGAGAATCCTTCCTCTTTACTCTTATCTGTTTTGCAGTTGGTTATTTTATTGCGTACGCTTTAAGTGATGCTGCTGGAGAGATGCTTAAAACCGATTTGAATTTGCGCTTTAGCAGCGGCATTTTGGCGTTTTATCTGTTATTGGTAGTAGTTGTTTCAATCATTTCAGGTATTTTGCCTGCACTTTTTGTGTCGAGGTTTAAACCTATTGATGTTGTCAAGGGTACTTTCCGTTTCAAAAGTAAGATGGTATTCGGTAAAATTTTCATTGTTGCACAAAATATTATAAGTGTGGTGTTGATTGCAGTTGCTCTTACAATGAATTCTCAGATTAATTATCTTGCCAATCTTCCGAAGGGTTATAACTCCAAGGAGATAGTATACATCGATATTTGGGGAGCGCTTAATCCGGAGGGTATTGATGTTCTTGCTCAGAAACTTAAAACCTTGCCGTTTGTTGAAGAGGTTGGAAAATGCAACGGGAATCCTGCATTGGGTGCAGGTGGACAGATTGTCGCAATGCCTGACGGGAGTGAACGAACCATGACAGTTTCAATGGTCGACTCCATATCTTTTAAAATTCTGGGCTTTAAAGTTATAGAAAGTTATGGAGAGCCTGTATCGGATAGATCTTATTATACTCGAGATGCAGCAGCGCAGCTTGGTATAAAGCCCGATTACGTGCCTGATAAACAACGTTGTGTGATGCCATGTGGAATAATAGAGGACTATAGACAGGGAGATGCATTATATGATAAGTATGGATGGGATTCGAAGGGATGTTTAAATGTTGTATATATAATGCCAGATAATTATGAATATATTGCCGGTCTGCTTGTAAAAACGAGAGGTGATGCTGCTGAAGTACTGAACAGGATGAATGATATTACCACCTCTACCGTTCAGGAGATTACAGGAATTCCTCGCTCCCTGCAAATCGATTACATAGATAATATACTTGATTCAGGATTAATCGGGTCAAAAAATATCATGAATCTTGTCATGGCCTTTATGATTATATCAGTTATTATCTCCTCATTGGGACTTTTTGGTATGAGTGTGTACTATACAAAGCAGAGAGCTAAAGGAATAGCATTAAGGAAGGTTTACGGCTCCACTGTAATTGAGGTAATGCTTGCGCTTGTCAAGAACTTTATGTTTATGGTAATTATTGCTGTGATTATAGCCATACCGTTAGCTGTATACATTTCTCAGAGATATCTTGAAACCTTTCCGAACAGGGAGGTGCTTGGTATATGGATTTTTGTAGCAGCGGTTTCGATTGCGGTTTTTGTGGCAGGTATTTCAATTGTAGAGCAGACATTACGTGCCGCCAATGCCAATCCGGTAGAAAATTTAAATAGAGAATAAAATCATTAATAGAATAAATTAAAAAATCATAAAGAATGAAACAGATTGTTTGTATTACTTTAATATTTATAATCTCTTGTTTATATGCCGGGGCTCAGGAATATAGAGGTGTGGTAGCCAATAATCAGAGAGAGAAAATATTAATAGATAATTTTAAGCATCACGTAAGTACTTTGTCGAGTAGGGAGTATGGTGGCAGGAAACCAATGACTCATGGAGATACTTTATCTTATACATATATCCTTGAGCAATTTAAAGGGATGCCTAATATTGAAATGCTTGCCAATGGAGGACTACAAAGATATGCATATTCTGGATTTAGGGAGGTTACTGCTGATAGTACTTATATGTTACTTAATGGTAAGAGGTTACGTATAAATAAAGATTATACCCCGTCTCTGTATTCGTGGAAGGGTGGTTTTAGTGGTAAAGTTATTTATGCCGGTAAAGGTATGGAGAAGGATTATGAAGGCATAAATGTTAGGGATAAAATAGTGATGATAGAGGGAGAGTTTGATGATAATTCTTTTGATGATTTTTTATTTGACACAGGAAGCGCAGCAGAAAAGGCTCAAGTTGCTGGAGTAGTGATAATAGTTAAAAAATTGCCTAAGCAAGAGAGTAAATGGGCGCTTAGTGAAAAGTTGCTTCTGGTATATGTAACACCGGAGGTTGCCGGGCGATTGAGCAAAGGTGCCTCATTGGATTATTATGCTAAAATAGAAAAAGGAGAGAGAGGGTGTATTTATTCTAATAATGTGGTTGTACGGATAAATGCCGCTGCCAAGGCCAATCCTAATAAAGAATGTATTGTATTGGGGGCTCATTATGATCACTTAGGGAATTCTATTAAGAATGATACTTTAAAAATTATGTATGGCGCCGACGATAATGCCTCTGGTGTAGCTACAATGATGGAATATGCCCGCTATTTTTCTAATCATAGAGATTTATTGAAGAGAGATATAATATGTGTTGCATTTGGCTCTGAGGAGGCAAGAACTATTGGATCGAATTATTTTGTTGGTAACCCCATTATTCCTTTATCCACAATTCAAGCTATGTTTAATTTTGACATGACAGGGCGTATGAGTAATAAAACAGTGGAGATAAGCGGCATAGATGATGTTGCCGGCGCCTTTACTCAGTTATCAACATTGCCTAATCCAGAAAAACTGAATTTAATGTTATTAATGTCTAAACCGGCAAGTACAGACTATACCTCTTTTAAACAAAAGAATATTCCGGCATTATCATTTTCTACCGGTATGCATAAAGATTGGCATACGTATAATGATACTGAAGATAAAATTAATTATAAGGGAATGAGGCGTCTGTATGATTATGTATTGCCGTTGATATCGCGTTTTGCTTTTGAAAATGTCAGCATGACACCAATGAATAAGGAAAAACAGAATAATAATATCCAAACTGAACAGCAATAATAGATTGATGTTGTAATAGAACAATAAGACTGTTATTAATGAGAAAATATATTAATAATCAATAAAATAATTTAACACTTACGATTATGTTAATAAAAGTAGAAAATTTAAAAAAGAGTTTCGTTACGGAAGAGATCGAAACTATTGCATTGAATGGTGTTTCATTCGAAGTCAATGAGGGCGAATTTATAGCAATCATGGGACCTTCCGGTTGCGGTAAATCTACCTTGTTGAACATTCTCGGTTTGTTGGATAATCCAACGAGCGGTATTTATACTTTGTTCGATAAAGAGGTGGGCAAACTTAAAGAGAAGGACCGTACGTTATTCCGTAAAGGAAATATCGGATTTGTTTTCCAGAGTTTTAACCTTATTGACGAACTTAACGTATATGAAAATGTTGAGTTGCCTCTGATTTATCTTAAGGTTAAGGCTTCTGAACGTAAAGAGATGGTTAATAATATTTTAAAGAGAATGAATATAAGTCACCGCGCAGGGCATTTTCCTCAGCAGCTCTCCGGAGGTCAGCAACAGCGTGTTGCAATTGCGCGTGCGGTTGTCTGTAATCCTAAATTGATACTTGCCGATGAGCCTACCGGTAATTTGGATTCCAAGAATGGTAAAGAGGTTATGGAACTTTTGAGCGAGCTTAATAAGGAGGGAACAACCATTGTAATGGTAACACACTCTCAACATGATGCAACATATACTCAGCGTGTTCTGAATTTGTTCGATGGTCAGTTAGTTAAGGATGTTAAGAATATGCTGTAAGTGGTTTCCTCCTCTATCTGATTAGTTTTTTCTTGTCGTAAATTTTATTTATTTTTGTGATGCAACCATTTGTCGGGATACTCACATAGTCTCTTTGCGGGTTGCACTATAGAAACATATAAATTTTACCATAATGATGAAGGAATACATACAAAAAAATGAAACTCGATTTCTCAATGAGCTGTTTGAACTTTTAGCAATACCCTCTGTTAGTTCGCAAAAAGAGAACGTTCCAGACATGCAACATTGTGCTGAGAAGTTATCTCAAATGCTTCTTGCCGCAGGAGCTCAGAAGGCTCAGGTTTATCCCACAACTGGCCATCCTGTTGTTTATGCAGAGAGGATTGTTGATCCTAAATTGAAAACGGTTTTGGTTTACGGGCATTATGATGTACAGCCCGTAGACCCAATCGAGTTATGGAAATCAGACCCTTTTAAACCGGAGATTCGTGATGGAGCTATTTACGGAAGAGGTGCCAATGATGATAAGGGCCAAACATTTATGCATGTGAAGGTTTTGGAGTATCTTGTAAAGGAAAATAAGCAAAAACATAACATTAAGTTTATTTTGGAAGGAGAAGAGGAGATAGGTTCACCGAGCCTTGCAAAATGGGCTAAAGAGCATAAAGAGTTGCTTAAATGTGACCTTATTCTTGTCTCCGATACCACTATGATTTCTGAGAAAGTACCCTCGATAAATTGTGGAATGCGCGGACTCGCCTATTTGGAGGTTGAGGTGACAGGTCCAAATAAAGATTTGCACTCCGGCCATTACGGTGGCGCCGTGTATAATCCGATTATTGCTTTATGCGATATGATTCATTCTCTTATAGATGACAATGGCCATATAACGGTAAAAGGTTTTTATGAAGATGTGGTAGAATTGAGCAGAGAAGATAGAGCAATGTTAGCCAAGGCTCCGTTCGATGAGAAGGAGTATAAAGAAGCTTTGGATGTTGATCATTTGAAGGGAGAAGAGGGCTATAGTACATTGGAGAGGACAGGAATACGTCCGTGTCTTGATGTGTGTGGAATATGGGGCGGGTTTACCGGAGAAGGGGCAAAAACCGTATTGCCTTCTAAGGCTCATGCGAAAATATCCATGCGTTTGGTACCCAATCAGATGTGCGATAAAATCGCCGATTTATTTACGGCTCATATGATGGCAATTGCGCCAAAGGGTGTTAAGGTTAAGGTTACAAACCATCATGGTGGAAATGGCTTCCTCATGCCAATCTCCTCTCCTGCGTATAAGGCTGCTGCCAAGGCAATGGGTGAGGTGTATGGAATAGACCCTGTACCGAGCCGTGGAGGAGGCAGTATTCCTATTCTTGCGGATATGCAAAATATATTGGGAGTTAATCCATTGCTTATGGGTTTCGGATTGGAACGCGATACTATTCACTCTCCAAATGAAAGCTATTTGCTGAGTCAGTTCCGTAAGGGTATGGAGTCGATTGCAAAATTCTACGAATATTACGACTAAAATGAGATACGAGCAACTCTACAAGAATATTCTTGCCAAAAGAGGTTTTTTATGTGTAGGGCTTGATCCCGATATGCACAAGATGCCTCAATTTCTTGAGAAGAGAGACTATCCAATTTATGAATTTAATAGGGAGATTATTTTGCATACTGCTCCTTATACCGTGGCTTATAAATTGAACACTGCCTTCTATGAGGCTTATGGTGTTAAGGGTTGGCAGGAGTTGAATATGACTGTCAAATTCATCAGAGAAAAGTACCCCGACATTTTTATCATAGCTGATGCAAAGCGTGGTGATATTGGGAATACTGCCGAGATGTATGCGAAGGCCTTTTTTGAGAGTATGGATTGTGATGCTGTAACTCTTGCTCCCTACATGGGAGGGGATTCCATAAAACCTTTTCTAAAATTTGAACAGAAATGGGCGATTATTCTGGCCCTTACTTCTAATGGCTCGGCTTCAGATTTTGAGATGCTCAATGTCTGCCGGTCAGGACCACACTTGGCTGCTGAAAACGAGGAGATTGGGGGAGTGGATTCAGTCATGCCGCTTTATGAGAGGGTTATACGTAGTAGTATGAAGCTCGGTTCAAAAGAGAATACAATGTTTGTAATAGGAGCCACGCGCCCTGAAAAGTTGCGAGAGATAAGACGATATGCGCCTGATAATTTCTTTCTTGTGCCAGGTGTGGGGGCGCAGGGTGGGACAGTTAGGGAGGTGGCCGAAAATGGAATGAATGATAAGTGCGGACTTTTGATAAACTCTTCGAGAGGAATAATTTATGCAAGTAGCGGTGAGGATTTTGCAATAGCTGCCGGTGAGCAGGCAAAGAAACTTGTCTCTGAAATGGAGGAGGCTTTGCTGTGTCGTGGCTGCTTGCAAAGATAGTCTCCTTACTCCTGCCTGTTTTTGCTGTTAAATTATAGAAGTTATCCCGCAGCGTTTTTGAGGTATTGTATGAGAAAAATTATTGCAATATTTTTGATATTACTCCTTTCTGTCCCCTATCAATTGATTGGAACGGAGAGAGAAAAAACTCTAACGATACTCTTTACAAATGATATTCATTCTGCTGCCGACAACTATTCACGTCTTGCTTATCTGCTACGTAAAGAGAGGGCTAAAGCGGCTGCCTCAGGGTCTGCTGTAATTACGGTGGATGCTGGAGATGTCTCAATGGGAACGGAGTATCATACTCTCTTTGAATCTGAGGCTTTCGATTATCTGTTTCTACATAAACTAGGTTACGATTTCTATACCTTCGGCAATCATGATTTCGATGGAGGAGTGTACGGTTTGTCGAAAGCCATGAATCATTATATTGCCGCCGTGAATGGGGCTGATTCATATAGCTCCGGCTCATGTTGTGAGAATAGATCTTCTTCATCTTCTGATAATTTCCTTGATCACTATAGAACGGGAAAGAGAGATTCAATCTCTGGCGGTACTCTTACCTTTCTCTCATCCAACTGCGATTTTCACAAAACTGCCCGGTGGAACTCTAAAGTACCGAAAAGTGGAAAGTTTATAAAAGATTATGTGTTTATAGAACGATCCGGAGTTAAGATAGCGGTTGTGGGTATTATGGGAAAAGATGCGCTTGTCTCCACTATAAATGGAGACAGTCTGCTTTTTGCCGACAGGACAGTGCGTCTCCGTGAACTATTGAAAAAACATGTACAAGAGTCTCCTGATTATATAATAGTTCTCTCACATGGAGGCTCCTCGTGGGTAGACGGTAAGCAGATTACCGATGAGTCGGCTGCCGATTTTTTAAAACGCAGACGCTCGGAAGATGGGCGTATTGCCGCAAATTTTGGAGAGATAGGAGCAATAATTAGCGGTCATGATCATGTTCCTTTACACACTCCGTTGATTATCAATAATGCAGTAATAGGCTCAACAGGTTACGGACTTTCATATTTAGGTAAGATGGTCTTTAGTGGAGGGAAACTTGTTGAATACGGATTGATTCCACTATCCGCTGTTACTGATTGTGATTCATCCATCTCAAATTCCATACATTTATATTCAAAGAGAATATCCGATAACTTTAAGGCTGTTTATGGAATCTCTTTGCGAGATACTATTTGTACCTCTGACATGGTGCTCTCTAACTTTGAAGATTGGCATTTAGGCAGATTAATTGCAGAAAGCTATGTAAATGCGGCTCATAATCTGCTCTTTTCCATTGACTCTTCCGGTGACTTATCAAAATTCGGTACCCCCGACAAATTGATGGAGATGGTTTCTATTGTTCCTCTCGGCATTATCAGAAAGGTAATACCGGCAGGATTTGTTACGGCCGGTGATTTATTCAGGGTACTTCCACTCGGTTGCAATATAAACGGACATTCGGGCTATCCGCTTCTCCTCATGTGGGTAAACGGAGGAGAATTAAGGAATATTTGCGAGATAAATGCTTCAGTCGCCTCATCTACGAGTGATATGCGTCTCTTTTTTGGGGGTGATCTAACTTTCTGCTATAATAGGTTTAGAATACCGTTTACGAGAGTTTTTGATCTTAAAATAAAGGGCAAACCGGTTAAATCGGATAAGTTATATCCCGTTGTGGCTGATATATATACTGCGCGACTTGTCGGGCTACTGAATAGTTCCTCATTCGGGATACTTTCTGCCGAGCCTAAAACGGTAGCTGGGATTCCTATTAAGAGATTTGAGGATTATATATTAAAGATAAACAGAAAGACAGAGTTGACAGGATGGTTTGCTCTTACAGATTTTCTAAAGGAAAATTATAAAAGCAGGCTCTCTTTAGGTGATGACCGTACATACAAAATGAGCGAGATGTGCAATAAGTTGCAATGTAACGGCTATGACAGGTCAAATATATCTCCCTTGTTTTTATATTGTTCTGTGATTGTGCTGCTTGCTGCTGTCCTCTTGTTATTCAGAAAACTGCGTGCTTAAGAGGCGTTGCTATATTTTAGCAATAATTGTTTCGCAGGCTCTAACCTTTTGTCCCATCTTGACCGCTATCTCAGAATCGAGCGGGAGAAAGAGATCTATTCTTGAACCGAATTTGATAAAACCTACCTGATTGCATTGTATGGCCTTATTATCCTCCTTAGCGTAGCAAACTATACGTCTTGCGATATAACCGGCTATTTGCCTGAATAATATTTTCTTACCATTATTCTCAGATTCAACGACTATTGATGTTCTCTCATTCTTCTCTGAAGATTTTGGATGACATGCAATCAAATAGTTGCCCTCATGATATTTGCTGTATACTATTTTGCCTGATATCGGATAGTAGTTTACATGTACATTGAATATACTCATAAAGATTGAGACCTGGATACATTTTGTCTTTAGATATTCATTCTCTTCAACCTCCTTAATTGCAACCACTTTTCCATCTGCAGGAGCCATAACCAAATGTGCATCTATTGTTGAGGTTCGTTTTGGGCTTCTGAAAAAATTGGTGATAAAAAGAAAGAGAAACAGCGCTATGCCGGCAATGATTTTAAATGCACAGGTAAAACCAAAAATGAAGTATAAAATAGCAACTGCTGCGACTAAGATAACGAATGTTGTAAAAATTATACTGTATCCCTCTTTATGAAGTTTCATACAATTAAAAAATTTTGAACACAAATTTATCAAAATTTTTGTAAGAGTCTGATAGCCGTTTCGCTGTCGCTTCACTCTCACATAAATTTTTTAAATAATCCTTCTCTGTTTGTTAAACTTTGTTGGAATTAAAAAATTTCATGTTCGGTTTCATACAATTAAAAAATTTTGAACACAAATTTATCAAAATTTTTGTAAGAGT
>CAZNBA010000003.1:34355-73954 GCA_964571395.1 uncultured Muribaculaceae bacterium
TTAAACTTTGTTGGAATTAAAAAATTTCATGTTCGGTTTCATACAATTAAAAAATAAATAGTTTCATATAAATAATGGCGAGTGGGAATCCAATTAAAACACTGTCAAACCGGTCAAGCATTCCACCATGTCCTGGCATTATTGTGCCTGAATCTTTGACGCCAAAATTACGCTTTAATTGAGATTCTACCAAATCTCCGAATGACCCACCAATATTGATAATTGTTGCAAGTATAAGTGTATCTATTATTGAAAAATCCAATAATGTTGTGTAATTACTCAATATCAAACCTGCTGCAATTGCGCATATAAGACCTCCGATTGATCCTATCCATGATTTTTTAGGAGAAACCGATGGAAAAAGTTTCGGACCGTATTTTTGTCCGAGCGCAGATCCAAAGCAAAAAGCGCCCACATCAGAGGCCCAAATGATAATAAAAAAGCTTATCAGGGTACTGCCTGAAAAGGCAGAAACTGCAGTATTATCTGCGCTGGAAAATGCAGCAAGGCTTATCAATGACATCGGAAGAGCAATATAGATAATTCCGTTTACAAATGTTGGAAAAGTTTCGTATCCGTTGGTCTTTCTCCTTTGTAAGCCATTTTCCTCATCGTATTGGTGACTGTTGAACTGCTTTACATAAAGGTTGCTGATATAAAGCAGCAGCAGCAATATTATAGGAATAGATAAGACTCTGATATCTGCATATCTGCCAAATATAAGCAGCATGGTGATGAAAAGTGACATTCCGGTTATGATGGTAATGATTTTCTGTAATACCATTACTTTTTTGCCGGCAGCAATATCCATATATTCATTCATCATGATTGCAGTAATTATACAGAACACTATACCATAGGAGATTACCCCAATCATGAGGCTGCCTATTATAAGTGCCATGAATAACAGTCCGCTTATACTTCTTCTTGCCAAATTTGTCATAATTTGTTATATAAGGTTATCATTCCTCTTTTTTCTATCTCTGTGATTGTTCCTTTTTTACAGGATAGACTCTATTCTTCTTTATTCTCCTTTTCGTTTGCGTTAATTCCGCTTTCGGCTTTGTTATTTACACTCTTATCAGTAGTGCTATTTGTATTCTCGGCAGCATTGTTTGTACTACTCTCATTTGCGTTATTTATCTTTTCGGATGTGTTTGCAATTTCATTTGCAATCTTCTCCTCATTTAGCTGCTCTTCACTTTTTGCACGATGTCCGAATATCTTTTCGAGATCCTCTGTAAAGATAACCTCTCTTGAAAGAAGCAGTTGAGCAAGTTGAGTAAAGCCGTCCATATTTGCCCTGAGAACGTTAAGAGCTGTTTCATGTGCTTGGTCAATGAGCTTTTTAGCCTCTGTATCAATAAGTTCTGCTGTTTTCTCACTGTATGGCTTGTTGAAATTGTAGCCGCTTTCCTGTGAATCATAAAAGGAGATGTTACCAACTTTGTCGCTCATTCCAAAGTAACTGACCATTGCGTAGGCCTGTTTAGTAACTTTTTCCAAATCGCTAAGAGCACCCGTTGATATTTTTCCATTTATAATCTCCTCAGCAGCGCGTCCTCCCATTGTTGAGGCCATCTCATCCATCATCTGTTCGGTAGTGGTTATCTGACGTTCTTCCGGTAGATACCATGCTGCTCCAAGTGCTTTTCCACGTGGAATAATTGTAACTTTGAGAAGCGGGTTGGCATTTGGCAGCATCCAGCTTACTGTTGCATGGCCTGCCTCATGAAAGGCGATAGTGCGTTTTTCGTGAGGAGTAATGATTTTACTTCTCTTCTCGAGACCACCCACAATTCTGTCTATAGCATCCAGAAAATCTTGACGTTCAACACATTCCTTGTTTCTTCTGGCGGCGATAAGAGCAGCCTCATTGCATACATTGGCTATGTCTGCTCCTGAAAAACCGGGAGTTTGCTTTGCAAGGAATTTTTTGTCAAAATCTTTCTGCAACTTTAAATTCTTAAGGTGTACATCAAATATCTCTTCACGTTCCTTTAATTCAGGAAGATCTACATTTATCTGTCTATCAAAGCGTCCTGCTCGCATAAGTGCCTTATCGAGAATATCTGCTCTGTTTGTAGCAGCGAGAATAATGACTCCAGAATTTGTTCCAAAACCATCCATCTCTGTAAGGAGTTGGTTAAGGGTGTTTTCTCTTTCATCATTTGATGAAAAACCTACATTTTTTCCTCTTGCCCTGCCCACGGCATCTATCTCATCTATAAAAACGATACATGGTGCCTTTTCCTTTGCCTGTTTAAATAAGTCTCTTACTCTCGATGCACCTACACCAACAAACATCTCAACGAAATCTGAACCCGAAATAGAGAAGAACGGCACGTTAGCCTCGCCGGCAACAGCCTTTGCAAGCAGTGTTTTACCTGTCCCCGGAGGGCCAACCAGCAATGCCCCCTTAGGAATTTTTCCGCCAAGTGCTGTATATTTTTTTGGATTGCGGAGAAAGTCAACAATTTCCATAACTTCTACCTTTGCCTCCTCAAGACCTGCTACATCTTTAAATGTAACCTTTGTTTTATTGTCTTTGTCAAATAGTTGAGCTTGGGATTTACCGACACTGAATATGCCGCCTCCTCCACCTCCTCCGACACCCTTGGACATCTTCCTGAACATAAAGATCCAAAGCAGCAATAGCAGCAAAGGTATCATCAGATAGTCGAGAATCTTTCCAAGATAGTTATTCCGTTCTTCGGTAACAATACTGAATCTCTTATCAGCAGGGAGTTGCTCTCTTGCCTGACTTACCTGATCCCATTCGAAATTCTGGGGAACATTAAAAAAGAGATGCGGGCCGTATTTAGGCTCCTTTCCACCGAAAAGTTTTTTGTATTTTTTTAGACTGTCTGTCTTTATGGTAACCTCCGCCCGATTCAAGTTTGTGACAGCTACAATTTTGTCAACATCTCCTTGAGGAATCATTGCCTCTTTTACCTTGTACCACTCTGTTTGAACAGGTTCACCTCCTCTATAACCTATAAAATACATATAGGCGATTAGAGCAAGCAGCGGAACGTATATCCAGAACACATTGAATTTTTGCGGCTTTAATCTGTTGCCGTTATTCTTTTTTTGCTCCATAATAATTAATCTTCGTATTTTGTGATTGTTGCATCTGCCCAAAGGTCTTCTAGTCTGTAGAATTCTCTGTAGTCAGTCTGGAAAATATGCACCACAATATCTGAATAGTCGAGTATGATCCAAAATGCGTTCTCCTTACCCTGCATTCTGATAAGTTTTCGCTTGCATTTTATAATCATCTGATCCTCTATGTTATCGGCTATCGCGAGCACATTTGGTGTAGAATCGGCATTGCAGATTACAAAGTAATCGCATATGCTTGTTCCTATGTTTCTCAGATCAAGGGAGCAGACATTTTTGGCCTTTTTATCAAGAGCTGCCTCCACGATTGTCTCCACCTCTTGTTTTGCAATCTCTTCAAGTTCTTTCTTTTTGGATTTTGGAGAGACAGTTTTGGCCGGAACTTTTTTCAACTCCTTTTTTGCAGATTTTGCATTTGTGTTTTTTGCCGTTGCCTTTTTAGAAGCAACTTCCCCGTTTTTTCTTTTTGATGTGGCAGTTTTTACGGTCTTTTCCGCCTTTTCATCTTTTTCTTTCTTGGCGGCTGTGCTTTTCTTGCTTGCAGCCACACTCTTAGTCTCTTTAGCCATGCTCTTTTTAGCTGGCTTCCCTGCTATTTTGGCAGAGGTATTTGCTCTTTTTTCTGTCACTTCTGTAATTTTAACTATATCTTTGTGTTTGCAAATATAGTGCAAAAATCGGGTAATTTGAGAATATGAAGAAAAAACTTGATATCAGATGGTATGAGTCAATAGATTCTACAAATCTACAAGCAGTTCGAGAGTCTGACACAGCTCCTGACATGTGTGTTTGGGCAGCCTGTTTCCAGACGGCAGGAAGAGGGCAGCGTGGTAATAAATGGGAGGGAGCTAAAAATATGAATTTAACCTTTACAATCCTTTTTAAGCCGCATTTTCTACCCCCATCAAAGCAGTTTCTTATCTCTGAAATATCGGCTATCGGCATTTGCAGATACCTGAAAAACAAAGGTGTTGAGGCTACGATTAAGTGGCCTAATGATATATATGTGGGAGATAAGAAGATATGCGGAATGTTAATTGAACATTCAATTTCAGGTGAAGGAATCTCTTACAGCATATCTGGAATTGGCATTAATCTTAATCAGAGAATTTTTAACTCCGATGCCCCTAATCCCACCTCACTTTCGCTTGTGAAGTACCCCGACACCTTGTCGGGTTACTCTGACATAGAAAAGGACTCTCATCTCTTTACGGAGAATGAACCTCTTCTTTATAATGTGAAAGAGGAGTTGAATGAGGTGCTGCACCATATATTTGAGCTGTACAATATTTTGTCTGATGATCTGTGTGCAAGCGTGATAGAAAGGGAGTATCTTGGGATGATGTATAGAAAGGAGGGTTATTATTTTTTTGAAGAGCTCTCTGCAGGCGGTACTCTTGCACCGGTTAATACTGAATTTTACAGGGCCGGAGTTGACAGGCAATTGCAAGAGCTTTCCAAAGTGAGGAATCATGGAAAAATTATCGAGGCTAAAATAGTAGGACTTGACGATGATTATCATCTTATTCTTGAGCAACGCGACGGCGTCTCACATTCTTATGCTTTTAAAGAGATAAAGTTTCTTTTGTGAAAGGTCTAATTTCGGTCTCAAATGATTATCTTTGTAAATCAAGTGATTTGGAACAATAAAAAAACAAAACATATGACACAGGATCAGGTACTCTCAATTTTTAAAGAGATAACAAAAATTCCGCGTGAAAGCGGTCATGAAGAGTTGATAATCAAATATCTTCAGGATTGGGCAAAAGCTCGTAAACTCGTTTGTAAAGTTGATAATGCAGGTAATGTCTTAATTGAAAAGCCGGCTTCTAAAGGCTATGAAAAATCAAAAACAATAATTCTGCAGAGTCATTCCGATATGGTTTGCGAGAAAAATGCGGGAGTTGAACATGATTTTGCAAAAGATCCCATCAAATATATTATTAAAGAGGGGTGGATGATTGCGCCCGATACAACACTTGGCGCTGATTGCGGAATCGGTATGGCTGCACAGCTTGCGGCATTGGAGGATAAGGAGTTGAAACATGGAAAAATAGAGGCCCTGTTTACAAGGTCGGAGGAGACAGGAATGGATGGCGCAAATGGGATGGAGGCCGATTTCTTTTCCGGCTCAACTCTTATTAATCTTGATTCGGAGGATGAGGGAGAACTTTTTATTGGGTGTGCAGGAGGTGTTGATACTACTGCTAAATTCAAATATTCTACATATAAACCTGCCGAAGAGTATTTGAAATGTGAATTCAAAATTGCTGGATGTCAGGGTGGCCATAGTGGCGATGATATAAATAAGTCTCGCGCAAACTCTGTAAGGATACTTGCACGTTTTCTCTTTAAACTTTTGAAGAGATACGATATGGAACTTTACGAAATAAGCGGTGGTAATAAGAGAAATGCCATAGCCAGAGAGGCTTTTGCTGTTGTTGGTTTTCCAAAGAGAGCAAAAAAGGCTGTTCTTGAACTGTATAAGAATTTTCTTGCCGATGTGAAGGCGGAGTATGCGAATTCAGATAGCGGACTTTATGGTACTGTAGGAGAGGTAGGTATCAAGGAGATGAAGAGTGGAAAGATGATAGGAGGTCCGACAAAGGCTATTGACAAGGATACGGCAGCAGAATTGATTTACGCTTTGGTGGCCGTTCCTCATGGTGTTCTCGGAATGAGTTATGATATTCCTGATTTGGTAGAGACCTCAACGAATCTTGCCTCTGTCAAGATGGAGAAAGGCAATATAATTATTGTGGGTACAAGTCAGAGAAGTTCTATCGACAGTTGTAAATTCATGGCGGCAGATCAGGTTGAGGCTTGCTTTGCTCTTGCGGGTGCAGTTGTAACTCACGGCGATCCATATCCCGGTTGGAAACCTAAAATGGATTCCTATCTCTTGAGAGTAAGCGAAAATTCCTATAAAAAACTGTTCAAGAAAAAACCGGTAGTCCGTGCCATTCATGCCGGTCTTGAGTGCGGTCTCTTCCTTGAAAAGTATCCCAATCTAGATATGATCTCCTTTGGACCAACATTGAGAGGTGTTCATGCTCCGGGCGAAAAATTGGAGCTGTCGACAGTTGATAAATTTACCAAATTGCTTCAGGACGTAATTGAAACAGTTGCTGAAGAGTCTAAATAATAATTGATATTTTAATAGTAGAAATGAGTGTAATTCTTGCTCCTTCGATGCTTTCCGCAGATTTCGGGAATCTCGATAATGCCATAGAAATGGTAAATGCAGGTGAGGCGGACTGGTTTCATCTTGATATTATGGATGGCGTGTTTGTTCCCAACATCTCTTATGGATTCCCTGTAGTGAAGGCTATTGCCAAAAGGGCCAAAAAGCCGCTGGATATGCATTTGATGATTATAGATCCCGACAGATATATACCGAGATTCGGTGAGTTGGGTGTTAAATATATGAGCGTCCACTATGAGGCTTGCACTCATCTTCACAGAACGATTCATCTTATAAGGGAGCATGGCATGAAGGCCGGAGTTGCGCTTAATCCGCATACTCCGGTTTCACTGCTTCAAGATATCATAGTGGATCTTGATTTTGTTCTTATCATGTCGGTGAATCCGGGTTTCGGGGGACAGTCTTTTATTGAACATTCATTGGAAAAAATAGCACAGCTAAAGGAGATGATAGCTCAAAAGGGGGCTAAATCTCTTATTGAGGTTGACGGAGGTATCTCCTCAAAAAATATTCAGCAGATTGTAAATGCGGGGGCCAATGCTGTGGTGGCCGGCAATTCTGTCTTTGGAAATGCTGACCCTGTTGGGGCAATGCATGCTATAAAGAGCATTTAAGTTGCTTCTTGATATCCGTTACGTATTGTTTGAAATTTTTGTCTGTATCTATGAGATCCTGAACAGTATTGCAAGCATGTAAAACGGTTGCATGGTCTTTTCCGCCGATTTGCGTTCCTATAGAGGAGAGCGATGTCTTTGTAAGATTTCTTCCCAAATACATTGCGATCTGTCTTGCCTGGACAATCTCTCTCTTTCTTGTCTTTGATCCCAAAGAATCTTGCGAAAGGCCAAAATAGTCGCATACCGTCATCTGAATCTTCTTTATGGAGATCTCTGTTTTATCTACATCAACTATTTTTTCGGTAAGCCGCTGTGCAAGTTCGAGAGTTATTTTCTCCTTGTTCAGTGTTGCGTGTGCTATAAGAGAAATAAGCGTGCCTTCTATTTCTCTTATGTTTCCTATAATTTTTTCAGCAAGGAACGTAAGAATCTCTTCCGGAAGATTTATTCCGTCTTTGAAACTTTTCTCCTTTAAAATAGCCATCCTGGTGTCGAAAGTAGGAGGGAACAACTCTGCTGAAAGTCCCCATTTAAAGCGGGAGAGTAGTCTTTTCTCTAATCCTTTTAGTTCAACAGGAGCTCTGTCGGAGGTAAGAATGAGTTGTTTCCCTGATTGGTGCAGATGGTTGAAAATTTGGAAAAATGCATTTTGTGTGCCAGGCTTTTCCGCAAACTCATGAACGTCATCAATAATCAGAACATCCATCATCATATAAAAATGCAGGAAATCTGTGAGCTTGTTCTTTACATTTACCGCATCCATGTATTGGGTTTGAAATCTGTTTGCGCTAATGTATAGTACTATTTTATCGGGATATTTCTCCTTTATGGCTATTCCTATCGCCTGTGCAAGATGGGTCTTGCCGAGTCCTGGTCCACCATATATTAATAATGGGTTAAAGGCGTTTGACCCCGGGTTTTCTGCAATTGAGAGTCCGGCAGCACGAGCCAGTCTGTTACATTCTCCCTCAACGAAATTAGTGAATGAATAGCTCGGATTTAATTGCGGGTTTATATTCAATTGTTTTAGCCCCGGTATTATAAATGGATTATTAATCCCGCTTCCGTTCTGCGGATAGGGTACGCTTTTATTTGTAATTTGTTGAGAATCCTGATGAGGCAATGTGACAGTATCATTTTTTACCACTCTTACTTTATACATAAGTTTGGCATCTGAACCTATCTCGCGCTTAAGTGCTCTACTGATATAGTTAATGTAGTGCTCCTCGAGATATTCACGTACGAAATCAGAGGGTACTTCCAAAGTCAGAGTTTTTTCCTCAAGTTTAACTGCCTTTAGAGGTTCAAACCATGTTTTGAAACTCGTAGGAGGGATAACATCCCTTATCATTTTCAGACACTCACTCCAGACTGAAATATATTGAGGCTCGTTCATTTAAATTTTGAAGTTTTATTGATTCTTGATTGCCTTACAAAAGTGGTGAAAAAATTCTTATAAAAAAATCAAATTTCTATTGTTTTTTTAGTAAAAAATGCAAGGCTTTATAAATCAATAACAAAAAAAATCATATTTTTTAAAATGCTGATAATCAATAACCTATTATCATAAACCATTAATTATCTTGCTTGTAGAGGCTTTATTTTAGAATACAGAAATTCTTATGTATTTTCTTGGATTATTAGATATTTTTTCTATAAGATTATTTAGATTATTTACGGTATTTGTAACGGAATTATGAAGAGAGTCGGTTGCCATCAACTTACCGAACGTGCCGTTGGGGTCCTTAAGTTTTACAACAAGAGTTTTTAACTCTTCAATTGTTCCCTTGAGGTCTGCTTCCGATAATCCCTTTGAGATGGTATTGGCATTTTTTAGTGTAGCGTTCAAGTCTCCGCTGCCTGCTTTCAAATTATCCGTAATTATTTGGAGATTGTTAAGTGTTGCTGTAATTTCAGGAGAGGAGTTGCGAAGGTTTTCGCTGATGGCTGTTGCATTTTGCATTGTGGCATTCAGATTTTCGAGAGTTTTTGCAATATCATTCTGTGCTTTTGGATTTAAAATTGCGTTGATTTTATCAAGAGCACTGTTCATATTCTGCATGAGCAGTGCGGCCTGATCCTTTAATGGACCCATCTCGCTCGAAAAGACACTTAGCATATCGGGAATAGTGGCGCTTGCAAGAGTATCTCCCGCAGCTGCATCGCTGTATGAATCGCCTAAACTTATTCTGATGGATTTTCCTCCAAGAATATCGGCACTGTATATTTCAACTTTTGAGTTGGCCGGAACCGCGTAGGTTGTTTTAACCGAAAGGCGTACTGTGAAATTCCATTTTTTATTGTCGTATTTAATGCTCTCTACACTTCCTACTTTCAGTCCTCTTATATATACGGGACTTGTTGGGGTAAGTCCCTCTACATTTTCAAATACGGCATAATAGGTAATTCTTTTTTTGAAAATATCTTCGCCTTGCAAAAAATTGATTACAAAATAGATGGCAGTTAGTGTAATTACTACAAAAAGGCCTATCAGCTGTGTTTTGTTTAATTTGAATTTCATTGTGCTTGACTTATTCGTTTTCCTTTCTTTGATGCAAACTTACCTTAACGCGATTAAATTTGCAATTAAAAATAGTTTTACCTCTCAGTAAAGATAATGAAAGCCCCCTTGAACATTTTTCCTATTGCTGGAAGTTCTTTTTCTGCCTCTTCTCTGTTATCGTATTCTCCGATACAGTATTTATAGGCATTGTTGAGACGTATGCAGTAGGTATCTTTTCTGCCTCTCAAGTCCGGAGCATTGGCTCTTAGTTTCGCAGGAACAGAGAGTATCTGTATTCTGAACTTTTTTCCTGAATTCTCCTCGGTCTCTTTTAGAGGGGTTCTTTTTGGTGATGTTACCTCTTGTCCTGCTTCTGCATTTTTCTCAGCCTCTTTTTCTCTCATTTTCCTCTCTGCATTGGTTATTCTTTCCTTTTCAGACTCTCTCTTTGCGCTTGCTTTCCTCTCTTCAAAAGCTGCCTGCTCCTCTGCGGCTCTCTTTTCTGTAATTGACTGTCTCTCAGCGGTAGCTCTTTTTTCGCTCTCTTCTGCCCTTCTCTTTGTGGAGTCGTTTTGCATGGTTTTACTTGTCATAACCCCCTGAAAATTTTCATAATCATCCTTATACGAGGTGAATGCATCAAGTAACCTCGATGCAATCATGTTTTGAGTTTGATCCCAAGTTAGCATAAGACATTCTTCTGAATTTGAGATGAAGCCCACCTCCGTAAGTACTGCCGGCATGGTAGCTTTCCAGAGTACAAGCAAACCTCCCTGTTTTACCCCTCGGTTTATCTTTATGGGACCGTTTTTGTAGCTATCCTGGATATATGAGGCAAATTTCAGGCTCTGTTCCAAGTGGGTGTTTTGAAGAAGAGAGAAGATGATGTATGATTCTGGTGAGTTGGGGTCAAAACCTTCATATTTTGATTGGTAGTCCTCTTCCAATACTATTACCGAGTTCTCCGTTTTGCATATTTCAAAGTTTGATTGGCTCTTGTTAGTCCCCATGACAAATGTTTCAGTACCTGTAGCGACAGTACCCTTTGTTGAGTTTATATGTATGGAGATAAAAAGATCTGCCTTGTTCCTGTTTGCGATTGCTGCGCGTTCTCCAAGTTCAATATATCTGTCTGAGTCTCTAGTGTAAATTACTTTGATGTCGGGGTACTTCTCATTGATTTTGGCTCCAAATTTCATTGCTATCGACAAGGCAATGTCTTTTTCCTTATATAAACCGTTTTTGCTTACCGCTCCGGCATCTTTGCCTCCATGGCCGGCATCGATGACAATTGTTTTAATTTTCATTATGTTATCATTCTGTTTTGCATCAATGTTATAATATGAGCCTGCTAATAATATGATTATTAAAAAACAGATGAGTTTTATCTTGTTAATTGGCATATATGTTGTAAAATTATATTAAATTTGCACTTCGCAAAATTAGTAAATAAATATTAATAAAGGCTAAATCGGCTCACCTTAATGCAGATAAAAAAATCTTTTGTAGTAGTTTCCTGTGTGATTGCAGCAGTGTGTATGTCTGCTGGGGTATCGGTTTCGGCTGTATTCGGTAATGGGATACCATATAATAATATGGGGTTCGGAGGTGATACTCTTAAAAAGAGTAAAATGCAGAAACTTACTATTGATTCCTTAAAAGTTGCTGCCGATACCTCTCATTTAACTTTAAAAAATGATTCTACTGCTGTTGCCGATTCTATTCAGATGCAAAAGGATTCTCTAAAGATGAAAGGGTCGCTCTCCATGCCTGTTTTTTCAACTGCAAGAGATTCAATAGTAGAGGATTTTTCTGAAGGCAGAAAGATGATCTATTATTATGGAGATGTTACTGTGAAGTATGATAATATGGAGATAAAAGCCGATTATATGGCCTATAATGTTGATTCCAAAACGGTTTTTGCAAAGGGGCTTCCTGATCCGGCCGATTCCACAGGCAAGACAATTATAGGTAATCCTGTAATGACAGAGGGGGAAGGAAAGTATGAGATGGAGAGCGTATATTATAACTTTAAATCTAGAAAAGCCAAGATTCACAATATGATAACGCAGGAGGGCGAGGGTTATTTGCATGGGCTGTTTTTAAAGAAAATGCCAGATAATTCTATCAATGTCTCCAAAGGAAAATACACTACATGTGAATACGAACATCCACATTTTTATTTAAAGTTGTCTGCAGCAAAGGCGGTTACTACTCCGAGTGGTAAAAAAAACATTGTATTTGGCCCCTCATATTTTGTGCTTGAGGATGTTCCAACCCCATTTGCTCTTCCTTTTGGCTTTGTTCCGAATATGAGCGGGAGAAGCAGCGGACTTTTAATTCCCTCATACGGAGAAGAGACTGCCAGGGGCTTTTTCTTAAGAGGCTTGGGCTATTATTTTGTTCTCGGAGAGCATTTTGATCTTGCTGCTACCGGCGATATTTATTCGAGAGGTTCATGGGCTATGCAGCTGAATTCGAGATATAGTAAAAGATATAAGTTTTCGGGTAATATTGCGATGAATTATTCTGTTGATAAGACGGGAGAAAAAAATTCTCCGGATTATTTTGAGTCCAAAAATTTTGCTTTGCAGTGGTCTCATTCTCAAGATGCCAAGGCACGTCCGGGTACTACATTCAGCGCATCTGTAAATTTCTCAAGTCCATCGAACAGCAGATATAATTCCACCTCTATAAATCAGGCACTGCAAAATCAGATCTCTTCCTCAATCTCTTATGGTAAAACATGGGCAGGGACACCTTTCAGTCTAACTGTAAATGCACTTCATAGTCAGAGTTCGCTCGATAGTTCCTATGCAGTAACCTTTCCTAATATTACATTTACGGTAAATAGAGTTTATCCTTTCAAACGTAAAGAGAGAGTTGGCAAAGAGAAGTTTTACGAGTCATTTGCATTTAACTACAGTACTACGTTCGAGAATAAGATTAATTTTAAATCATCAGAGTTTGGAAAGCCGGATTTTTTTAAGAAACTCAGAAACGGCATGAGACATAATTTCAGTATTAATTTGCCCTCTTTCTCATTGTTGAAATATATACAGGTCTCTCCGGGAATAACATACGGAATGAATTGGTATTTTACAGATTCAAAAAAGAGTTTTGATCAGAAGACACAAAAGATAGTAGCCGAATTTTCTGATCCATTCAGCACTTTTGGAATAACGCAGAACTTCTCTGCAAGTCTGTCACTCAGTACAAGAATCTATGGTCTTTTCGATTACGGTAAAAAGAGGGCTGTTGAGGCAATCAGGCATATGATTACCCCCTCCTTGAGTTTTAGTTTCCAGCCTGAGTTGGGGACCTCTGCCAATGGTTATCAGACCCTTAACTATGTTGATGTAAACGGCATACAGCATGTGACAACATATAATAAATATGATGGCCAGATATATGCTCCTCCTGGAACAGGACGTGCTGCAAGTATGAGTTTTTCAATAGGAAACAACGTGGAGGCCAAGGTGAGAGACAGAGCCGATACTACAGGAAAGGGTGTGAAAAAGATTAAATTGATAGATCAGTTATCGTTGGGAGGAAGTTATAATTTTCTTGCAGATTCAATGAAATTGTCCAATATATCGGTAAATATGACCACATCTATCTTTGGTAAACTCGCAATAAATGCCAATGCCTCTTTGGATCCCTATGCCATAAATAAATTTGGTACACGTATCAATAAGTTTAATATTTCTCAAGAGGGTGGATTGAAGTTATTCAGGCTTACGAATGCGAGTTTTTCCACCTCTTATTCCTTCTCGGGAGAGGGGAAGAGCCGTTTGGGCAGTAACTATCATGTAAACTCCTCCAATTCTGGTTCAAATGAGTCAAGTACGCCTGGAAAAATGAAACCGGAGGCTTATCAGAGAATGTATTATCATCCTATTACAGGAGAATATATACCAGGTGGCTGGGTCTATTATACCGATCCCTCCATTCCATGGTCCGTCAATACGAATTTCAGTTATTCTTATTCGAAAAGTTATCAATATGCAAATGAACAGTTGATGACTAAAAATAACCATTCGATGACACTTGGAGTATCATCACAGGTAAAACTTACAAAAGCCTTGAACTTCAGCCTTAATACCGGATATGATTTAACTAAGTTGAAACTTACTACCTCACAATTGTCGGGGTCATATGATTTACATTGTTTTATAATTACCTTTTCATGGATTCCAAACGGTAAGTGGGAGAGTTGGAGTTTCAGAATAAATGCAAAGGCGTCTGCTCTTGCCGATTTGCTTCAGTTTAAAAAGAATGCAAGTTATTGGGATAGATAGAATTTCGACATTAATTTTATAAATAAAGGAGATTTTTATGAGTAATAAAGCAATTTCAAGTCCTGCAGCTCCAAAGGCGATAGGACCTTACAGCCAGGCTATTTTGGCTGATAACACATTGTATATTTCAGGTCAGCTTCCGATTGATGCAAAAACCGGTGAGTTTGCTCCGGGAGGAATTAAGGAGCAGTGCCATCAATCTTTAAAGAACGTAGGCCATATTCTGAATGAGGCCGGTTTTTCCTTCAAAGATGTTGTAAAGGCCACTGTATATCTTTCGGATATGGGAAATTTTGCAGCAATGAACGAGGTTTATGCTGAATATTTTTCTGAACCTTTTCCTGCAAGGGTGGCCTATCAAGTAGCAGCATTACCTAAGGCTGCTCTTGTTGAGATAGATGTGATTGCCGTTAAGTAAACCGGGCTGCTTCAGATAATTAAGGAGAAAATTAAATTTTTCTCCTTTTTTTTTGTTTTTTTATTACTTAATGTTATCTTTGCTAAACTTTTCGGAGCATTTTATGATGTCTGGGTATTCTTTAGACATTATTGTAAACAAAATACATTTCCCATAATTAAAACAGATGTACGATATAATTGAATTAAGCAATAAAAGTTTGGAGGAACTTTTTGCAATTGCGGAAAAACTTAACATTTCCAAGGTTAAATCCTATTCGCAGCAGGATTTAATATACAAAATTTTGGATGAGCAGGCAATTCAGGGTGTGAATAATCCTATCTCCCGTAAGCCGCGGGCAAGAATTGCAGCACAGAAAGTGAGCGTATTTAATAGTGGAACTCACCAGCAAAAGCAGCAAAAACCACTTAATCAGCAAAAACAATCAAACAGGCAAAATACACCCAATTCGCAAAATCCTCAGAGGCCGCAGGAATCGCCCAAATTGCAGCCGCAAATTAAATCTCAGAATCAGCAGAGACCTCAGGAACAGCCTGCCAATAATAATCATCTGAAGCAGCAGGATCAGCAAAAAAACAATCAGCAGCGTAAAGATTTGCAGCAGAAACCGCAGAAACTTCAAAATCCGCAAAATCCAAGTTTACCTAAGACACAAACTCCAAAACAGCCAATATCAGGGCAGACATCAATAACTTCAGAAAAAATTCAAAAACCTCTTAATGTTCAGAATGAACAAAGTACACCCAAACAAATTCAACCTCAGCCACAGCCACAGCCGCAACCTCAGCCACAATCTCAATTGGAGCCTAAGGCTCGTAAACGTGGCAGACCAAGAAAAAATGAACAAAGTGTACCAGGCACACAGCGTTCACTAAAGGAAAATCTGGTAGATAAAGAGGCTATAGAGTTGGAGAATATATATGTGCCTGAACAGGAGGTTGAGCATGAGCATGAGACAAATGAAGAGATGGAGGTAAGTGTTTCTAAAACTCTCTTTGATGATAATTTAACAGAGGCGCAGATTGTAAAGGAGCCTAAAGCAGATCAAAAAGAGAGTGCGGAGGCAGATAAGGTGTCTGTTCAGCAGACTGTTCAAGAAGCAATTAATCCGCGGCAGGAGAAGAAGCAATATTTACCTAAAATTGAGTTCGAAGGTATAGTTGAGGCGAGTGGTGTTTTAGAGGTCATGCAGGATGGATATGGTTTTTTGCGCTCTTCAGATTACAATTATTTGAACTCCCCGGATGATATTTACGTTTCGCAGTCTCAAATTAAACTGTTTGGACTTAAAACAGGTGATACCGTCATGGGAGAGATAAGACCGCCACGTGAGGGAGATAAATATTTTCCTCTAACAAAGGTGAGCAGAATAAATGGAAGAAGTCCGGAATATATAAGAGACCGTGTACCTTTTGATTTTCTTACCCCTTTGTTCCCTAATGAGAAGTTCGATCTAACCTCTAATAGTCATAATAATCTCTCTTGTAGAATTGTAGATATGTTTACTCCAATCGGTAAAGGACAGAGAGGGTTAATAGTGGCTCAGCCTAAAACAGGAAAGACAATGCTCCTCAAGGAGATTGCCAATGCAATATCGGATAATCATCCGGAGGTATATATGATTGTTCTTCTTATTGATGAACGTCCAGAAGAGGTTACAGATATGGCACGCAGCGTTAAGGCAGAGGTGATAGCTTCTACATTTGATGAGCCTGCTGAAAGGCATGTCAAGGTCGCAAATATCGTTTTGGAAAAGGCTAAGCGTCTTGTTGAGTGCGGACATGACGTTGTGATTTTGCTTGATTCCATTACTCGTCTTGCAAGAGCTTATAATACAGTTCAACCTGCTTCAGGTAAAGTACTCAGCGGTGGTGTAGATGCCAATGCGCTGCATAAGCCGAAGAGATTTTTTGGTGCGGCCCGTAACGTTGAGAACGGCGGTTCACTTACAATTCTTGCAACGGCTCTTACTGAGACCGGTTCTAAAATGGATGATGTTATTTTTGAGGAGTTCAAGGGTACGGGCAACATGGAGTTACAATTAGATAGAAAACTCTCCAACAAGCGTATTTTCCCTGCTGTTGATGTTACGTTGAGCAGTACTCGCAGGGATGATCTCCTGTATCGTCCGGAAGATGTAAACAGAATATGGATATTGCGTAACTACCTTGCCGACATGAACAGCGTGGAGGCTATGGAGTTTATGAAGAACCGTCTTGAAAAGACAGTCAACAACGAGGAGTTCCTTATCTCTATGAACGGGGATAAACTCCAATAGTAAAAGTTTGTGGTAAATCCTACCAACCCATTAGCCAGCAGCCGATACCGATTGCAAGTCCTGCGACGATATTGACTGCTTTTGCTTTAAGAAAACTCTTCTTGCTTGAGGCTATTAAAGGGAGTGCTGTGTGTCCGTCCTGTACTATGGAATTTGCCAGAAGAACCGAGAATGGGACCAGTCCGTTCAAAAAAAGAGTTACAAAGACAAGGTGTGGTCCTGATTCAGGAATTATTCCAATGGCTACGGCAAGGAGAATTACAAAAATCATATTTTCGCCTCCTATCCAGTGTTCGATGTCGAGGTACTGTATTCCAATTTGGCAAACCATCAGGCCGCCGAATGTCCAGAGGAAGATGGATAGCAGGTGTTTCTTAATGACATGTCCCCAAAGATGTTCTTTTATGAAATGTTCCCTTGCAGTTGCAGTAAAAAGGATTGTTATAATGCTTATTATGGCAAATGTAACATTCATCCATTTTTCATCTAACAGATTTAATGTAAAGGTATTTAGATGCTTTTCTACTAATATTTCTTCTGCCGGCTTAATCTCCATATCTGAATTGGCCGCTTCAGTTATACTCCTGTTTGTATGGTGCTGCACGGTTACCGCGACATTTTCGTTTGAATGTTCTTCATGCTCATGCTCTCCAAGGAAGCCTGCAATTATTGCCATGATAAAGAGTGCAATTCCCAATAGCAATATAATTCGCTCTTTTGATGGCTTTTTTAGTGCTATTTTATAAGATTCCATCTTGAACGGAGATGGAATGCTGTCGTCTTGATGCTTGTGTATTTCGTATCCCTCACTGCAAAAATTCAATTGTTCCTTTCTAAAGATAAATTTATCGCAAATAAGCCCCACAATTATTGAAATTACAAACAAAATTGCAAAGAGGAAGAGTGCTCTTCCTGGCATGGTTGCAAGCATCACAAAGGATTCATCTCCGGATGAACTGATCATCATTGCTGTCAGAGCACCAAAACTGATCATTTTGTGTGTAAAAAGAGAAACGGCGGCAAATCCTCCTATGCATCCTGGAATCAGTCCGAGAAAGGATCCAAGAAAGACTTGATTAAACTTTGAATTATGAAGTTTTGAAAACCATTTTCCGTGCGACTGGATATTGAAATATTCAATCATCAACATCATAATGAGCACGAGGCCGGTAATTAATACCGTGTCTCTCAATACATCGAAAATAATCTCTGTCATTTGCTATTTTTCGTTCAGTTTTCTTTTATAATACATCTCTAACAACTCTTCTGCTGCCATAAAGGATTCTGTTTTTCCCTCTAACACGCTTTGTTCATAATTGGGCATTGCCTTTTCTATAAGAGAATCTTCATAGAAGCTGTTTTTTAGAGATTCATTGATGGTTTCATACATCCAGAACTTGGCTTGTTCGCGTCTTTTGTGTTCATAGTAGCCATTGTCAAATACCAGTTTGAAGTATTCTTCTATTTTTGCCCATATTTCCGGAAGGCCCTCTTTAGTTACAGCCGAAGAGGTAACTGCAGTTGGCACCCACGTTGATTCTGTTGGAGGAAAAAGATGCAGTGCGTTTGCATATAGAGCTTTAGCCATGGTGGCTTTATCTTTGTTTGTGCCGTCGGCTTTGGTGATTGCTATAAGATCGCTCATCTCCATAATGCCGCGTTTAATTCCTTGAAGGTCGTCTCCTGCACCGGATAGCATTAGTAAAAGGAAAAAATCGCTCATTGAGTGTACTGCCGTTTCGGATTGTCCGACACCTACAGTTTCAATAAATACAACATCATATCCGGCTGCTTCGCATAGAATTACAGTCTCCCGCGTCTTTCTTGCAACTCCTCCAAGTGAACCTGCGCTTGGGCTGGGACGTATAAATACTTTTGGGTTGTTGCAGAGTGTCTCCATTCTTGTTTTATCGCCTAAAATACTGCCCTTGCTCTTTTCACTGCTTGGGTCAATTGCAAGAACGGCAAGTTTGTATCCCTCGTCTGTCACTATTCCTCCAAATGACTCAATGAAAGTACTTTTTCCGGCACCAGGGACACCTGTAATACCGATGCGCATAGTCTTCATTTTATTTTCAGAAGTATATTTCTGACAACCCGCAATAATTTGTTGTGCAATTGCCCTGTGTGCGGGTAAGGCGCTTTCTACGAGAGTGATGGCTTTACTTAAAATAACTGTGTTGCCCGCAGTGATTCCTTTCAAGTACTCTTCAACTGAAAGCAGTGTTGGTTTTTTCTTAAAAAAAGTTTTTACATACGGATTAACTATCGGCGGTTGTTCAACGCCGTCGTTCACCACTAATGCCGTGTCAGGGTTGCAATGCTCCTTTGGCGGCCATTCTCCTGTTGTTATATTTTTATCTTTATTCATGTTATATCTCTATTATTTAAATAAGTTTGCTATTTTATATTGCAGGTAATAAACATATTAACGAGTGGACGGTCAGGCGAGTTGGTAATAAGTAAAATTGTAAAGACCTTTTCTCCTGAACTCATTCCAGCAGTGTTTATTTTTGCATTTACATTAAACTTCCCTCCCGGTTTTATGTTTTTTGGAAATGTGAGTTTTACTGCCTTTTCACTTACCTCGGCCTTTCTTATTATCAGGGTACTGTACCCGATATTCTGCATCTCAAAATTTGAATTGATTAGGCTGCCTCTGCTTATTGAGCCAAGTTCATCGGAGCTGTGTTCCTCCAAAACCAGGGGGGCGTTTTTTGTCTGTGCCGTGCTGTAGTTTGAAAAATTATCTATAATAATGCAATTGACTGCAATTTTTTTTTTAGCCTTACTGCCGTTGCAGATAAGTTCGGCGGTGTAGGCTGTATTTCCCCAATAGGTTTTCTTTGCAGTGTTTATCGTATAATTCAGTATCCCGATGCTCCTCGGAGGAATTGGGTTGGGTGTTACGTTTATCAGCAGTCCTGGCGTTTTATTGGCAAAAACCACGCTTACCTTTTTATTGGAGGTATTTGCAATGGTACCGGTTGCCGATTTACTGCGTCCCTGTTCAATCTGACCAAGATCATAACCGCCGTTATCCTGAACCCCGAGAGGTCCGATAGCAACCGGATAGGATTCCTTTAATGATTTACCTTTAGGATAGACAATACCTCTTATTCTAAGTATTACAGGTTTTCTGCTCAATGACGAGTATACTGTCAGTGATTTATCGAACGGATAGGGGCCCTGGTCATTCAGAAAGGTAACTTTTATCTCGCCTGTGGCACCGGCAGGAACCGGTTTTTTTGTCCATGACGGCGTAGTGCATCCGCAGGAGGAGATGACATTATAAATGACAATTGGTTTTGTGCTTTTATTGGTGAATTTAAAGAGACAGGTAACTGGTGGGTCTCCATCCTTGAGTTTGCCAAAATCATGTATGGTCTTATCAAAAACAAGCGCATTTGATTTTGTCTGTGCTTTTGATTCACAAGGAGAAAAGAGTGCTATAAGAATCAGTGTCAATAAAAAACTGCTAAAATTTATCTTCATACTTTGACAATACTTTTATATTTTGCAAATATACAACATAAGTTAAGATTATTTGACTATTTTTGTCTTATACATTTGTCTAAAATCATTTTAATTATAAGTTCGGGCATGTAATATTCATGCTCAAAAATTATTAACATTATAAAACTGAGCATGGGCTTTTTCATGTTCATAATTTAAAATTGTATGAAAAGATTATTTGGGACCCTGATTATGGCGCTGATTGCCATGTTGGCTGTTTCATGTAACGCTTATCGTTACGAGACAGTTAAAGATGACCCTTTAAAGGCAAGAATCTATACTTTGGATAATGGTCTGAAGGTATACATGACTGTCAATAAAGAGACCCCAAGAATTCAAACTTACATTGCTGTAAGAGTTGGAGCTAAAAATGATCCTATTGAAACAACCGGTTTGGCTCATTATTTTGAGCACCTTATGTTTAAGGGAACTGAGCAGTTCGGAACTCAAAATTATGCTAAAGAAAAACCGCTTCTTGATCAGATTGAGGCGAAATTTGAATTCTACAGAACTTTAAAGGATAGTTTGGAGAGAATCAAGGTATATGCGCAGATTGACAGTCTTTCATATGAGGCTTCAAAATATGCAATTCCGAACGAATATGACAAATTAATGTCAGCAATAGGAGCTAAAGGGACAAATGCATACACTGGATACGATATGACCGTTTATGTAGAGGATATTCCGTCAAATGAGATTGAGAATTGGGCCAAGATTCAGTCCGACAGGTTTAAACATAATGTGATACGAGGATTCCATACTGAACTTGAGGCTGTATATGAGGAGAAAAATATGTCTCTTACCAATGATTTTGAAAAGGTGATAGAGCAGATTTTCAATGGTCTTTACCCGCATCATCCTTATGGAATGCAGTCTGTTTTGGGAACTCAGGAGAATTTAAAGAACCCATCAATAACAAATATTAAAAATTACTACAAACAATGGTATGTTCCGAATAATATGGCAATATGCCTTTCTGGAGACTTTGATCCTGATCAGATGTTCGAGACTATAAAAAAATATTTTGGAGATATGCAGCCGAATAAGGACCTCAAGCCGTTAAAAATCACGAATGAGGATCCTATTACATCACCTGTTATTAGAGAGGTGACAGGGTTGGAATCACCATATATATCCCTCGCGTGGAGATTCCCTGGTATTGCCTCAAAGAGTACAGATACATTGGAACTGCTTACGAATATTTTGTTCAACGGGAAGGCAGGACTTATCGATCTCAACGTAAATCAGAAACAAAAAGTATTAAGTGCTGCACTGTTCAACTATGCTCAAGCTGATTATTCTACCCTTATTTGTATTGGAGAGCCAAAGAACGGGCAGACGTTCAATGAGGTAAAGTCAATCATTATGGAGCAGATAGGAAATCTTAAAAAAGGTGATTTTAGTGAGGACCTGTTGCAAGCTACCATAAATAATTATAAAGTTAATAAAATTATGGCTATGGAGAGAAACAGTTCGCGTGCCGATATGTTTGTTCAGACCTTTATCAATGGCCAAAAATGGGAGGATGTTGTTGGCTCTCTTGACAGGATGTCACAATTGAAGAAGGCAGATATAGTTGCTTTTGCTAACAGATATTTGAATGATAATTATATACAAGTCAATAAGATGCAGGGAGTAGATAATACGGTACATAAGATGCCTAAACCGAAAATCACTCCTATCCTGACCAATAGAGATACCTCCAGCACGTTCCTGAAAGAGATCCAGGCCTCTGCTGTTAAGCCTATTGAGCCTGTATTTATAGATTTTAAAAAGGATATTGCTATAGCAAAGGGCCAATCCGATATCGAGGTACTTTATAAACAGAATACAACTAATGATCTCTTTACATTTACTTATTTGTTCGATTTTGGTTCAAATGCAGATAAAGTATTGCCGGTGGCGGTAGATTATCTAAGTTATCTTGGAACCGACAAATATTCTGCAGAGCAGATAAAACAAAAATTTTATGATTTGGCCATTAAATATGGATGCAATGTAGAAGAGGAGAGGACTACCTTTAGGATTATGGGCCTTTCTGAGAAGATGAAGGAGGGTACGATGCTTCTCGAGGAGTTGGTAAGTAATGCAAAACCCGACGAAGCAGTCCTCGCCAATCTCAAGAGTGATCTGCTAAAAAGTATGGACAATGAGAAGAGTTCTCAGTCTGCCTGCTTTGATAGACTCCAAAACTATATAAAATACGGTCCGGTAAATCCGTCAACCTCTGTCCTATCAAAGAAGGAGATTGAATCGTTAACCTCTGCACAATTGATTGATAAGATAAAAGAGGTTTTTACATACAAACATTCCCTGATGTATTACGGTCCTGTTGCAAAGGAGGAGTTGCTGGCAAGTTTTGCTGAGGTTCATAAGGTTTCTGAGGCTCTTAAGCCTGTTCCGGTAAATGAATCGATAAAGGAGATGGAGGTGAAGGAGAATCAGGTATTTTTGGCTCCTTACGATGCTAAACAGATTTATATGGCTGGCTATTCTAATAGTGGAGAGCAGTATAAGGCGGAGAATACGCCTATTATAAGGCTTTATAACGAATATTTTGGCAGTGGAATGAATACCATCGTTTTCCAGGAGATGCGAGAGGCAAGGGGACTTGCATACTCTGCATGGGCGGGTTATTCTACTCCTGATCGTCTGGGGAGATCTTATTCATATGGAACATATATCGCAACTCAAAATGATAAGATGATGGATGCATTAAAGGCGTTTGATTCGATTATAAATGAGATGCCGAAATCGGAATCTGCATTTAAAATTGCAAAGGATAATATAATCTCCAAATTGCGTACAAACAGGGTGATTAAGGATAATGTACTCTTCGCATTTATCGATGCCAGATATCTCGGACTCGATTATGATATAAACAAAATGGTGTTTGAGAGGATTCAAAGTCTTACATTGGATGATGTTTATAAATTCCAACAGGAGTTTGTTAAGGGCAGGAGATACAATATAGGTATATTAGGTAAGGAGAAAGAGCTTGATATCAACTCATTGAGTAAATCTTCCTATGGAAAGATTAAGAGGCTTTCTCTGACAGAGATTTTCGGATATTAGTTTCTTATTTTAATATTTAAAAATTAAGAGTATATTTGCATTCGTTTTAACAACGAATAAATCTGAACAATATTAAATTTTAAAAATTATGGCTTACAAAATTTCCAATGATTGCGCAGCTTGCGGAACTTGCGAGGGCGAATGTCCACAGGGTGCTATTACTCCTGGTGATATCTATAAAATAGATCCGGACAAATGCATCGATTGCGGCACTTGTGCTGAAGTTTGTCCTATGGGCGCTATTGCACCTGAAAAATAGTTTCAGTATAGCAGTAAATAGGGGGAGCAGCAGCAATGTTGCTCTCTTTTTTTATATATGTATCACATTTTCTTTAATAATGGTGCCTTTTTTTAGTAACTTTGAGAAAAACTTTTATGAAGAGAACTTTGATATTTCAATTATTATTTGTGCTCTGTAATGTAGCTGTTGCACAGACTATTATGGTTATGCCTCAATGGACGCCGCAAGCGCAGTTTGCGGGGTTTTATATGGCTCAAGAGAAGGGCTTTTATAAGGCGCAAGGATTGAAAGTAGTGGTTTTGCATCCGAATGCCGCAAATCCGGCCTTAAAAAAATTTCAAGATGATAAATGTGATATTATAACTCTTCAACTTCTCTCTGCAATGGAATCTATTTCCAAGGGAGTTGATATGGTTAATATCCTGCAAACATCTCAAAACAATTCTCTTATTGTTGTTGGCGGGCCAAAAATAAAAGACCTGAAAGATCTTAGAAAGGCAAGAATTGCAAGGTGGTTTGTCGGGTTTTATGAGGCTGCATCTGCTCTCGATAAAGAAAGAAACATGCATATTCAATGGATCGATGTTGCAAGTGGCATGAATGCTTTTATTGCCGGAGCAGTAGATGCAATGCTTGCCATGACATACAATGAATATTTTCAATTGCTTACAAGTGGGACAAAAATTGGTAAGACATTTAAATTTGCTGAAATAGGATATAATGTTCCGGAGGATGGTTTATGGGTGAAACGTTCTTATTATGAGAATAATAAAGATAAGTTGAGGAAATTTGTTGAAGCCACTAAAAAGGGATGGCTGTATGCTCGTGCACATAGGGAAGAAACATTGGATGTTGTCATGAAACTGGTGCAAAAGAATCATGTGGGGACTAACAGGGAGCATCAGAAGTGGATGTTATCGGAAATACTCAAGTTGCAGGAGGATCCTGTATCAGGCAAGGCTACGTTTGTGCTTTCCAGGTCTTCTGTAGATTTAGCCAATAGAGTTCTGCTAAATGCAGGCAAGGTAAAAAAAGAGATAAATTTTTCTAATATAGCATTCGATGTTTGGTAAAATAAAAAAATCAATTTCGGCGAGATTAAGTACGTATGTTATCTTTATAACTGCGATAATTTTCATAATTGCTGTTGTGATTGTCTACTCTCTTTCACGTAGGATTATAAAACAGGAAGCCATTAGGAATGCCGAATCACTTCTGGATTATACGAATTTAAGTATTGATAATGTTTTACGTTCTGTGGCACTTGTAGTAGATAATCTGACATGGAATGTAAATGAAAATATTAATGATCCTGAGCAGATGTATGAGATTACAAGAAAAGTACTCTCAAATAATGAGATGATTGTCGGTTGTGCGATTGCGTTTGCCCCCGATTATTATAAAAGTCAGGGTTATTATTTTGCTCCTTATTCTTACCGCGATGAAGGACAGATAATATCCATGCAGTTGGGAAGACCTGATTACAACTATTTCATGATGGACTGGTATCTTATACCATCATTATTGAATAAGCCTATGTGGAGTGAACCCTATTTTGATGAGGGAGGTGCCGAAGTTGCGATGACAACCTATTCAAAACCTATATATGACAGAGATGGTAAATTTTGTGCTATTTTCACTTCAGATATCTCTCTTAAATGGCTTACCGATATCATGAGCAGAATTAAACCTTACGAGCATTCCTATACTTTTGCGTTAGGCAGGGGTGCAAAATATATCGTACATCCTGATCAGAGTAAGGTGTATAATGAGACTATCTTTACTGTGGCGATGGTCTCTGATAATAAGGCCATAAAGAGGATTGGGGATGATATGATTGCCGGCAAGAATGGAATGGAGACTGTGATTCTTGACGGAGTATTGAATTTTGTTTTTTATGCTCCGGTTAAGACAACCGGTTGGTCTGTAGCAATAGTGTGTCCAGTTAAGGATGTTTTTGCCTCCCTCTCAATAACCACATATTGGTTAATTGCCATAATGGTTGTGGGTCTTGTTTTATTGTTTCTTGTCTGCTTCTTTGTTATAGGGAGAGTGACAAGACCTTTAAAACTGTTTGCCAACTCGGCACGGCAGATTGCTACAGGCGATTTTAAAGCCCAACTTCCAATGATCAAAACAAAGGATGAGATGGCGGAGATGTGCAGTTCCTTTGAGTTCATGAAGGAATCCCTTGCAGATTACATGGAAAAATTAAAAAGTACGACATCTGTTAAGGAACGTATAGAGAGCGAACTTCGAATTGCGAGCGAGATACAAATGGGGATGATCCCGAAAATATTTCCTCCATTCCCTGATAGGGACGATATAGATTTGTTTGCGACTTTAAAGCCGGCAAAAGAGGTTGGAGGAGATTTGTATGACTTTTTTATAGATAATGAGAAACTTTATTTTGTGATTGGAGATGTTTCCGGGAAGGGTGTACCGGCCTCATTGTTGATGGCGGTTACAAGAAGTTTATTCAGATCTGTGGCTGTTCATATGAAAACAGCGGAAAAGATTGCAAATTCCATTAATAAGGCTATTGCAGAGACAAATGAGTCAAATATGTTTGTCACGTTATTTATCGGGATACTTGATCTTAATGGGGGTATGCTGGATTATTGCAATGCAGGTCACAATCCTCCTCTGCTTTCCAACGGGAAAAATCCGTTTGAGTTTATAAAGATGATTCCCAATATGCCGGCGGGGCTCTTTGAGTCTTTCGAATATAAGGGACAGCAGATGATTATTGAGAAGGGTACAACACTGTTTATGTATACAGATGGGCTTACAGAGGCGGAGAATGCCGCTAAGGAGTTATATGGCGATGACCGTTTGCAGAGAATAGTTAATGAAGGTAACTATCTTGTTGCTTATCAGCTTACCGATGCTGTTGTTGAGGATGTGAGGCAATTTGTCAACGGATCTGAACAGAGTGATGATTTAACTGTTCTGACTATAAAATATAGTAATATTATGGAAAAGAGTATTAAAATCGATAATAAGATAGATGAAATTTCACGTCTGTCACAATTTACGGAGCAGGTATGTTCAGAATTGAGGCTAGATCCAGAACTTACCATGAAGATAGTCCTTGCCTTGGAAGAGGCGGTTTCCAATGTAATTCTATATGCATATCCGAAGGAGGAGAACGCGGCTATTGATATATCTTTCAGAATATTGAACGGGAATCTTATTATCTCTATTACTGATCAAGGAAAAGAGTTTGATCCCACAAAGGGTGGAGAAGTTGATATTTCTCTTTCAGCTGATGAGAGGCCGATAGGAGGTTTGGGGATCTTCTTGATAAAGCAGATTATGAATGAAGTAGAGTATAAAAGGATAGCTGGTTCAAATGTCCTTACCATGAAAAAGAATATTAAATGAGATAATCTTTAATGGTATAAATTTTTATGAAAAAATATTATAATTATAAATAAAATTCAAACTATTATGAAGACAACTATAACTAATGACGGCAAAGTGACAATTGTTCTATTGGAGGGAAGATTAGATACTACTACGGCAGAAATATTTCAAAATGACATCCGTCAATTGTTTGAGGGGGATAATCCAAGTATTGTATTGGATTGTAAAGATTTGGAGTATATAAGCAGTTCTGGTCTGAGAGTAATTCTTTCTCTACAAAAGAGCGTGATGACGAGGAAAGGAAGCCTGACTCTCAGAAATCTTAAGCCTACTATCCTTTCAATTTTTGTTATGACCGGGCTTTCGAGCGTTTTAAATATTGAGAAGTAATTTTAATCAGATATGTATGATTGTAAGAAAATTATATGGTTCATATTCTTAGTATTTGTATTTGCCGGTTGTGCAGGGAAGAAGACAGAGAAGGAATATAAATCTATTAATGATATTCGTCATGCGAAGATAGCATGTGTTTCTAATACAATTTATGATAAGTTTGTGGAGGAGTCTTTACCAGATGCGATTCCGATGAGGTATGACGATAACGCAGATATTATAATTGCGTTGGAAAAGGGTAAGGCCGATATTGCCCTATTAGGTGAGGTTAGGGCGGGATCTTTCATAAAGACCAGGCCGGATCTCGAGATTGCCTTTTCAAATCTTTTTTCTCAGAATATGGGAATTGGATTTAAGAAGGGGGACACTCTCCGATTAACTTTCAATCGTTATCTTGCTATGATTAAGAGGTCAGGAAAGTTAAAGGAGATATATAACAGGTGGATTGGTTCAGATGTGGATATGGCACGAATGCCGGCATATAATATTCCATCTGATGGAATGCCGTTGATTGTGGGTACTTTGGCCTCCTCTCAACCCTTTTCCTATGTGCAAAATAACACTTATGTTGGTTATGATATTGAGGTGATGAACGGGTTTGCCGAGTATCTGAAGCGTCCTGTCAAGTATCTCGACATTAAATTCAACGGTCTTATTGCTGCGTTGCAGACAGATAAAATAGATGTCTTGGCGGCTTGTCTTGCTATGAATCCGGAGCGCAAGAGTAAAATAGATTTTTCTGATACTTATTTTGTCTCGCCTGCAGCTGTAGTAGTGGTAAGGAGGCAAGGGGAGCATCAGTTTGCAAAAATGGATGATGTTTCAAGGTCACGTATTGGTGTTATGATGGGCTCCATTTATGATAAATGGATTAGCGAACGATATCCAAAGTCTAAGTTGATGAGAATAGATGAGGAGGCGGATCTTAACTTGGCTCTCATTACAAAGAAATGTGATGTTGCCATATTCCCTTTTGCAAATGCAAAGGTAATATTGGCAAAAAACAATAATGTCGGGGTACTGAGCGATTCTCTTTTTCCGGTACAAATTGGTGCTGCCTTTGCTAAAGGCAAAACCAAAATCAAAAATGAGTTTAATAAATTCCTTGCCGATATTAAGAAATCGGGAGAATATGAAGGGCTGTTTAATAAGTGGTTTGGGCCAGATATGGGGAGGGATAGTATCGTAAATGTTGTGTGCCCGAAGAGTGGAAAAAATTTAAGAATAGGAACCTCCACAGGTTCAACCGGTTTTGCCGCATACAGGGATGGAAAATATGTAGGATTTGATATTGATCTTATTGAACGGTTTGCAGCCAAATACGGCTATACTGTTGATATTTCCGATATGAAATTCGCTGCTCTTATTCCCTCCCTTGCATCTGGCAGAGTTGATGTTATTCTCTCCTCAATTACTATTACTCCGGAGAGGAGTGCTGTGGTTGATTTCTCTGACTCTTACATGGAGATGAATGCCTATGCTCTTGCATTAAAGGAAAATTTGGCGGGAGCAGATAATAATAAAGATGACGGCAATGCAGGATTCATGCAAAATATTAAGAAGAGTTTTTATGATAATATCATCTTGGAAAACCGCTATAAACTTATCATAAGTGGTTTTAAGGAGACAATGATTATCTCTCTCTTCTCAATTCTTTTGGGCACTATAATGGGATCGCTTATCTGCTTTTTAAGAATGGGGAAAAATAGTTTTTGGAGAGTTTTTGCGAAGGGATATATCTCCATTATGAGAGGTACTCCACTTCTCGTATTCCTCATGATTATGTATTATGTGATTTTTGCATCAACTACTCTTAATGCTACGATTGTTGCAATTATTGCATTTGCAATGAACTTTGGTGCATATGTCAGCGAAATGTTTCGTTCTTCTATAGAGGGAATAGACAGAGGACAGTCCGAAGCCGGAGTTGCTATGGGATTCACAAAGATTCAGACTTTTGTCTATATAGTTGCTCCGCAAGCTATAAAAAGAGTAGTCCCTGTATACAAAGGTGAGGTAATTTCTCTTGTGAAGAGTACTTCTATTGTCGGATATATTGCAATTCAAGATCTTACAAAAGCTTCAGATATTATTCGCAGTAGAACGTTTGATGCATTCTTCCCATTGATTTTCATTGCTGTTATTTATTTTATCCTTGCATGGGCTCTCGGGTTGTTACTCGAATTATTAAACAAAAAATTATCGAAGTAATAATGATAAATACATCTATTATTAATAATTTATGGATGAAAATTACACGTTAATATGGATAACAATAATATAATGATAGAGATACGACATCTGAAGAAAAGTTTTGATAACCTGGATGTCTTAAAAGATATATCTACAAAAATTTTTAAAGGAGATGTTATATCGATTATTGGTCCCTCAGGAACAGGTAAAAGTACATTCCTAAGATGTTTAAACCTTTTGGAAAGGCCGACAGGAGGAGAAATTTTAATTGATGGTATAGATATTCTCGAAAAGAGAGCAGATGTTCCGGCTTTGAGAAAAAAGATGGGTATGGTCTTTCAATCATTCAATCTTTTTGAGCATCTTTCAATTATGGAGAATCTTACAATTGGTCAGATCAAGTTGCTGAAAAGGGGTAAAGAGGAGGCTGAAAAGAGAGGAATGGAATTGTTGAGAATGGTTGGACTTGCCGAAAAGGCAGATGCCATACCTTCACAGCTTTCAGGTGGGCAAAAGCAAAGGATTGCCATAGCGCGCTGTCTCTCAATGGAGCCTCAAATTATTTTGTTTGATGAACCTACATCGGCACTCGATCCTACAATGGTAAGCGAGGTATTGGGAGTTATTCGTACTCTTGCAAAGGAGGGGATGACTATGGCTATTGTTACTCACGAGATGAGTTTTGCCAGAGATGTCAGCAATCGTGTTTTTTTTATGAGCGGAGGATATATTAGTGAGGAGGGTACACCGGAGCAGATATTCGAAAATCCTAAAAACGAGGAGACAAGAGTATTCATTAACAGAATTCGCAATTACAACTATAATATAATGAGCAAAGATTATGATCTTTATGCTCTGAATGGTGAAATAGAACAATTTTGTAATAAATACTTTTTCTCCGAGAATCAGAGATATAATATCATTATTCTTGTTGAGGAGATGCTTAATATTCTGCCCATTGCCGAGGCAGTAGATATACGGAAGCGCAATTGCAATATTGAGGAAAAGAGGGAGCCGATTGTGGAGTTTACAATAGAGTTTTCTGAAAAGACAAAGGAGATTCTTTTAAAATTTAAACAGAATTATTGGAAGCAATCAATTTTGAATAGTGGTGATGCTGACAATCTCTCTCTCTCCATAATTAAAGGCGTTTGCTCAAAGATAGATGAATCAATAACTTCTGTTTCAGGAGAAGAAGGAGGCAGTATTGAAATATCGGCCCTTCTTAAATAGTGTGGCTGATTTTACTTTCAGATGATTTTGATTCGGAGATATCAGACCTTTCTTGTAAGGTACTCTGAGTAGTCGTTTACCTGTTTTTCGTAATCGCTCTTCAGAAGTGGAGATGAAATCAGAAAATCTGCTGTTGAACGATTGCAGGCAGTAGGAATATTGTACAGGCTTGAAATTCTCAGAAGAGCCTTAACATCCACATCATGAGGTTGAGGCTGCATTGGATCCCAAAGAAAAATGAGCATGTCGATTTTGCCCTCTGCAATCAGAGCCCCCATTTGCTGGTCTCCTCCGAGTGGACCGCTTTTTAATCTTTTTACCTCTACCTTCTTTCCTCCATGATGGCTACTCAAAGCCTCTTCTACCAAACGTCCGGTTGTGCCTGTGCAAATCAGGTTGTATTCAGATAATGTACCTTTGTTGAATTTAGCCCATTCTATCAAATCCTGTTTTCTGTTGTCATGTGCCACAAGGGCGATAGTCTTGATTTTTGTCATAATAATTTTTTTGCAGTACCCCGACAAATGTGTCTGGAGTTCTGGCAAAATTAGTGCATTTATCCATATTTGATTATATTTGTAGGTTAATTTATTGATAAATTTTGACATAATGGCAGATGCATCGTGTGATAAATTTTTGGCTCGTGTATTGCTGTAAGCTTGGAAAATAAACAATTAATCAAATATAAAATGGGATCAATTTCAATAATTCTCAAGAAAATGTTCGGCTCAAAGGCGGAAAGGGATATGAAGCAAATAAAACCGATTTTGGATAAGATACTTGCCATATATCCCTCTATCGATAAACTTTCAGACGATGAATTGAGAGAGGCTACTCGAAAGGTAAAGGACACAATTGCGGATTATGTTGCCGAAGATAGAGCGAAAAAGAAAGAATTGAGAGAAAAACTGGAGGATATCAATATCTCGGCCGAGGAGAAGGAACAGCTTGCATCTGAAGTTGATAAACTGGCAAAAAAGATAGATGAAAAGCTTGAGGAGGTACTTGAAGAGGTTCTACCGCAGGCCTTTTCTATAATGAAATCCACTGCCCGCAGGTTTAAAGAAAAATCAGAGATAAGAGTTAAGGCGCAGGAGTGGGACAGAAATTTAGCCGCCAAGAAGGATTTTGTGAAAATTGATGGCGAAGAGGCTGTATGGAGTAACTCATGGCTTGCCGGTGGCAATACCATTACTTGGGATATGGTGCATTATGATGTACAGCTAATTGGAGGAATTGTGTTGCATCAGGGTAAAATTTCCGAAATGGCTACGGGTGAGGGAAAAACACTTGTTGCTACCTTACCTGTCTTTTTGAATGCTTTAGCGGGCGAAGGTGTTCATATGGTTACAGTCAATGATTATCTTTCCAAACGTGACTCCGAATGGATGGGACCTTTATATGAATTTCACGGGCTTACCGTAGACTGTATTGATAAATATGAACCCAATTCCGACGATAGAAAGGCTGCATACAGATGCGACATTACATTTGGAACAAACAATGAATTCGGTTTCGATTATTTGAGAGACAATATGGCAATAGACAAGGATGATCTTGTTCAGCGCAAACATCATTATGCGATAGTTGATGAGGTAGACTCCGTATTGATTGATGATGCGAGAACTCCATTGATTATCTCCGGTCCTGTTCCCAAGGGTGATGACCAGCAATTCGGGGAGTTTAAGCCGATAGTTGAGAAGTTGTATAATATTCAACGTTCTGCCGTTACGCAGATTTTGAATGAAGCAAAGAGACTTCTTGCAGCTGGCAATAACGATGAGGGAGGTAAAATGTTGTTGAGGGCGCATAAAGGATTGCCGCGTTACAATCCTCTTATAAAATATTTGAGTGAACCTGGAATCAAGCAGATCTTGCTCAGTACCGAGAACTTTTATATGCAGGACAATAATAAACAGATGCATATTGTTACAGATGACCTCTATTTTGTGATTGATGAGAAGCAGAAGAGTGTGGAGTTAACAGACAAAGGGCATGAGGCACTTTCTCAAACCTTGAGTGATCCGAAATTCTTTGTATTGCCCGATGTTGGGGCTGAAATCTCTGAAATCGAGAAGGGGGAGGGCGATATTGAGGCAAAACAAAATAAGAAGGATGAGATACTTACCGATTATGCTCTCAAGGCAGAACGGGTTCATACGGTTAACCAGTTACTCAAGGCATACACGATGTTCGAGAAGGATGTTGAGTATGTAATTATGGATAATAAAATTAAGATTGTGGATGAGCAGACCGGACGTATTCTTGAAGGAAGACGTTATTCCGAGGGTTTGCACCAGGCTATAGAGGCAAAGGAAAATGTTAAGGTAGAGGCTGCAACACAAACCTTTGCAACAATTACTCTGCAGAACTACTTTAGAATGTATCATAAACTCGCAGGTATGACAGGTACTGCGGAGACAGAAGCAGGTGAATTCTGGTCTATCTATAAATTGGATGTCGTTACTATTCCTACCAACAGACCAATTATCAGGAAGGATGAGGAGGATCAGATATACAGAACCAAGAAGGAGAAATATAATGCTGTAATTGATAAGATTGTGGCACTCAGAGAACAGGGTAGACCTGCTCTTGTGGGTACAACTTCCGTTGAAATTTCAGAGCTCCTAAGCCGAATGTTAAAGTTGCGTGGAATTAAACATAATGTATTGAATGCCAAGCAGCATGCGCGAGAGGCCGATATTGTTGCGGAAGCAGGACAGGCAGGATGTGTAACCATTGCAACAAATATGGCAGGACGTGGTACCGATATCAAGTTGGGAGAGGGTGTGAAGGAGGCAGGCGGTCTTGCAATTATTGGTACCGAGCGACACGATAGCCGAAGGGTAGACCGTCAGTTGAGAGGTCGTGCGGGACGTCAGGGAGACCCGGGTTCATCAACCTTCTACGTATCGCTTGAGGATGATCTTATGAGACTGTTCGGTGCCGACAGGATTGCACGTATAGTTGATAGAATGGGAATGAAGGAGGGAGAGGTCCTTCAACATTCAATGCTTTCAAGTTCAATTGAGAGAGCTCAGCGTAAGGTGGAAGAGAATAATTTTGGTATCAGAAAGAGATTGCTGGAATACGACGATGTTATGAATTCTCAGAGAACCGTAATATACGACAGAAGAAAAAATGCCCTTTACGGTGAGAGAATAGATGTTGATGTTAAAAATATGATCTCCGATTTTGCTACCATGTTCGTTGAGAACAACGATGTGGATTTTCCCGAATTTTCAATTGAAATGATGAAGCAACTCTCAATTGAACCTAATTTTGATGAGAAATTTTATGACGGCGCTTCAAATGACGAGATAATTGCAAAGATCGAGGAGGCTGTTAAGGAACTTATTGGAAGAAGAAATGATGTTTTGATGAGGCAGGCATGGCCTGTGATTGAGCAGGTATATAAAACGCAATCCTCTGTGTATAAGAATATCGCTATTCCTGTTGGTGATGGACAAAAGGCTATAAATGTAGTAGTTGACCTTAAGAGAGCATATGAGACTCAGGGGAAGGAACTTACCCGTGCACTTGCAAAGACTGTTACATTAATTACCATCGATGAGCATTGGAAAGAGCATTTAAGAGATATGGATGATTTAAAGCAATCTGTGCAGAATGCGACCTACGAACAAAAGGATCCTCTTTTGATTTATAAGCTCGAAAGTTACAATTTGTTCCAAAGCATTATAGAGAAGATCAGTCGTGATGTTCTTGCATTTCTTGTAAGAGCTCAGATACCGTTAAGACAGAATCAGGAAATTAGCGTGCGTGAGGAGGCAAAAAAGGAGAGGACCGATATGAGTAATTTGAGAACCAGCCGAACCGATTTGTCGGCAAATAGCGGAGAGCCAAAATCCAACGCGCCTGTTCATGTGGAGAAAAAAATAGGTAGAAATGACCCGTGTCCGTGCGGAAGTGGCAAGAAGTATAAAAATTGTCACGGCAAGGGTTTATAATATCGGATTGGCTGATTCGCATCAGTCATTTGGGATTATGGAATAAAGATCAATTATATATTAACAGAACAAATAATAATAAGATATGGAATTAAAAGAAAGATTTGATATAATCATAATAGGAGCAGGTCCCGGAGGATATGTCGCTGCAGTAAGAGCAGCGGAGTTAGGCATGAAAACAGCTGTTGTGGAAAAGGCCGAACTTGGCGGTGTCTGTCTTAATTGGGGTTGTATTCCTACAAAGGCTCTTTTGAAAAGCGCTCAGGTTTATAATTATACCAAACATTTGAGCGATTACGGTTTAACGTTAAATGAGGCTGCGGGAAGTGAGACTCAGGCCCGAGATATTGTTGTCCCCGATATCAAAAAGATTGTGGAACGTGAACGCGGAATATCTGCAACAATGAACAAGGGTATTGAGTTTCTCTTTAAAAAACATAATATTACACTCTTTTCAGGTGTCGCTGAATTACAGGAGAACAAAACCATTATGGTTACTCCTGCTGAAGGCGAAGCTTATGGCATTGGAGCCAAAAATATAATCCTGGCTACCGGTTCAAGACCTAACTCATTGCCTTTTGCCCCTATCGACGGCAAGAAGATAATGTCGTACAGAGAGGCTCTTGTTCCTGAAACTTTGCCTAAAAGTTTAGCTGTAATAGGCTCCGGTGCAATCGGAAGCGAACTGGCCTTTTTCTATCTCTCCATGGGCACCGAGGTATATCTGATTGAGTATATGGATCAGATAGTTCCATTGGAGGATGAGGAGGTAGCAGCTCAACTGAGCCGCAGTATGCGTAAGGCTGGTATGAAGGTGATGGTCTCTTCTAATGTAAAGAATGTTGACACCACAGGTGAGGGATGCAGACTTACCGTTGAGTCGAAAAAGGGAACAGAGGAGATTGTTGTGGAGAAGGTACTCTCTGCTGTAGGCGTAAAACCAAATACGCAGAATCTTGGCCTTGAGAAGTTGGGTGTAACAATGGAACGCGGGAAAGTTATTGTAGATAAATATTATAAGACCAACATTGATGGTCTCTATGCCATAGGTGATATAATTCCTACTCCTGCTCTGGCTCACGTGGCCTCTGCAGAGGGTTTAGTGGCTGTTGAGAAGATTGCCGGATTGGAGGTTGAACCTATAGATTACGGCAATATACCTGGAGCTACATATACTACTCCTGAAATTGCCTCTGTTGGTATGACAGAGAAGAGGGTTAAGGAGGCAGGCATTCCATATAAGGTAGGTAAATTCCAGTTTATGGCCTCCGGAAAGGCAGCTACTTCGGGCGAAAGAGACGGATTTGTTAAACTTATCATAGATGAGAAGAGCGGTAAAGTGCTCGGTGCTCATCTTATAGGAGGCAATGTTACCGAGATGCTTTCAGGAATTGTGCTTGCAAGAAAACTTGGTGCCACCGCAAAAGATATTGCTACTACAATTCATCCTCATCCGACAATGAGCGAGGGAATTATGGAGGCAGCAGCATCTGTTTGTAAATAAATACAAGGTACTATGAAACCGAATCCGGAAAATAATAATGTAGTTCCTCAGGTAAATGATGTATGCCGCATAGCAAAGGGTACGCGTGTGAAGGGAGTGTGGATCTCCGGTTCTGATTTGCGAATAGACGGGGACTTTGATGGTAATATAATGACTGTCGGTAAACTTGTAATAGGCGAGGGAGCGCAAATCACCGGAAAGGTGGTTTGCGCCAGTGCTGATGTTTGGGGAAAACTGCAAGGTACGCTCTCTGTTCATGATATGACAACATTAAGAACAAATGGAAAGTTTACCGGAGATCTTAATACGGGCAGAATATGTATCGAGGTAGGTGCCGTGTTCTCAGGCACATGCAAGATAATCAGTGATAGTGAATTTGATTCCGCAAGGCGAAATGCTGATGAAACCTTCTACAAGGAGGTATCCTTTATTTGATAACTATTCCTTTCAGTGCTGTTTCTGCTAATCAGTTCAGCTATAAAGCCTGTCAGAAACAATTGTGTACCGATAAGAAGAGCCACTAAAGCCATATAAAATAATGGCTGGTCAGTAACCGGTCTAAACTTCAATCCGTTACTTTGTGCAATTATTTTGTCAATTATAAGCCATATTGAAATAATTGCTCCGGCTATAAATGTCAAGGTACCTGCAAGTCCAAAAAAATGCATCGGTTTTTTACCGAATGCGGATAAAAACCAGAGACTCAGGAGATCGAGGTAGCCATTTACGAAACGGTTAAGTCCAAATTTGCTTTTGCCGTATTTGCGGGCACGGTGTTTGACCACCTTCTCGCCGATTTTTACAAAACCGGCATTTTTTGCAAGGTAGGGTATGTATCTGTGCATCTCTCCGTAGACCTCAATGTTTTTCACAACCTCTTTTCTATAGGCTTTGAGTCCGCAGTTCATGTCATGAAGTTTGATGCCTGTAACAAATCTTGCTGTGGCGTTGTAAATTTTAGATGGCAGATTTTTTGTTAACTTGCTGTCGTATCTTTTCTTTTTCCAACCGCTTACAAGGTCATAATCCCCTTTTGTTATCATCTCCAATAGGGCTGGAATTTCGGCAGGATCATCCTGTAAATCTGCATCCATAGTAACAACAACATCACCTTCGGCTGCCTCGAACCCGCAATAGATGGCAGCAGATTTACCATAGTTTCTTCTAAAGGATATACCTTTTATTTTCCTGTCTATTAACGCTTTATCTTTAATTATTTTCCATGAATGATCTGTGCTCCCATCATCTATCATTATTATTTCATAACTGAGTCCGGTAGGTATCAGTTCACGATGGATGCCGGAGATAAGCTCCTCCAGGGAGTCCTCTTCATTGAATACAGATATTACTATTGATAAATCCATACTATTGTCGATTGGATATTTATTAGTTGTTGTTCTGCTCTTTTGATGAAGAATCAGAGTTTTCTCCGTTTTCGTTCATTCCGGCAGTATCGTTCTCATTGCTTGCAAAAATATCGGTTTTCTTTGTATAGTTGGCCATTATGGAGGAGGAGATAAGCCCTATTATTGTAAGGTAGATAAACATACCTCCAAGCATTATTTCCGGCAGTTTATTCATCATCTTTTCTGCTGCTGCCTCTTCGGACTCCGATACATTTTGCTGAGCCATTATTAATTGATATGTCTCTGTTATTTTATCTGCCATCCCAGGAAAAATTACAGTAAAACTGAGATAGGTGTAACAGGAGCATATTATTGAGGAAAAAACACATACGAGAAATCCGTATATAAAGGAGTCCTTATAACTTATTTGATTGAAATTACCGGAATACTGCTTCATGAAGTAAAACAGAAGCCACATACTTCCTGCAAGTTTAATGACCCATATTATAATATTTATTGGTACGCTTTTTATTTCCACTATGGTAGTTAGTAGAGTTATGATTACCGTTACCAGTGAGAGAAATAGTCCGTTCATTGCAGCGGAACTCCATTTGTTTATTCCTGTATTTTCCATTTTAATAAAATATAGAGATGTAATATTTCGCAAATATAGGTAAATTGCTGATATTTTTAGTCTGAAAAAACAATATTTAAATTTAAATGTATATCTTTGCAAACTTAAAAAATATTGTATATAATAACGCTATATAGATTTAATCATGATTAAGATTACATTTCCAGATTCGAGTGTGCGTGAGTATGAAAGCGGTGTTACCGGCCTGGATATTGCCAACAGTATCAGCCCGAGATTAGCTGCAGAGGTGCTTTCTATTTCAGTTAATGGAAAGGTGATGGACCTTTTGAGGCCTATTGAAGCTGATGCAGCAGTTAAATTGCATAAGTGGGATGACCAGGAGGGAAAGGAGACTTTTTGGCATTCATCGTCGCACTTAATGGCCGAGGCATTGGAAGCCCTCTATCCCGGTGTTAAATTCGGAATAGGGCCGGCCATAGAGAATGGTTTTTATTACGATGTCGATCTTGGAGAGACAACAATAACAGAGGCGGATTTAAAGAAGATAGAGACAAAAATGGTGGAATTGGCTCGTGCAAAGGAGAAATTTCTCAGAAGAGATGTCTCTAAAAAAGAGGCTCTTGAGAGCTTTACAAAGAAGGGAGAACAATATAAATGTGAACTTATAAACGATCTTGCTGACGGTACTATATCTTTCTATACTAATGGTACTTTCACAGATTTGTGTCGCGGTCCTCACTTGGTTGATACCTCAGTAATTAAGGCAGTTAAGTTGACTTCAATTGCAGGTGCATATTGGCGTGGCAATGAGAAAAATAAGATGCTCACGAGAATTTACGGTATCACGTTTCCTCAGAAAAAACTTCTTGATGAGTATGTTGTGATGTTGGAAGAGGCTAAGAAAAGAGATCATAGAAAACTTGGCAAGGAACTTGAACTTTTTGCCTTTTCAAGTAAAGTTGGAGCAGGACTTCCTTTGTGGTTACCGAGAGGAGCCGTGATGCGTGGCATTTTGGAAAATTTTCTCAAAAAGGTTCAGAAGGATTATGGTTATTTACCTGTAATTACTCCGCATATAGGGCAGAAAGAACTTTATGTAACATCAGGACACTATGCAAAATACGGTGCAGATTCTTTTAAACCTATTAAGACGCCTCAAGAGGGAGAAGAATTTTTGCTTAAACCGATGAATTGTCCGCATCATTGCGAAATTTACAAGACCAAGCCTCGTTCATACAAGGACTTGCCTTTAAGATTTGCTGAGTTTGGTACTGTATATAGATATGAGCAGAGCGGAGAGCTTCACGGGCTTACGAGAGTTCGCGGATTTACTCAGGATGACGCACACCTTTTTGTCAGACCAGATCAGCTTAAGGAGGAGTTCTGCAAGGTTATAGATATTGTATTGTATATCTTCAAAACATTAAAATTTGATAGTTATACTGCTCAGGTTTCATTGAGAGATCCCAGCAACAAGGAGAAATATATAGGGACCGATGAAAATTGGGAAAAGGCTGAAAGTGCTATTATTGAGGCTGCCAATGAGAAGGGTCTGAATACCGTTGTGGAGTATGGAGAGGCTGCTTTTTATGGCCCAAAGTTGGATTTCATGGTTAAGGATGCGATTGGCAGAAAATGGCAGTTGGGAACTATTCAGGTAGACTACAATCTTCCTGAGCGTTTTGGCTTGGAATATACCGGTGCGGATGATAAGAAATATC
>CAZNBA010000004.1:0-55641 GCA_964571395.1 uncultured Muribaculaceae bacterium
CTGTTGCTTAAAAAACATGTCGGCCGGAGTATTAATCCCGGCCGACATTATTTTTGGGTAATTTATCTTTATTTAATTACACCAAGTTCTTTGCCAATTTTAGTAAAGGCTTCAATTGCTTTGTCGAGGTGCTTTCTCTCATGGCCAGCAGAGATTTGAACTCTGATTCTTGCCTGGTCTTTTGGCACAACAGGATAGTAGAAACCCACCACATAAATGCCCTCGTTGAGAAGTTTCTCAGCCATTTGCTGTGAAAGTTTTGCATCGTAAAGCATTACAGCACAAATTGCGGATTGGGTTGGCTTAATATCAAATCCTGCCTCTTTCATTTTGCCAACGAAATAATCGGTATTGGCGTGCAGTTTATCTTGCAATTCATTTGTTCTGGCCATCATATCGAACATGGCTGAACCTGCTGCAGCAACCATAGGAGGAATAGAGTTTGAGAAGAGATAAGGACGGGAACGTTGACGGAGCATTGCGATAATCTCCTTTTTCCCTGTTGTGAATCCGCCAACTGCACCACCGAATGCTTTACCAAGAGTTCCTGTAAGGATTTCTATCTTGCCCCTCAAGTTATAAAGTTCGGTTGTTCCTCTACCTGTTCTTCCTACTACTCCGGCTGAATGTGATTCATCGACCATAACCATGGCATTATATTTCTCTGCAAGTTCATGAATTTTACCAATAGGGGCAACATTGCCGTCCATTGAGAATACACCGTCGGTTACGATAATTCTATGTCTCAATTTCTGAGCCTCTTTAAGGCAGTTCTCAAGCTCTTCCATGTTTGCATTGGCATATCTGAATCGTTGTGCTTTGCAAAGTCTCACTCCATCAATGATTGAAGCGTGGTTGAGGGCGTCTGAGATTATAGCGTCTTTCTCGTCGAGAAGAGGTTCAAAAACTCCACCGTTAGCATCGAAACAGGCGGCATACAGGATAGTATCCTCTGTCCCGAAAAATTCTGCAATTTTTTTCTCGAGCTCCTTATGTAGGTCCTGAGTACCGCATATAAAGCGAACGCTCGACATTCCAAATCCTCTCTCATCGAGAGCCTTTTTGGCTGCATTAATGAGGACAGGGCTGTTTGAGAGGCCGAGATAGTTGTTAGCACAAAAATTCAGAACCTCTTTTCCGGTGCTGACTTTAATATCGGCTTTTTGAGGGGAAACAATTATACGTTCGTTTTTATACAGGCCGGCATCCTCAATTGCTTTGAGTTCGGCGTTAAGATAGTTTTGAAAATCTTTATACATGATATGATTTTTTTAAATAAACAGCTAATTAATTTTATCTTTGCCAATGATGGCTGGTAAATATTCTTACAAATATAAAAGATTCATGAGTAAAATGGATAAATTATTTAATGAAATTGAATTTTAAGTGTTTGTTTGTTGTAAAAAGGCCTATAATTATAAATTTTACAATTAAATTGGAGTTTAAAAAAATAGCGGTATCAGATAACTATTATGGAAAGTATAAAGGAGATTTTTAAGCAAGGGAATGGACCGTCGAGCAGCCATACGATGGGGCCAAGGAAGGCGGCAATACAATTTAAGGAGAGCACTGTAGGGGCGGCCTCCTACTCGGTGACTCTTTACGGGAGTCTTGCTGCAACCGGTCGTGGCCACTTGACAGATGTTGCAATAAAAGAGGTATTGAGTAAATGTAATATTATATGGCAACCCGACGTATTCTTGCCACAACATCCAAACGGGATGTATTTTTGCGCCTATAATTCAGAGGGGAAGCTTATTAAGGGTTGGACCGTGTTCAGTATAGGAGGAGGAGATATAAGCGAATCCGGAAAAAGAGAGAGTAAGGAGATTATCTATCCGCATCATACGATGAAGGAGATACTTGCATGGTGCATGGATAACGGAACAACCTTCTGGGAGTATGTTAAAAGACATGAGGATAATGATATATGGGACTATCTGAATGAGGTTTGGAAGTGCATGTCTGCTGCTGTGGAGAGAGGGTTGGATAATGAGGGAGTGCTTCCCGGTCCGTTGAAACTTGCACGAAAAGCCTCCTCTTTTTATATGAAAGCAAAGAGTTATCAAGGTTCCATGCAGAGGAGAGCCATGATCTTTTCCTTCGCTCTTGCAGTAGCTGAGGAAAATGCTTCGGGGGGTGTAATAGTTACAGCTCCAACTTGTGGGTCGTGCGGAGTTATACCGGCGGTGTTCTATCTCAATAGGAAATTTTATGAGTTTTCAGATAAAAAAATACTCAGGGCCTTGGCCACGGCGGGAATCATAGGAAATTTGATAAAGACAAATGCCTCTATTTCTGGGGCTGAAGTTGGATGCCAAGGTGAAATCGGATCTGCATGCAGCATGGCCTCGGGAGCAGCCGTTCAATTGTTCGGAGGTACCCCGATGCAGGTTGAATATGGAGCCTCTATGGGAATAGAACATTTTTTAGGTCTTACATGCGACCCTGTTATGGGACTTGTTCAAATTCCTTGTATTGAGAGAAATGCTTTTGCAGCTACAAGAGCTATTGATGCCAATGTATATGCTCTTATGTCGGATGGGAACCACAGAGTAAGTTTTGACAATGTGGTTACTGCAATGAAGAATACTGGTCATGATCTTCCGAGTCTTTATAAAGAGACCTCAACAGGCGGGCTGGCCTCTATTATCTCAAAACAGAGGTAAATTATCTGCCTTAATGCTGACTTTTGGAAAAATGTAGTAAATTAGCCCCATAAAAGTTAGTAAAAAGTGAAGAAGTAAAAAACAATACGATTAATGATTCATTTAATAATATTTTAAAACAATTTAATATGGCAGAAGTTATTACAGACGGCAATTTTAATGCATGTGTTAAGGAAAACAGTAAACCCGTAGTTGTAGATTTTTGGGCACCGTGGTGTGGCCCGTGCAGAGCTATCTCTCCTATAGTAGAGGAATTAGCCGAAGAATTTAAGGGTAAAGTTGATGTATTTAAATGCGATGTAGATGAGAATTCCGATATTGTAGCGGAATATGGCGTAAGAAACATCCCTACTCTGATCTTTATTAAGGAGGGCAAATTAGTTGATAAATTAGTTGGTGCAACAACAAAAAGTGCTATTACAGAAAAGATTAACAATCTTTTGAAATAATTGTGGTTAAACCTAATATTATATTATTTAATTTCGCTCAAGGTGGAGGATGTTAAAAAATGAATATTAGAGTGAAACGATTACAAAAGGCTATCAGATATTTTTAAATACCAATTATAGAAGTATGAAAAAGTTATTTGTACTTATAGCGGTTATGGCTATTGCCTTTACCGCCAATGCTCAATCGGGATTCGGTATCAAGGGCGGTTTGAATTTCGACTCCATGTCCGATATCAAAACCAACAATTACCAATCGACTATCGATGGTAAGACAGGATTCCATGTAGGTATTCTCTACAAGATTAAATTACCGGCAGGTCTTGCTCTTCAACCGGAGTTGTTGTACACCTCAAAGAAGAGTAAAATTGAGACAAGTGCCAATGCAACTTACAATGCCTCTTTGCAATATTTGCAGTTGCCTGTAAATATTCAGTGGGGTATAGATTTGGTGATGTTGCGCCCGTTTATTCAGATCTCACCATATATCGGATATGCCATTGCCAAGGGCAAAATGTTCAAGGATTTTGAATGGGGCAATTTCAATAAATTTGAGTATGGTATAGGATTGGGAGCCGGAATTGAAATTTGGAGATTCCAGGTCTCAGGCCGTTATTGCTGGGATCTTGGAAAAATAGGAGATTTTAACAAAAATGATGTTCCTGATCAGTTGAAGAATCTCGACAAGGCAAAGCACAGGGGGTTTGAACTCTCTCTTGCCTATATGTTTTAACATTATCTTTTTCTGCCGTGAATATAAATGTGATAAAAGAGTCTCTCGGTGAGCACTGGATTGGATATAGGAATGCCCTTACTGAGGCGCTTGAGAATGACAGCAAGCTTCTTACAGAGATTAATGCCTATCTTATTGGGAGCAGAGGCAAGGAATTAAGGCCGGTACTTGCTCTATTGGCGGCAAAGATTTGCGAAGAGGTCTCTTTGGAGGGCAGAAAAATAGATAATGAGAGTTATTGTTGTGCCGCAGTGGCTGAAATGATTCATACGGCCACTTTGCTGCACGACGATGTTGCCGATAACGGCAAGATAAGACATGGTGTACCAACTGTAGTTGCAACCTTCAGCGGGGCCGCCTCTGTCCTTTCGGGAGATTATTGGTTAGCCAAAGCTCTGTTTCTTCTCTCTAACAGGTGTGAAAAGCGAGTCCTTGAGACCTACACAAATACGGTGCGTGAGCTTTCAGTTGGGGAACTTATTCAGATGGAGAAGGCGGAGTCGTTAAATACTACCGATGAAGATTATTATAATATTATTCAAAAAAAGACCGCCAGTCTTTTTGTCGCAGCTGTAAACGGAGGTGCTATCTCTACAGGAGCTTCTGATTTTTACCTTGCTAAAATAACGGAATATGCCTGTCAGCTTGGGATTGCTTTTCAAATAAGGGACGATATTTTTGATTATTCGCCGCAACTCAATACGGGGAAGGCTGCAGGTGCAGATATTCTGGAGAGAAAAATTACATTGCCATTACTTTGTGCTATGAAATCGGCCGGAGAGGTGGAGCGTGGAAGGATTCTCGACACAATTTCTTCTATTGCCGACAGCAAACTTTTATTGGGACCTGTGAGAGATGAAGATCTCTCTGCAGCAAAGGCCGTAACACGATTCGTGCAGAAATTCGGTGGTACAGAATCGGCTCAAATAATACTTAAGAAACATATAAACAGAGCGATAGAGTGTATTAATGCCTTTCCTGATTCGGAGGCACGGCAATATTTTATCTCAATTGCAAGATATGTAGGGGAGAGGGATAGTTAGTTTTTCAGACTCCTTTGTTTGTAAGAAGTTTTTCTCTTCCTTTAGCCTCCTCTTTCTCCCAATATTCTTCATCCCATTTCGGTTCAATAATGGTATTGTTGCCATTAAGGAGGAAAGAAAGATATTTTATTTTAAAGCCATTCTTTAGATAGTAGCTTTCATAGAAGGTTTTTATGGATTTAAGTTCTTCTGGCAGTGCATTATTGTATATTGTATTGATGGATAATGAATTATCTAACAAGGAGGTTCCTGCTGACGGGTTGTATGGGGACTTTTCCCCGTAAATGTCCTCTGACGAGTCTATGATTGAGAATCTGTTTTGGTGTGCCGATTCTTCTGTGTATTTATACAGGAAGAGGCTGTCTGTTTTCAAGCGTATTATCCCGTCTGGCTTCAAAAAATTTCGGTATCTATTCAGGAATAGTGTTCCGGTAAGGCGCTTTCTTGCTCTTTTTATTTGCGGGTCGGCAAATGTGATCCATATCTCCGAGATTTCGTTTTCTCCGAATAGTGATTCTATGAACTCTATTCGCGTTCTTATAAACAGGGCGTTGCCGATAGATTTTTCTGTTACGAACTTAGCCCCTTTCCACAGACGAGCTCCTTTGATATCTATTCCGATAAAGTTTTTGTCGGGGTACTGCATGGCGAGAGAGACCGTGTATTCTCCCTTTCCGCATCCAAGCTCCAAAACAATTGGATTATCATTGCCGAATAGTTCTTTTCCCCACTTGCCCCTGTATTTATACTCTTTTGAAAGCAACTCTTCGGTTGCAGGTTGAAAAAGGCATTTGAAAGTTTCGTTTTCTTTGAATTTTCCTATTTTGTTTTTTGTGCTCATTCTTTTCTTTTTGCGCTCATTCCCAGGCCTTGTACTAATGGATGATTGATATTGAATCTATACCTGATTATATCTATGTGCCACAATCCCGGTATTTTGTTATTTATGTTTGTCAGATAGGGATACTCTATATTTATACAGCCGTTGGAGATGCGGGAATTCCTTTTGTTGAGGCGGATATTTAACGGCAGTTTAACGGTATCGGAGTAAAGTTTTTTATCAGGTGAGGTGAATATGAGAATAAGAGGAAGCGTGTTGTCTCTGTTTTTTAGAAACGAATTATTTATTTTTACACAGAGATATAGAGTAGAGATGTAGCCGGTATCTATCTTCAGCGAGAGATGTATTGTATCTCTGATCTTTATGCCATTGGTGGAGACATAACAATAGTCGTCACCGATGCGGTTTACGCATGAGCAGGCAACAATCAGCAGCGCCGCAACCGATATTATACATGCTTTTAACATTTTATCTCAACTTTTTGCTTTGTCTGTTGTTTGGACGGCGGTTCTTTTTCCTTGAGTCGAATCGCGATATGCTCTCTTCTCCTACTGCGCTTTTAAATTCCGGATCTTTTTCCTCAGGACCGTTATCTATCAGCGAATTGCCCTTTTCACCTTTTTTGTTAAGGAAGATAATCTCTTTAACCTCATTTGCAGAGAGAGAAAATATATTGCTCAAATTGGAACGATCATATGAGAACCACATTTTTCCCGTCAGGATATCTGTTTTTACCAAAAATGCCTCTCCGTCTATAAGTTGCAGAGGTTCCAATACTCTTGGAAGTTTTGATTGAGCCTCAATGTAGACAGGAGCTTCGTAATTAATGCAGCATTTTAATTTTCCGCATTGGCCGGCAAGTTTTTGTGGATTAAGAGATAAATCCTGACATCTTGCAGCCTGTGTTGTGATAGATTGAAAATCATTCATGTACCTTGCGCAACAGAGGGCTTGCCCGCAAACGCCCAAGCCTCCTATCAGTCCTGCCTCTTGTCTTGCGCCAATTTGTTTCATCTCAATCCTGATTTTGAACTCCTCTGCAAACAACTTTATAAGCTGCCTGAAGTCTACTCTTTCGTCGGCTATATAGTAGAAGATGGCCTTTGTTCCATCTCCTTGAAATTCCACATCTCCAATTTTCATATTCAAATGGAGGTCTGCTGCAATTTGTCGGGCTCTTATCATAACCCTATGTTCTTTGGCGATTGATTCCTGCCATTTATCAATATCGGACGGTTTGGCCTTCCTGTAAATTTGTTTGAATTCGTATGATGTTAAATCAATTCTGTCTCTCCTCAGTTGCTGTGCTACAATTGCACCGGATAGAGTGATTATTCCCACATCGTATCCGTTTTGTGCCTCAACAACAACAATTTCTCCATCTTTAAATCTTTGCCCAGTGGTGTTTTTAAATACATATTTTCTTGTATTCTTAAATCTTACCTCAAAATAATCCTTTAGCTCCTCTTGATAAATAGTTTTGAGCCAGTTGAATACGCTCAATTTACAGGAGCGATAATCGTATTTGAAAGTTCTTTCTCCATTAGGGGTGGTTATTATCTTGCATCCGCGCGAACAGTCGAAGCTAACTTTATCTTTTATTGCCATATCTCTTTTATATATAATAATATATGCGATTGCATAGATCGCAGAATATAAATTTGGAATTTACATTTCTCTCTATTGAATCTATTGCAGAATTGAAAAGTGTAAATCCTTGTGTGTAAAAATCCTTTTTAATTATTTGTGAAAGAGTAACATATTCCTGTCTCTCTTTTGGCGGCACATAGGCTATCTCATCCATTCCGAGAGAAAGCATATACAGTTTTCTTAAGATTTCCAATGCCTCCGTGCATAGTTGTTTTTGCTGTTCTTTACCCAAAGAGGATAATTCTTCCCACATATCGCACAGTGATGGCAAATCCTTTTTTGTTGCAAAATTCAACATATTTGTGATAATGACAAAATTTTCATCATTTTCCTCTCTGTTTTTTGCCATTTTTTTAGCTTTTCCATAGCTTCCTCCTGAATATTTTGACCAAAAATGTGCCTCTTCATCACTAATGCCGCACTCCTCTTTTATCTTTGCGGAGAGGGTTTTCTGATCCATTGGAGGTATCTCAATAATTCTGCATCTCGACAAAATCGTGGGTATTATCTTAGTCCTGTTTTGAGAGATCAGAATAAAATAGGTATCTGGCTGAGGTTCTTCGAGGGATTTTAGTAATTTGTTTGAGGCCTCCGCATTCATTCTTTCAGGGAACATGATCAGAGTTACTATCGGGCCCCCTTCATATGCACTTAGACTTAATTCTCCTATTATTGAATTAGCCTCCGCTACCCCTATCATGCCCAATTTGTTATCTATCCCGAGTTTGTTGTACAACTCCTGCTCTGAAAAATAGGGGTTTTCTATCGCAAGTTCTCTCCAAAGTGGGAAGAAGGCGGAAATTTCCGGTTTTTTATCCTTCCCAATCAGAGAGGAACTGTTTGTGGGGAAAATAAAGTGCAAGTCTGGATGTGCCAATTTGCTTATTTGTCTGCATGAAGGACAATTTCCGCAGGAGGTGCCGTTACTTCTGTTTTTGCAAAAAAGGTATTGTATGGTTGCCCATGCAATTGCAAATGCTCCGTATCCCTCTTTTTCTATGAACAGTAAAGCATGAGGAAATTTACCGTTATCGGCGCAGCTCCTCAGATTAGCTGTAATCGGTTCGTATGAAAAGAGATCGGAGTAGTCCATAAACAATTGTTAATTTTGCAAAAATAATCTTTTTTATCCAATAATAATCATTTCACATCTCTCACAATCAAATGAAAGTCTAAGTCTGTTTTTTCCGTTAATCAGATAAAGGGGATAATTGACAGGATTCGGAGAGGTTATTTGAACCTTTGACTTTCCTTTATTTTTTCCGGTACAGAGACCAAGTTCATACTTGATGCAATATTTTGTTCGCATCAGTTCCGCTTCGCCATTAGTGCATATTTCATAGGCTTCGCTTACCGACTTTGCTCCATTAGTAAGATAGACCCTTTTTGCAAGGGAGTTTGCAATGTTGCCGAGATAGGAGATCTCTTTTCCCATTATATAGGTTTTTACCTTACCTCTTTGTGCAAGAGCTTTATCGGAAGCCTCTTTTTGTCTTATCGAATCTGTTATTTTTCTCTCTTGTACTGCCTCTTTAACCCTAATTGCAGCAAGCTCTGCTATCTCTCTTCTGAGCCGGTTTAGTGTCGAGGTAGTAAAAAAAGGCATTTGACTGCACCGTATCTCTTTAACCGTGAAATTAAAGAGGCCGGCACTTTTGCCGAGTTGGGAGAGAATGTTTTGGCGGGCTGTTTCCTCGTTTTTAGCGGGAGTTATTTCTTCAGTAACCCGATATTCAATCTCTTGTAAGTTCCAGTTGCCTCTTATAAGATACTGCCCCTTTCCATATTGTTCAAAGTGGAGGTCTATGGGAATCAGGCGTTTTGGTGTATTGGAACAAAGCTCTTTTTCAAAACGGAGGTTGTAATTACGGAAGATCTTTGTCCCCTTGCTTAACTTGATCCTTTCATTTGCGGTTATGGTATTTCCATGGCAGACATTGGCTCTGGCCCCAGATACAGAGCCATTTTTTAGGAGAAAGCACAGCCCGTCTCCATTTGAAATAGGAGATGAGGAGTCAAGTGTGGGAGTATATTCAAAGGTGGTGCCTGTGCCTCTGTCACAGTATGCTTTTGTTACGGTACCTATAAATTCCCCCATGTATTTTGCACCATATTCGCTTTTCCACTCCCCTCTTTTTCCGTTTATGAACAGTTGAGTGAACCCGCGATTGAAAGTTTTGTACGGGTCGGGTGAAAAACCGCCGTAAATTTTACCGAGAGAGGCTCTTGTATATTGCGGGTTGTTTGAGATAAATATATCTATCTTTTGTCTGTAATATTTTACTATGTTTTTTACATAGGAACTGTTTTTTAATCTTCCCTCAATTTTAAAGGAGGTGATGCCGGCTTTCGCAAGATCACCTATGTTTTCGCTTAGGTTGTAATCCTTTAAGGATAATAGAGGAGTATTGGTGATAAGTATGTTTCCGGCGGAATCTTCCAAGTTATAATTTGACCTGCAGGCCTGTGCGCAGCCTCCTCGATTTGCGCTCCTGCCCGTGAGATATTGGCTTAAATAACATTGTCCGCTGTACGATACACACAGCGCACCGTGAACAAAAAACTCAAGAGTGGCAGAGGTTTTATCATGTATTGCTTTTATTTGATCTATTGAGAGTTCTCTTGCGAGAATCAGTCTTGTAAAACCTATTGAAGTTAAAAAAACGGCCTGTTCGGTATCCCTTATGTTACATTGGGTGGAGGCATGCAGCGGAATGGGAGGTAGATTTTCAAATGCTGTTATTCCCATATCCTGAACTATCAACGCATCGGCCCCGGTCTCGTAAATCTCCTTTATGAGATTATGTACCTCAGTCAATTCATTCTCATATAATATGGTGTTTAATGCTACATAAATTTTAGCATTGTACTGGTGAGCGTAATTTACAAGTTCTTTAATATCGGAGAGATTATTTGATGCAGCCTCTCTCGCTCCGAACTTTTCGGCAGCTATATATACAGCATCGGCACCGCAGTCAATTGCTGCAATGCCGATCTCTTTGTTTTTTGCCGGAGCAAGCAGCTCAAGCTCTATTTGCATAGGGTTGCAACTTTTGATTTGCAGAATGCTGCAATCTGTGCGTTTGGTGCATTCTGTGCAAGTTTATAGTTTGAGCAAGCCTTAGCCTTGTTGCCTTTTGCTTCGTATGCACGTGCAAGATAGTATCTCATATCAGGGGCCTTTGCATCTGCTGAAACCACCTTCTCAATAGAGGTGATAGCCTGATCATATTTTTTAGCATTGAATGCAGCAATTCCTACAAGTTTATCTGCCTGAGGATTCTCTGCATAGCTTGATGATTTTAGTCCGTTTTCAATTGCACTTGCAAAATTCTTTGCTCTTAGTGCGTCATTGGCCTTTATAAGGAATATATTTGCCAATTGATTCAGGGAGTTCTCTTTTTCTCCATTTTCAGAAGCCTTTGTATAGGCAGCAATTGCGCCAGGCTCATCTCCAGACTGGTCTTTGGCAACTCCCATATAGAAATATGCCTTTCCGTTAGTAGCGTCAAGCTCGATAGCCTTGTTATAATCTGCAATTGCAGAGGGGTAATCTTTTGCTCCGAGTGCCGTACTACCTTGGGCCATATATACTTGAGATAAAAGTTCTTTTGCGTCATTTATTGTCTCTTGTTTTCCATATTCCTTTGCAACAGAATATGCAGAGGCTAATTTTTCAATAGCTGTAGTGAAATCCTGTGCAGCTGCAGCATCCTTGCCTATTTGAAACATGATTTTAGGAATAATTGTCTTGCAATCATTAACCAAAGTAGCTCCCTCTTCTCCAAGAGCTGTAGCGGCTTTAAGGGCATTCTGGAAACCTGTCAAGGCTTCTGCAGTTTTACCATCATTAAGTGCTGTGGCAGCAGTATTGTACATTTCAGTAGTTTGACTTAGGTCTTGTGCATAAGCGGCTCCGAACATGAAGAACGATAGTAGCGCCGCAATGACGAATTTTCCTGATTTTTTCATTTAAACAAAATTTTATATAGTTATTAATTCTCTCTCATATCCACAAAAATAAAAAAAAATCAAAAAACAAACAAAAAAACTCTAAATTTGCGGCAAATCAATAATATGGATTATATAAGATTTTTTATAATATTAGTCTTTTCCGCATCATCATTTATGACGTTGCTTTCTGCTCAAGAGATGCAGAAACTGCCCGATGATCCTCGCGTTAGGCGAGGGACTCTCGAAGACGGATTAACATATATTATTATTAAAAACGGATCGCAAAAAGGTTATGTAAATTTCTGTATGGCGCAGAAAACAGGCTATTCGTTGGAGGAGGAGGGGCAGCACGGTATGTCAAAAATGATTGAGTCGTTATCATTAAAGGGTACAAGAAATTTTGCCGATTCCACTATAATCAACTACTTGGCTTCCATTGGTGTATCGGGTAATGATATACAGTTTGAAACAGATGCCGACCAGGTTAAATATTTTATTAAAAATGTACCTGTAAAGAGCAGTGCAATAGATTCATCTCTCTTAATTTTATATAACTGGTTGTCTTCTATAAATTTGGATGAAGAGGATGTTGCATTGGAGATGCCTTATTTGAAGAATAGAATTTCAGATGAATGGAGTGAGGCAGAGAGACGTCTGAATTACAGGCTTTTGAAAGAGTTGTTCCCGCGTAGCCCGTATGTAACATCTCAATCACCTCAAGATGCTACTGCCTTTAAAAATTTTAATTCAAAGGATTTGCGGAGTTTTTATTATAAGTGGTATAGGCCGGATCTGCAGGCTGTAATAGTTGTTGGTGATATAGATCCAGTCTCTGTTGAGACAAAAATTAAATCAGTTTTTGCTACAATACCCAAGCAGATGAAGGTTAAGCGCAGGGTATATTATGACCCTGTACTGCCTAAGGAGCCAAAGGTATATGTATTGCAGGATAAAGAATATAATAAAACAAAGATAACCATCGATTTGTTGGATAAATCGCTACCTGAATCTTACAGGCAGACAAGTGTTCCATTTGTTGAGGAGTTTATGAAGGAGTCGATATCGAGGTTACTTAGTGACAGGCTTAAAACCAGTGTAATGGAGAATAATCTGCCCATCTATAACATAAAGATTGAATGGGACAATTTTATGGGGATTGGTTCCGTAAATTCCTTTGCTGTATCATATGAAACACTTCCGGAGGCCTCCTATTCCACATTAGCTTTTATAAGTTCCGAGATAAAGCATATTGTCTCCATTGGTTTCTCCGAGCAGGAATTTTCTGTGGTAAAGGAGATGTATATTAGGAAGTTGGAATCTTTGTATTTGAACAGGTCCAATTTGCCTAATACTATATTTTTACAGAGGGCTCTCTCCTCATTCTTTGATGGATATTCTCTTGCAAGCATAGAGTTGAAATATGAATTCATGAAGAGTGCTATTGCTGCCATGACTCTGTTTCAATTAAACGGTTATGCCTCTGCTATACTCGGAAACAGAAATTGTTCCATTATCTCTTGCAAGTATCCTGCGACAAAGGGACTTGAACCTGTTTCCAAAGAGCGGCTACTCGCGTCATATAATGAATTTCATGATGTGGCCCCGGTAAGTTCCAAGGTTAAGGAGGAGGAGGTTTCGTGGCCTCAATTTGCACAGCAGTCAAAAACAGCCTCAATTATCTCCGAAACCGAGGACCTTTCTACCAACTCAAAACATTTGGTGCTTTCAAATGGTGCTATTGTAATATTTAAAAATAATTATGCCTCTAAGGATACAATATCTGTGAAGGCGGTTGGAAGAGGGGGATTTTCCATTACAGGTTATAATAATCATGAAATGGAGAATTTTGTGAACGGCGCAATAAACATTGGAGGTTTGGGCAATCTTTCAAGGGCTAACATGTCTCGTCTTTTCTCTTATTACAATATGGATTTTAATGCAAAAATAAATGCCAATACGCAAGAAATTACAGGATTCGCAGATCTTTCCAACATGGAGAAATTGTTTCAGGGGATCAATATGGCATTTGTTTCGCCAAGAGCAGATATAAGAGCTTTTGATAACTATAAAAGAGGGAAAATATTCAGCAAAATTTATCTGAACCTTGCTTCAGGGGAGGCATTCAGAGATTCTATTGAATACTATAACAATTCAAACAAGGCCTATATAACACCTATGAGTATGGAGAGTATAAAGAGGATAGAATATACACCCCTCTTTTCCTCCTGTAAAAAATTATTCTCCAATGCAGCGGATTTTGTCTTTATTTTTATTGGTAATATAGGTTCGATGGAGGCTAAAATGAAGGAGTTGGCGTTACAATATATTGGCTCAATTCCTGGAAATATGGCAACCAAAGAGGATTGGCGTATCCTGCCTCATTATTTTGCGAAAGGTAATGTGGATAAAAGATTTCTTTTCAACATGGAGATACCAAAGACGCGTGTAAACATAACGTTGTCTCTCGGTACGGGATATTCAATAGAGAATAAGGTTATTTGCGATCTGTTGACCCAGTATCTCAATACAATTCTCTCATCAGGGGCAATAAGAAAGATGGCATCACAAATCAGGCTCAATTCGGACTTGAACTACTACCCGGAGGATATAGCCCTGTTTAATATTAACTTTGTTTCGGATAATGCCGGCGAGACCTTTATAAAGAGGACAATAACAAAGGAGTTGCAGACGCTTGCGGCAGGTGGAATGAGTAATTCCGATTTTTCAGCATTGGTGGCGAGTACGGCAGCGGCATACTACTCAAGGGCTAAATATAACACGTATTGGCTCAATATAATTTCAAACAAGAGTTTGACCGGTACGGACCTTAATTATGACTATATAAGTACCCTCGACGGAATCTCAAAAGAAAAGTTCTCCTCCTTTGTAAAAAATTTGATCAATAACGGTAACAGAATCTCAGTGGTTATGGAGGGTACGACCGAGGATATTAGCAGCAAAAATCTTTTACAGGGGAATAAATTCATAAGAGACTTTTTTGAACTTTAATAAATGGCTTCAATACAGAACTCCATAGTGATAGAGATTGGAAACTATCTTGTCTCTTCAGAGATAATAACGGAATATTTTTCATGTAATTATGAGGAGTGCGGAGGTGCATGTTGCGTAATTGGAGATAGTGGAGCCCCTTTGGAAAAGGAGGAGGAGGAGAGGCTTAAAAGAGATTATCGTTATTTTGAAAAGTATATTGCAACTTCAGGTATTTCGGCAATAAAGGAGCAAGGATTTGCGATTATCGATTCTGACGGAGATCTTGTAACGCCTCTTGTCAATCGTAAATCGGAGTGTGCATATGCCTTTTTTGATAATAAATTCGGGTGTATGTGCGCTATAGACAAGGCCTTCAGAAAAGGTGAGTGCTCCTTTAAAAAACCAGTTTCGTGCCGTTTGTATCCTATAAGAGTATCAACTCTTTCAAGCGGACTTACAGCACTCAACCTCGACAGATGGACTCTTTGCAGGGGGGCTTTTGCAAAGGGGGCAAAAGAAAAGATTCCCGTATATAAATTTTTGCGGGAACCTTTAATAGATGAATTTGGGGAGGAGTTTTACTCTGCCTTGGAAGCGGCTTCCAAAAGTCTTTTGGCCTCCCAATAGTCTTTGTCGTCTACAACAAGTTCTATACTGATAAGATCGGTATTGATGGCTCCCGTAACAAAAGCCATGTTCTGATTAAGCACCTGAGCCTGTATGCCGTTATTCTCAAGCATTCCTTTGGCAAGATTTGCACTGAATGCGCTTGTGTACTTTTCAACTATTTTCATACAATTAAAAATTAATCGAACATTCAAATTTTTGTAAGAGTTTGATAGCCATTATATTATTGCTTAACTTTCTTTTTGCATAAGATACTCTATTGCTCTCGAAAACCTAAGTACATCCTTTCGGAGTCCGCTTATAATAAGAGGGTTGCCTGAATAGTTTACTGTAACATCATCTTCATACATTCTGAATGTGCGCATTATTGGGCTTCTTAGAACGAAAACCATGCTTGAGCCGTCATCGGATTTTAAAATATATCTTGCGTTTTCAAAGAGTTCTACAACCTCTTTTTTCTTCTCTTTAAAATCATCGTTGGTATAGAGCTCTTTTTTGCTGAATCCGAGGAGCGGATACAGAGCGGCTACAGCAATAAAGAATATTAGTATCTTTATTCCAGAACCCTCTTTGAAAAGATCAAAGACAGTAATGTTAGCATGATTATTGGAGGTATAAAAGACAATAAGTACTATTATGCAGAACAGAATTGCAAAATAGAGTAAATACTTGATTGAGCGTATTAAATATTTCATGTCCGGTTTTTGTTATTTTAAATTATTTATTACAAGCAGCAAATGTAGAAAAAATCGGACTTAATTACTATTTTTGCAAAACTAATATAATAATATTTGTATATGGAAAAGAATTTGAAATTGATTATCGGGATACTGGCTGCGGCTGCAGTAATTTTGTGTGGCGTGCTTTTTTATGTATGGCATGACCGCAATGCCATTATCGGACAACTTACTATTGAAAAGGGAGATCTTACGGAGGAGGTTACGCAATTGAAGACAGATTATGCAACTCTTTCCTCCTCTAATGATACATTGAATCAGCAGTTGATGGTTGAGAGAAGCAAAGTGGATCAGTTGGTAGAAAAGATTAAGCAAACAGAATCAGGAAACAAATTACAATTGTTGAGATATGAGAGAGAGATAGGTACTCTTAGAAATATAATGCGGAGCTACATTAAGCAGATAGACTCTCTTAACACATTGAATATGAATCTCAGGACTGAAACTGCCGCTGCCAAACAGGAGGCTAAAGAGGCTAATGAAAAATATAATGATATTAAAGTCACTACAGACGAGTATGCAAAGCAGGTTGAGAAGGGGTCGGTTCTTAGGGGAAGAGGCGTTACTATGATTGGCATAACCTCAAATGGGAAGGAGACGGAACGCAGCGGAAGGACAAGTCGCCTTAAAACCTGTTTGAGTCTGGTTGAAAACAGTATTGCAAAAAAAGGTCCAAGAACAGTTTATATTCGTATTAAAGGACCTGACGGAATACTTATGACAAGCAATCAGCAGAATGTCTTTATTACATCGGGGGAACAAATGTTGTATTCTGCCTCAAGAGAGGTTGATTATGAGGGTGATGAGGTTGAGATTTGTATTTATTTTGCAGATGGAGGCTTTACCAAGGGCACCTATACCGTTGATGCTTATACGGCAGAGGGAAAATTGGGCTCAGCTCAGACTTTCTTAAGATAGCATTGAGAGGTATTTATATACATATCCCCTTTTGTTCTGCCTTTTGTCTCTATTGCGGATTTTATTCGGTAAAAAAACTTAAGTTAAAGGAGAGTTTTACCCGCGCATTGATTGCAGAGGCCAAAAGCAGAAAAAACTTTTTTGCCGGGAGAGTGGGTGATATTGTTCCCGAGCAGTATTATACATTGTATATCGGGGGAGGAACTCCCTCTGTTCTTGAGCCTGAATTGCTTTCCTGTATTATTAATAATATAAAGGAGTTATATGAGATAAAGAACTTTGGTGAGTTTACCGTTGAGGTTAATCCAGATGATATAACGCCCGAATATGCCCTGAGACTTGCGAAGACTGGAGCGGGGAGGATAAGTATGGGTGTTCAATCCTTTATTGACAGGGATCTTGAGTGGATGGGGAGAAGACATAATTCGGCGAAGGCTATAGAAGCGTATGGGATTTTGCGTGAGGCTGGGTTTCGGAATATAAGTCTCGATCTTATTTTTGGTTATTCATTGCTCGGTACTGCTCAATGGAGAGAAAATCTCAACAGAGTTGTGGAGTTGGCTCCGGAGCATATCTCCGCTTATCAAATGAGCATAGACAAAGGGTCGGCTCTTTATAGGATGAATGAAAAGGGATTGTATGAAATGCCCTCTCAGGAGAGATGCAGAGAACAGTATGAATTATTGCAGGAGGTTTTGTCTGCCGCCGGTTATGAACAGTACGAGATTTCAAATTTTGCGCGGCCCGGGTTTGAATCACTTCATAACAGTTCTTATTGGAACGGCACTCCTTATCTTGGATTAGGGCCGGGAGCACATTCTTATTCAGGTGAACTTAAAGATGAGCGAGGTAGGGTTTTCGCAAGACGAAGTTGGAATAAAAATAACCTAACAAAATATATTACTGTATTTGGAGAGGATGTGGCAAAAGAGAAAAAAATAGCAGAGGAGGAGTTGCTCAGTACAAAAGAGATGTTTGATGAGAAGATAATGCTTGGCCTGCGGCGTGTTGTCGGAGTTGATTTAAAGGACCTCGATAGAACGTTTTTACAAAGTGTGACACCGGAGATTGAGCGATTAAAAAGAGAGGGGATGATAGAGGGGGATGGCAGCATAATTAGAATTCCGAAGAGGAATCTTTTTATCTCCGATTCCATTATTAGAGCGCTGTTTGTTTAAAGAAATATCGGTATATATATGATAAAAAGGTGGTTATATGCCTTAATAACAATTGTGTTCCTGCTTTGTGGCAGGTCACTTGTTACTGCTCAAGATTATTATGATGCAGTCTCAAGGGCCGATACTACAGTTGTAGCAACCGATAGTTTAGATATCGTCACTGCTTCAGATTCAGTAATTGCTCCTGTTTCAAAGGCAGATACAGTTCCCTCTATAAAGGGGGATAAAGCAGCCTTTTTCGGAAGCGGTATACAGGATTCTGTTGCCGATGCATCGCTTGATACGGGAAGATCGCTGTGGGAGATAGTGTTAGCTGCGGTTTTGTGGGGTGTTATAGCATTCTTTATGTTATCTCTCTATCCGATAATACCCTCAACAATCTCCTCTCTGATTAAAGAGAAGAACAATAATAAACAAAGAGGATTTATCTCTTTGTTGTTCGGAAGTTCGATTATTGCGCTTTATACCTTACCCGTATTGCTGCTGATTCTGATAATATATATTGTATGTGGAGATTCTGGTATAATTTCCATCTTTAGTTGGCTTGCAACTCACTGGTTTTCCAACATATTGTTCTTTATTCTCTTTATTCTATTTGCTGTCTCATTTTTCGGGGCTTTTGAATTTACTATACCGGCTGCGACACTAAAAAGGGTTGAGGAGAAATCGAATAACGGCGGAGTACCGTCCCTTTTTTTTAAGGTGTTATTGCTTATGCTTGTCTCATTTTCATCTACAGGGCCTATAGTGGTTACAATTTTTATCAGAAGCATGCATGGTGCAATATGGGAGCCTATCATAACAATGTTTGCATTTTCAGCTGCTTTTGCATTGCCGTTTATGTTTTTTGTTTTTGCTCCCTCTCTTATGGGTTCTTTGCCAAAGAGCGGTTCGTGGTCGCAATCCTTAAAAGTATTGTTGGGATTTACGGAGATATTTTTTGCAATAAAATTTTTGAGTGTTGCGGATCAGGTGTATGGTTGGGGAGTATTGGACAGGGAGGTTTATCTGGCTCTCCTGATAGTTATATTAATGCTGCTTGGCTTAAGTTTTCTTGGCAAGATAAGATTTAAAGGGAGTAGTCATGCAAATCAAATTACAGTGCCAAGGCTCATTATTTCCATTGCTATTTTCTCTTTTGCGGCTTATTTGGTTCCTGGCATGTGGGGGGCTCCTTTAAAGGCTGTAAGCGGTTATCTTCCCCAGGTGAATACTCAGGATTTTCGTCTAATTCGGAGTGATTCTGCTATGGGAGAGGGTATGTCGGGGTACTATGATTATAGTCAGGCATTGGAAAGGTCTGAAAAGGTTGGGAAACCGGTTTTTCTCTATTTTACCGGAAAGGCATGTATTGATTGCCGCAAAATGGAGGCTAAAGTATTCAGTGATGCGCGTGTGCAGAAAATATTGAGAGAGAGATATCTCCTATTGGTTATGTACGCCGATGTGCGCTATGATCTCAGGGAAGATAATTGGGTTATAACGCCTAATGGCAAGATATTGAAATCTGTAGGTAAAATCAATACTAATATTCTTATAACAAAATATGGAGTGACTGAAATGCCATGCTGTTTATTATTGGATTCAAAGGGTAACACCATTCTTCCTCCCCGGGGATACGACCTCAATATTAATGCCTTTATAAAATATCTTGAAAGAGGATTGAAATGAACTCTTATTTTCCTATAATTTTGGAGTTGAATGCCTTGTCAAAGGACTCTTTATAGGATTCAGATATTGGTATATATTCCTTTCCGAATACGATTCTGCCTCTCTCTATTGTGGAGATTTTTTCCATGTTTACAATAAAGGAACGATGTACTCTTATGAATCTGTCCGACGGGAGTATTATCTCTATATCTTTCATATTCATGAGCGTTTGTATATATCCGCAGGTATTATCTACAAAATTGCCGTGAATCCTGATATAATCATCAATACTCTCAATATATGTAATCCTTGAAGTATCAATTATAATCTGTTTATATCCAGACTTTACGATTATATTTTTGGGGAGGTGTGAGCTGTCGTTTACCGCTCTCTCCGCTATACGTTTGGCTGCCTTATCGGCTGCACGCAAGAAATCGGGGTAACCGAAAGGTTTAAGGAGATAATCTATTGCATCAACCTTATATCCTTCAATTGCATATTGTTCAAAGGCGGTTGTGAAAATTATAAGAGAATCTGATACTAATTTTGAAAGTTCAAGTCCGTTCAAATCTGGCATTTGGATATCCATAAACACAAGATCTATCTTTCTTCTCCGCAATACCTCCAGAGCTTGTGTCCCTCCGGAACATTTTTCTACAAGAGAAAGGAATGGTGTTCTTGTGATATAACTTTCCAGCAAATTGAGAGCGAGTGGCTCATCATCAACTATAAGGCAGTTTATTGTCATGATATGGAATCTGTAATTTGTAAGTGGGCAATATATATTCCCTCCTTGATCAGGGAGTAGTATAAATGTTTGTCGGGGTAAAGAAGAGCCAATCTCCTTTTAAGGTTGTTGGTTCCTATTCCGGAACCGCTTTTGTCGTTTTTATCCTTTGGGAAATAGCTGTTTTTAACAATGCATTTAATGGTTCTTGTCCCCTCTTCCTGATTTTCCACAGCCGAGATGTTAATCTCTATAAATGATTTGTCGGTTTGTGAGATGCCGTGTTTAAAGGCATTCTCAATGAGTGTTATAAAGAGCATGGGGGCAATAGAGAAGTTTAATATATCAGTCTCGTCCGGCAAATTCAAAGTTATTTTTACTCCTCTTCCGAGCCGCAAACTCATAATATCTGTATAACTTTTAGTAAACATCAGTTCTTTAGGAAGCGGAACGGTATTTTGATTGTTTTCGTATAGTGTGTATCTGAGAATTTTGCTCAAACCGAGTATGGCCTCTTGCGCCTTTACCTTATCCGTTTCTGTCAGCGCATAAATATTGTTGAGCGTATTGAACAAGAAATGCGGATTAATTTGCTGTCTGAGATTTTTAAGTTCGGTCTCGCTTGCAACCGCTTCCATCTGAGATTTGATTCTTTCGGTTCTCATCCATTCCACTGTCATCTTTATTGCTACGGCAAGTCCGGCAACGAGAATCATGAACATTATGTCTCTTACAAAAAACAGAACTCTCATTTGAAACGGCATTTTATGTCTTGAAATATCCATTGGAGGTTCTATGTTAGTAAAATAGTAATGTTGAATATATTGCAATGCAACAGTAAGAATTGCGACAATGATTATGTTTATTATGAGGTAGGTTGTAAGTTTTCTATTGAAAAGATATTTTTTAATAAGAAGCAGATAGTTCAGATAAAAGACGATCATGTATAATAATATTGTCACGCAGTGGAAAGCATATCGTCCTATAGTAAGCACTCCCTCTTTTGGAGTGATTAAAAGCGGGACGGAAAGAAATAGCAGGCATCCGATGATATTAATGAATATCAATGCTCTATTCTCTGTTTTATTGCTGTTTGCGGAGATCAGGTTCATACTTTTTGTCTATATTGTGTTCTTACTGTGTTTTTATATTTATGCATTCCTCCTCAATATGAGGCTAATCTAAGCTCTTCTATCTGAGTTGAAATATTGATTTTATCAAAAGTACAAAAATGTTTCTTTTAATCTTCATTTTATGAGATATTTCTATCTGATTATTCGTATCTTATTGCATCAATCGGGTTCAGTTGTGATGCCTTTTTGGCCGGATACCAACCAAAAAATATTCCTGTAATTGTGCAAACTGCAAAAGATAATACAATGGAGTACATTTGGACAGATGCAGGCCAGCCGAGAACTACAATCAGTTTTGAAATTGCAATTCCTAAGATCACACCTATTATTCCGCCCATTACACTGATTATTACGGCTTCTATCAGGAATTGCATAAGGATATGTCTCTCTTTCGCTCCAATTGACATTCGCAGTCCTATCTCTCTGGTTCTCTCTGTGACCGATACATACATGATATTCATGATGCCTATTCCGCCAACAAGAAGCGATATTCCGGCTATGCAGCCGAGGAGAATTGTCATCATATCCATAACGGAACTCATGGTTTCCATCATCTCCTGTTGAGATCTAACATTAAAATCGTTTTCTTCTCCAATCTTGATTTTGTGATTGATTTGCAAAATTTCCGTTATCTCGGCAATTGCCTTCTCTGAATACTCTTCAGAGATTGCAGAGGCAGTTATGCCGTTGAGGTAGGTTATTGCGAGCATTCTCTTCTGCACAGTGGTATATGGCGCCAGAATTATGTCATCTTGGTCCTGCCCCATTGGGTTATATCCTTTAGGTGAGAGTACGCCGATAATTTTTAAAGGTATTTTATTGAATCTTATTGTTTTGCCCAGCACATCAGCTCCCTTTCCGAACAGATTCTCCACTACGGTTTTTCCAACAACGCATACTTTTGAGGCATGCTTTATCTCCTCTTCTCCAAACATGACGCCTTCTCCAACTTTATAACCTCTTATGTCGGGGTACTGCTCATTTACTCCGTAAATAGTGGTTGGGGAGTTATTTGACCCGTTTATCGCCTGACCTGAGGCATTCACTGTAGGAGTTATTTTTGCAATGTAGTTTGTTCCAGTCGTAAGTGATATGTAATCCGCCATTTTAAGTGTCTGCATATCGGAGGCACTTTGTCGTACTCCGCCGAATTGGCCGTTTCCGGGGCGAATCATAATCATATTGGAACCCATAGATCCGATTTCGTCTCTAATGCTCTGTTTTGAGCCGGCTCCGATTGCGAGCATCGATATTACGGAGGCTACGCCTATAATTATTCCCAGCATTGTGAGAAATCCGCGCATCTTGTTGTTTGATATGGCGCGTAAAGCTATTTGTATAAGGTTTTTGTAGTTCATCTTAATCCTCCTTTGGCATAGTTGCAAGCATTTGAGCTGCATCTGCAATTTGGTTGTTGATTTTATCTTCAATTATTCTTCCATCGCGCAGAGTTATATTTCTGGAGCAGTACCTCGATATTTCAGGGTTGTGAGTTACAAAAATTATTGTCCTCCCCTCCTTGTGCAGTTGTTGGAAAAGAGTAAGAATTTCAAAGGAGGTACGTGTATCAAGATTACCTGTTGCTTCATCGGCCAGAAGAATAACAGGATCGTTTACAAGAGCTCTTGCAATGGCTACTCTTTGCTGTTGTCCGCCGGACATTTGGTTTGATCTGTGAAGAAGTCTGTCGCCAAGTCCTACCGATTCCAGAGCTGCGATAGCCCTTTTCCTTCTCTCTGTTGCCCTTACGTTGGGATTATATAGCAGCGGCAATTCTACATTTTCGATGGCAGTGGTTTTTGGGAGTAGATTATAGCTTTGGAAGATAAAACCTATTTTTCTGTTTCTCAGAGTAGCGCGCGAGTTTCTGTCCATTTCTCTTACCGAAATATTATCAAGTAAGTAGTTGCCGGAGGTTGGAAGGTCCAGACAGCCGAGTATATTCAGCAATGTGGATTTTCCCGATCCGCTTTTCCCCATAATGGTAACGAATTCCCCCTCTTCAATGGCAAAACTAACCTCTCTTAAGGCGTGTACTGTCTCTTCTCCTACCGTGAAATTACGGGACAGATTTTCTATTTTAATTATCAGCGACATGGCTATTTTGTTCTTTTGTTGTTGCTTTCATTGGGGCGTTTAGGCATAAACGGGTTGCTGTTTTCCTGCTGTTGTTTGGCCTCCTCACTCCTGGCTTTGATGATCTCCTCTCCGGTAATCACCAGTTCACCCTTTACAACTCCGGAGATTACACGAGTGTTGATCCCGTCCGATGCTCCAATAACAATCTCTTTCTTTTTCAAAGTTCCATCATTTCCCTTTGTCCAAATTGTTTTTTTATTATCTGTAGCATTCTCTTTAATACCGCTTTGTGCAGGGCTCTGATTTGAGAAATTTGAGGGGGTATACCTTAATGCTCTTACCGGTACGATAAGAATATTATTGAGATTGAGTGTTTCTATATTCACGTTGGCAGTAAGGCCTGGTTTTAATTTTAAATCGGGGTTAGGGGCGTTAATCACAACCTCGTAGGTAACAACGTTGGAGGTGGTTGTGGATTGCAGTCTTACTTGTGTTACCGAACCGTGAAAGGTTTCATCCGGAAAGGCATCAACATTGAAACTGACCTGTTGTCCCTCTTTAACTTCACCTATGTCTGCCTCGTCTACATCTGCTACGACCTGCATTTTTGAAAGATCCTGAGCAATTGTAAACAGTGTCGGGGTACTGAATCCCGATGCAACAGTCTGTCCCTCATCCACTGCTCTTGAAAGTACCACTCCGTCTACCGGAGAGTATATTTTGGCGTACCCTATATTTGCAATTGCTCTTTTGTAGCTTGCGGTTGATTGATTATAAGTGTATTTTGCCTTATCGTATGTGTATTTGGAGGTTTCGTATTCTGATTTTGAAACAAGGTCTTTTTTGTACAATCCGTTGATTCTGTCAAAATTAATCTTTTGATACTCCATCTCTGTTTTTGCCGAATTCATTTGGGCTGCTGACGATTGTAGTTCTGTTTCGAGTGTGGTTTGGTCCAATTCTGCAATTAGCTCTCCCTTTTTAACGGTTGAGTTATAGTCTACATATATTTTTGAGATTTTTCCGGAAACCTGAGTTCCAACCTCGATTTTCGTTATCGGTTCCACCGTGCCTGTGGCAGTTACAGTGTTTGAAATGGATCCCTGTTCAACAGGTGCCTCTCGATATACGATGGTTTGTTTTTTACCATTTGTGAAAATAATTATTGCTACAATTGCAACTATCACAATAGCTGATCCGATGATGATTTTTTTATTCATATCTTTTTATTTTATAATTCTATGGGTTTGTTTTGATAAATCTGCAGCAGTTTGAGTGCCAGCACTGCGGAGAATTTTGACTGCAGTTGTTGCGATTGGGCTGATGCATAGTTGTTTTTCTCAGTTGTGAGTTCGATTATATTTTTTAATCCTGCGTTGAATTGTTCTCTTATGTATTTGTAACTCAATTCAGACGAGATAAGTTGTTCGTTCGAGGAGATATATTGACTTTGGGCCGAAACCGCATCATTATAAAGTGCCTCAATTGTTGAGAAGAGAGTTTTATTTGCGCTTTGTTCCTGCAGTTTTGTTGTATAGCTTTGAATTTTTGCCTTTTGAACGGCATTCCTTGCAGATCTTCCATTAAAGATTGGGATACTTAAATTCAGGCCCACACTTTCATTCATTCTATCTTTAAATTGAGTCAGGTATCCGGTGTTCATATTTGAAAATGTGCCTGTGGCTACTCCGGCACTTGCAGAAAGCGTAGGGTATTTTTGTGCCTGAGCTACCTTGACACCCAATTCTGCAGCCTGTGTATTGTATCTGCTGCTCAAAATATTTGGATTGCTTTCTATAGCAGTATTATAAACCTCTTCCAAAGAGGGAATTGTCTCAAGCACGCTGCTCTCTTTTATGTTCGGATAGTTGACGGAAAATTTATCTGTTAATCCAAGTTCCAACAGTTGTTTTAAAGAGATAATTGAGCTATTGAGAGTGTTTTCTGCCTTTACAATTGCATATTTGTCACTTGCTGCTTGGCTTTGCAATTGTGCCAAATCAACTTTTGAGAGGGAGCCTGCTTTTACAAGTTCTTCTCCTCTCGATACTTGTGCCTGAGATAGTTCTGAACTGTTCTGTGCTATCTGAAGTGCCTCTTTATTGTACAGTATTTGCAAATAGGCCTGAGTTATAGAGATTTCGACATCCATAATGCTTTGGAGCAGATTGTATTCGCTTGCCTTACCAAGTAATGTCTGCTGTTTTACGGTATTTGTGATCTTATTGCCTGAATAGAGGGTCAGACCTGAATTAAGATTATAGTTACCGGAATAGTTGGTTTTATCGCTTGCCTCGTTATAATCGTTATATGTAGTCGAATTTTGGAATGAGACACTGTGATTTGTTGAAAAGGAGAGAGTTGGATAACGTTGTGCTTTTGCACTGTTTGTCTCTACATCTGCAAGTTCTTTTGTAAGTTGTTTTGTTTTGATTTGAATGTTATTTTCCCTTGCATAGCTAATGCATTTATCCAAACTCCACCCGGTGTTGTTTTGCTGCAATTCCGGCAGAGTCCGTTGTATCTCTTGTGCTTTTACAGAGATTGTAAATGTGATGGTTGTAAAAACCAATAGAGCTTTAATCAATTTCATATTCATATATTTCTAATATGTTTCTGAGTGACAAAGCTATTTTACCACTGAACTATTTTCAATCAAAATCGGCAGAAGAGTACAATTAATCGGTAGAAAAGGTACTTTGGGTTGTATGAACTGTTTCAGAACAATGGCTTAACGTAATTTTGTGACAGGAATTACATTTATTTGTGTATACATCTTTTGAGATCACTCTTTCCTCGTGACCTGTTAGAATGTTTCTCATACCATTAAAAATAACTGTTCATTTTCATCTCCTAATCCTTTTTGGGGGCTTATTTTCTTTTCAGCATGAATGGACAGCTCCTCAAAGTTGGTAGGAGTTCTCTTGGCAATAATTTTCAATTACTTGTGGAAAATTAGCCTGTTCGAGCAGATGGATTTTGGCAGCCAAATCATCTGGTGTCTCTCCGTAGGAGATTTGGCATTTAGCCTGGAACAGGATGCGTCCGCTGTCGTAGTGTTCATTGACAAGATGAATTGTGATGCCCGATTCCTTTTCACCCGCTGCAATTACAGCCTCGTGCACATGATGCCCGTACATGCCTTTGCCGCCGTATTTTGGCAGCAGTGCGGGATGAATATTGATTATTTTGTCGGGGTACTCCTTTAATAATATATCAGGTACCTTTAAAAGATAGCCGGCAAGTATAATATAATCGGTCTTGTAATCTTTTAGGATTTCTCTCAAAGGCTTCTCTCTTTTGGGAACTGTAACGCTCTCTTCTTTTGCAAGTAAAGTATCTTTACTGAGCGAGAAGGATTCTATATTTAGGTTAGCAGCCCTTGTGAGAACATAGGCGTTTGGGTTATTGGATATGACGGCAACTACTCTTATAGCGGATTGTTTGCCGTTGAAATATTTGATTATGTTTTCTGCGTTTGTGCCGCTCCCTGAAGCAAAAATTACTATATTTGTCATGTATAGGTGTGAATTAGTGCAGCAAAGATACAAATTGCATATTAAAAATTTATTATTACCTTTGCGATTCCAACATTGGAGAAAAATTACTAAAATTTATAAACATATTATTAACTAATTTATTTTAACCATGGCAGATATTACTTCTAAAGTTAAGGAAATTATTGTGGACAAATTGGGTGTTGATGAGGCAGAGGTTACACCGGAAGCCTCTTTTACTAAGGATTTGGGTGCAGATTCCCTTGATACGGTAGAGCTTATCATGGAGTTCGAAAAAGCTTTTGGAATTTCTATTCCGGATGAAGCTGCAGAGAAAATCTCTACAGTTGGTGATGCTATCAAATACATCGAAGAAAACAAGAAATAAGGTCTTAAAGTAAAATATGGAATTAAAAAGAGTTGTTATTACAGGATTGGGTACTATCAATCCTCTCGGAAATAATATTCGGGATTTCTTTAAAAACCTACAGAGCGGAGAAAGCGGTGCTTCTTTAATTGACAGGTTTGACACGTCTCTTTTTAAAACTAAATTTGCTTGTGAGGTAAAAGATTTTGACCCGGCCAATTTTGGCATAGATCGCAAGGAGGCGAGAAAACTCGACAGATTTACTCTGTTTGCTCTTGCAGCAACTTCAGAAGCAATTGCCGATAGTAAATTGGACATAGAAAAAGTTGATAAAACAAGGGTCGGAGTTATTATAGGATCGGGTATCGGCGGAATAGAAACGCTTACCCAAGAAATTATGGGTTATTGCGAAGGTGGAAATGTACCTCGCTTTAACCCTTTTCTTATTCCTAAACTAATTCCAGATATTGCTGCCGGATGTATCTCCATTAAATATGGTTTTATGGGGCCCAATTACGCGACAGTATCAGCTTGTGCATCATCGGCGCATGCGATAGGCGATTCATTCAATCTTATCAGACTTGGTAAGGCCGATATGATCGTGAGCGGTGGCGCAGAGGCCGGTATAACAATACCAAGCGTAGGCGGATTTAATTCTGCTCAAGCTCTTTCTACGAATAATGATGAGTATAAGACTGCGAGTCGTCCGTTTGATAAGAGGCGCGATGGTTTTGTACTTGGGGAAGGTTCCGGAGTAGTAATACTCGAAGAGTACGAGCACGCTTTAAACAGAGGTGCACATATATATGCGGAGGTTATCGGTGTCGGAATGAGTGCTGATGCTTACCATATAACAGCTCCTCATCCAGAGGGGGCAGGAGCAATTCTTGCTATGAATTCAGCCCTTCAGGATGCATCAATTAATCCGGAAGATGTTGATTATATTAATGTTCACGGAACATCCACGCCGCTTGGTGATATTGCTGAATTAAAGGCGATTAAGGCTGTATTTGGCGAGTATGCATATAAACTCAATATCAGTTCCACTAAATCTATGACCGGTCACCTTCTTGGTGCTGCTGGCGTTGTAGAGACCTTGGCTTGTGTTTTTGCAATGGAACACAGCATAATACCTCCAACAATCAATTTTAAGGAAGAAGATCCTGAGATAGATTACAATCTTAATCTTACTTTAAACAAGGCGCAGAAACGTGATGTCAGAATCTCCGTAAATAATACATTCGGGTTCGGCGGTCACAACTCGTGTCTTGTCTTTAAAAAGATATGATTTGTAATAGATAAAATTAATCAACCTGGCTGTATTAAGTCAGGTTTTTTTATGCTTTTACCTCCACCTATCGAGGTCTAATCTTATAAAAATAAAGAGCATAGCGGTAAAAGTCCAAAGCGATGAGCCGCCGTAGCTTAAAAAGGGGAGAGGTATCCCAATGACCGGTGCAAGCCCGATAGTCATTCCTATATTAATGGCAAAATGCATAAAGAAAATTGAGGCTATACAGTATCCGTATAGGCGGGCAAAATGATCTTTTTGTTTTTCCGCTAATGTGATTATCCTACTTATCATGAAGATATACAGTGCAACTATTATTATGGATCCGATAAAACCCCACTCTTCACCTACTGTACAGAAGATAAAATCTGTGCTTTGCTCCGGTACAAAGTTGAATTTTGTTTGAGTTCCCTGTAAATAGCCCTTCCCGATTAGTCCGCCAGATCCTATTGCAATTTTGGATTGATGTACATTATAACCAACCCCCATGAGATCTTCCTGAATACCGAGAAGATTTTCTATTCTGGCTCTCTGGTGTTGCTGGAGTATATTGTTGAAGATGAAGTCTACTGAGAATGTAAAGGCAGCCGCACAGAAAAAGCAGATAATAAGATATTTAATATGACGGATTCTTTTTTTGTTATATCTTATAAGAATCCAAATGGCAAATGGTATGATGATTGCCATAATAACATATTCGGGTTTAACTTTACTAATGAACGAGAGGGACATCTGTTTCATTATTGCAGGAATAAAAGAGAGAATTGTCCCAGTTAAAATTGCGCAAATCAAACGGGGAAATAATCTTTCTCTTATGTATCCATCAACAACAAAGAGAGATAGAATCAGAAATATCAGTGATACAAGCGGAGAAAAGGCGAGCGTAATTACAAATAGGGAGATAATAAATATGCCGAATAAAAGGAACCAACCGCTTAAGCCCTCCCTGTAAAGGACAAAAACAAAGCCAATATAAACCAGAGCTGACCCTGTTTCTTTTTCCATTATAATGAGTAACATTGGAATAAGGATAATGAGGGCTGCTATTGATGCATCTTTCAATTTATTTAATTTGAATCCGTATCTTCCCATAAAATATGAGAGCAGCAGTGCAGTGCTGATTTTTGAGATTTCTGCAGGTTGAAAACTTAGCGGACCGAGCGCAAACCAACTTTTTGAGCCGTTAATCTCTTTACCGAGGAAAATAACTGCAAAGAGCATGAGTAGCACTGTAAAATAAAATATCGGAGAAAGTACGGTGTAAACTTTTGGATTGATAACAAAGAGTATCAGCGCGGCAATAATTGCGGAGGTAGCTATCCAGATCATCTGCATACCGTATTTTTGAGAAAAGTCAAATATAGATTGATGCTCCTCTGTGTTGAGCGATGAGTAAACATTCATCCACCCGAATACAACAAGTATGAGGTATACTCCAATCAGATACCAATCAAGATGATGATATATCCTCTTCCCGTTACTCATTTTTTTATATTTTTTACCGGTACGTTCATTAAAAGATCTGCCTTTAAGATTCGCTCCTCAAGTTCAGGTCTGGAGATGGCTCCGGTGAGATATTTCTCTATCAGCAGAGAGGCTATGGGAGCCGCCCATGTTCCACCGAATCCTGCGTTTTCTATGTAGGCCGCAACTGCAATTTTAGGGTTGTTTTTTGGCGCAAAGCAGATAAATACGGAGTTATCTTTACCGTGAGGATTTTGTGCTGTACCGGTTTTCCCGCAAATATCCAGGCCTTCTACCTGAGCAACTCTTGCTGTACCGCCCTCTCCGGGTTTGCAGTTTACTGCCATATACATTCCATCAATCACCTTTGCAAAGTTTGCAGTATCCACTAAAGTATAAAATCTTTTGCTGTATTTCTCCGCCCTTAAGCTGTCAGTTGTGTTTCTTACCATATGAGGGATGTAGTAATATCCTCTGTTTGCAATTGTTGCTGCAAGGTTTGCCAAATGAAGTGGAGTGGTTCCTATCTCACCTTGCCCAATTGAAAGAGAGATTATCGAGAGTGATCTCCAGCGTCCCTTGCCGTGTATTCTGTCGTAAGTTTTTACAGAGGGTAGAGAGCCACTGAGTTCGGAGGGAAAATCGCTGCCGAGCTTTTTACCGAATCCAAAACTGAGAACATAATTTCGCCAATGCTCAAACCCCTCCTTTGTACTTTTATATTTACTATTGTCGATAATACTTCTGAATACGTAACAAAAATAGGCATTACACGACATCATTATTGCATGTGAAAAGTCGAGCGGAGAGGGGTGTACATGGCAACCGAGTTTTCTATTGCCGTAACTGTACCCTTGATGGCATGGATATTTTGTATCGAGATCTACCACTCCCTCTTGTAGCCCTATCAGCCCATTAACAAGTTTAAAGACTGAACCAGGAGGGTATGGAGCCATTACTGCTCTGTTGAACATTGGCTTGTAAGGGTCCTTTGCAATTTCGTTGTAATATTTACGTATGTTGGCAAGTTTGTTAATATCTATTCCAGGACTCGAAACTATTGCAAGTATCTCTCCGGTAGAAGGTTCGATTGCAACGAGACTTCCTACTTTATTTTTCATAAGCAATTCTCCATATTGTTGCAATACTCCGTCAATTGTGGCGTGGAGATCAGTCCCAGGGATAGCGTCTTTGTCGTATTTGCCATTAGCAAAAGTAGACTGGACCCTGTTATGGACATCCCTTAGATAAATTGTATAGCCATTCTCTCCTCCTAGAATTTTTTCATATGATCTCTCAAGACCGGTGACTCCTACGTAATCACCTCTTTTATATTCCGGATGCCGTCTGATATAGGAGGTATCCACCTCATTAATATATCCGAACAGGTTAGCGCCTGCGTTAAACGGATAACTTCTTGCTGTTCGAGGTTGAATGCTGAATCCCGGAAATTCGAAAGCCCTTTCTGAGAATAAATTATATTTTTCGCTTGATACCTGTTTGAGAAACGGCATTGATTGATAGCCGATTTTTTTTCTATACTGCTTATATTCTCTGAATTTTTTCTTTACGTTTTCTATATCGAGAGAAAATATCCGACAAAGTGCGACAGTATCAAAAGGCTGTACCTCGTATGGTGTAACCAAGATGTCGTAAGTAGTCTTGTTTGTGACCAGAATTTTGTTGTTCCTGTCGTATATAACACCTCTTGCAGGGTATCTTGTGACATATTTATAAGCATTATTTTCTGCGTTAATTTTATACTCCGTACTGAATATTTGTAAATTAAGCAGTTGGCACATTATTATAGCACCAATAACGAGAAGTCCTATTATAAGAATATTCTTTTTGTCCATTAGAACTGTTGACTAAGCAATTTTTCCAAAAATAATGCAATCAGCAGGTTTACTACCAAGTCAACTGCAAATCTAATTAAAGAATATAATATATCATTGAGCGATATACCATCGAGTATAATATATAACAGAAAAAAAATAGAATATAGTATTGCACAGAGACAAATATACAGGGACATTTTCATATATTTTCCGCTTACAATAGGCATTTCAACAATGTTGCTTTTATTCAGCATTGCATAAAGGAGAGGTTGTTTGAAAAAGGCTACTGCAACGAGAGCTGAGGCATTAAGTCCAATTACGCCGTCTGAGGTTGCATCTATTATTAGCCCGTATAGAAATGCTATGAGCATGAGTAGTACCGGCTTAATATTATTCGGCAGTATTATTATCAGTAGGGGGAATACAACAATATGAAGAAGCGGGAATACATTAATGTACTCATCTGTTATAAGTTGTATTAAGAGCAATATAACACCAACAAATATAAACTTTAAACTTTTATTCATATTTTGAAAATGGGAAATTGGATAAACTGTCAATTTCCAGCCTGTTATTATTTTTTGCAACAATTACGTAGGCTATATTGCCTGCATTTTGGAATAATCTCACCTTAACTGCGCGATGTACTCCGTTAACTATTTTTGAGCCGATAACTCTTCCAATTGGTATATCCGGAGGGTAAAAAGAGGAGAGTCCGCTGGTAAAGACCGTATCTCCGTTTGTAACATTTATATGCTGCGGGATTTCGTGCAATGTTGCCTCCATAATGTTTTTTTTATCCCATCGTAGTGGCCCAAATGCATCGGTATGTCCTATTTTTGCGCTTACCTGTTGTTTGTTGTTTAAAAAAGAAAAGACAAAAGAGTTATGTTCGCCAACGGCTCTTATAATACCGATAACGCCGGAGGCTGTAATTACTCCCATATTCTCCTCAACACCATCAGCTTTTCCCTTGTCTATTATTATGTAATTATGGAGGGAACCGATACTGTTCTTGACTATTCTTGCTCCAATATAGCTGAATCTTTGATTGTATGGATTAAGGGTGTCTTTTGCTCTTCTTGTGGAATCTATAGTCTTAAAAGACAAAAGTGTAGATTTACAATTATTAATATCCGAGATCTCCCTGTTTCTCATATTATCCCTTAATAAGAAAAAATTTCTGAAGGCAAGATCTTCATTTATTTTTCTGAGATTTACAAACTCTTTAATAGATTGATTCTGTTTCCATAAGATGGTTTGTACATCTCTTATTTTATCAAGTATCAGATATCTCTGAATAATTCCATTCTCAGATATAAACATAATACAAACCGTCTCCAATATTATGAAGATAAGGATTCTTATCGGAATAATATATAGAGACGGTAAATGCTTCATTATACTATCTCATTAAGAATGGATATTTCTCCACATTCTTAAGAGCAGCACTCGTACCTCTTGCTACAGCTCTAAGAGGATCTTCTGCAACATAGAAAGGGATATTTATTTTGTCGAACAATCTTTTGTCCAAACCTCGAAGCAGTGCTCCACCTCCAGAAAGGAAGATTCCACGTTGTACAATATCGGAGTAAAGCTCCGGTGGAGTTTGTTCAAGGACTGCAAGGATAGCTGTTTCTATCTTTGCAAGTGATTTGTCAAGGCAATGAGCCACCTCCTGACTGGTAACGGATACCTCTACGGGATGTGCGGTCATGAGATTAGGTCCGCGAACAATATATGGCTCAGGTGCATTCTCAAGATCAGAGATAGCTGCTCCTGCATTAATTTTAATTAACTCTGCGGTAATTTCACCCACTTTTATATTATGCTGCTGCCTCATATATTGCTGTATTTCAGCTGTAAATACATCCCCTGCAACACGAATACTCTCTTTACAAACTATACCTCCAAGGGAAATGACGGCAATCTCGGTAGTTCCGCCTCCGATATCTACAACCATATGCCCGCAAGGAGCCTCAACATCGAGACCTATTCCTAATGCAGCTGCCATCGGTTCGTATATAATATACACATCTCTACCGCCGGCATGCTCAGAAGAGTCACGAACAGCTCTTATTTCCACTTCCGTACTGCCGGAGGGAATACTTACAACCATCTTCAGATTTGGTGTGAAGAATGATTTCTTATTGTTTATCATTTTTACAAAACCTCGAATCATTTGTTCTGCAGCGTTGAAGTCTGCGATAACGCCATCTTTTAGAGGTCTGACAGTCCTTATATTTGGATTTGTACGCTCATGCATCATTCTTGCCATATGCCCGAACGCAATAGGTTTTCCCGTATTTTGGTCTAAAGCTACTATAGAGGGCTCATCCAAAACTATCTTGTCGTTTACGAATATTACAGTATTTGCAGTGCCTAAATCTATTGCAAGCTCTTGAGTTAGAAATGAAAATGCCATATATCTTAATGTTTAAAGTGTCTAAATCCGGTAAATACCATGGCTACATCATTATTGTTACACCAGTCGATACTTTCTTGGTCTCTTACTGAGCCCCCCGGTTGAATTATTGTTTTTATCCCCTCTCCGGCAGCGATTTCAACGCAGTCATGAAATGGGAAGAATGCATCTGACGCCATAACGGCGCCCTTAAGTTCAAAATTAAAAGCCTTTGCCTTTTCTATAGCCTGTTTGAGAGAATCCACTCTGGAGGTTTGTCCTACTCCGCTGGCGAGCAATTGTCTATTTTTGGCCAATACAATGGCATTGGATTTGGAATGTTTCACTAATTTATTTGCAAAAAGCAAATCGTCAATTTCGGCCTTTGCCGGTTTCTTGACAGTTACGCTTTTGAGGTCATTTGGAGTTTCGGTATGCGAATCTCTGTCCTGAACAAGTACTCCATTCAAAAGAGAACGGAATTTTTTAGCAGGCAACACGACACCTTCATTCACCAGAATTATCCTGTTTTTCTTTGCTTCAAGAATATCAAGAGCCTTTTTAGAATAAGAAGGAGCTATAATTACCTCAAAAAACAATTTATTTATCTCTTCGGCTGCCTCGGTATCCACCTCCCTGTTTGTTACAATTATCCCGCCGAAAGCTGAAACTGGATCGGCCGCAAGAGCCTTTTTCCACGCCTCAACCACAGTAGATCCGCATGCGCAACCGCAAGCATTGGTATGTTTTATTACCGCAACAGTGGTGTCATCAAAATCTGAAATCAACTCGATTGCAGCCTCAATATCAAGTAGATTATTGTGAGAAATTTCTTTGCCGTGCAATTGCTTTGGTAAAGAGTTTTCCTCTCCGAAATAGGTCCCTGTTTGATGAGGATTTTCTCCATATCTTAAAGGTCTCGAATGTGAGTAGTTTTTTTTGAAGGAGGAAATTGTGGAATTGCGGTTCAAATAGTGGAAAATTGCGGAATCATACCCTGAGGTTGTATCAAAAGCGCAAGATGCAAAAAAAGCTCTCTCCTCCTCGGTTGTGTTGGCCCCGTTTTTCTTAAGAATCTCCATAAATGGCCGGTACAACTCTTTACATGAGATAATGACAACATCCTTATAATTTTTGGCAGCAGCTCTGATAAGCGAAATGCCTCCGATGTCTATTTTTTCAATTATATCCTCATGTTGGGCACCCGCCTTCACAAACTCTTCAAAGGGGTAAAGATCTACAATAACAAGATCTATCTGCGGTATCTCATATTTTTCCGTTTCGCACGTATCTGAAATATTATCTCTTCTGGCTAGGATACCGCCAAAAACTTTAGGATGGAGAGTTTTTACTCTACCTCCAAGAATCGAAGGGTAACCGGTAATCTCCTCAACCTTAATGGCGGGTATCGAAATGCTTTTAAGAAAATCGTATGTGCCGCCTGTAGAAAGAATTTCTACCCCGTTCTTATTTAAGAAGAGAGCAATCTCTTCCAATCCGTCTTTATAATAAACAGATATTAAAGCCCTTTTAATCGTTTTCACATTTAAATAATTGACGTTGAGATAATTTTTTTCGCGTTGTAAAGATAGATATTATTTGGCGATTTTAGTTACTTTTGTAATATATTTTGGTGTTTAAAATGGCTTGTTGAGATGAAAAGCAAACAATATATAATTATTACGGCCGGAGGAACCGGTTCGAGAATGTCTTCAAATATTGCTAAACAGTTCTTGGAAATAGATGGCAAGCCAATATTGTTGAGAACGATAGAACAATTTTTCTCCTTTTCGTGCAACTTTGAGTTGATAATTGTTTTGAAAAGCGAACAGAAGGAGTATTGGAAAAAATATTGCGCATCCCATGAAATATTTTTCAGGCATACACTTGTGTCGGGAGGTATGACGAGATTCCATTCTGTAAGAAACGCTCTTGAATATGTGCCCGACGGAGCCATTGCAATTGTTCATGACGGAGTGCGCCCTTTCGTTTCTAAAGAGCTGCTTAACACAATGCTCTCTATAAATTTCATTGAAAAGGGATATGATGGACTCATCCCTGTATTGCCTGCCGTGGAATCAATGCGTGAAAAGAGTTATGACACCATCGGAAATGAAATTGGATCTCATTCTGTGGACCGCAGCCATTTCATCACTGTTCAAACGCCTCAAATTTTTGATTCAACAAAGTTAAAAACGGCATATAAGCAGGCCTATATACCGGAATTTACAGATGACGCCTCTGTAATGGAGAGGATGGGATATAAAATTATGACCTGCAATGGCAGCAGGCTAAACATTAAAATAACCACACCGGAAGAGTTGCAAATATGCAGATTACTCCTTCCTTTTCTTTAAATAAGATTGATTATTAGGATAATCCTTAACCCAAATTTGTCTCTCAATAGCCTGATCCAGTGAGATCATCGTTTCAGTTTGCAATACAGAAGGGATATTTTGAATAGTATTTATTAATACCTCCATAAGATGATCGTGATTGAGGCAATACAATTTGAGAAGCAGAGCATGCCTTCCTGTAATAAAATGACATTCAACAACTTCTGAAATTCTTTTCAGAGCATCAATCACCTCCGGATATTTATTTGCCTGGGAGAGTGTTACGGCTACAAATGCACATACATTAAGTCCTAATGACTGTGGCTTAACGAGCAGGCGTGACCCGGTAATTATTCCAAAATTTTCCATTTTTTTAACCCTCTGGTGTATTGCTGCACCTGAAACGCCACATTCGCGTGCTATTTCTAAAAAGGGCATTCTTGCATTTTTTACTAAAAATGAAAGAATTTTCTGGTCGGTTTCGTCAATTTGATATTTTGGCATATCTTATAGATATTAATAAATTGTGACAAAATTAGTAATAAAAATTACAAAATAGAATATTTTTGGTAAAAAAACAGCCATTTCATTGGCACTTCGCCAACACATGCGGTCTTGTAATCCAAAACAGAGCAAGGTATCAATTTGTTATTTTTGCCACCAGATACAGGAACCTCCATCCACCATCTATCGGTTGTAGTGCTGTTTATGAAGACAATTTCATTGCCGTTTTCGCCAAAGTTTACAATTTTTCTCATGAAGTTCCCTTCATTTTCGGAATCGTAAGGGTTTTCCATGATATTTGACTGAATGCCTTCACTAATATGCCATATTATTTGAGCAATAAGGTTGTTACATACTTCGTTATCAACACTTTCACTAAGTCCGTATAGGTAAAAATTGGATACTTTCATACCAAGTCCCATATAGCGTGCTATACTGCAAGCCTCCTCGGCATACAGTCCGTTTGGATTGCCATTTGCCTTATGCGGAAAATCACTGAAACGTAATGAGTTGAGGTCAAATATATAACTATCACAACCTCTGAGCATAGGTTCACAGAGAGGAAGGTTATCTCTTATGAGCCCCAACCGTAATTCTTGAAAATAACAATCGTGTAAACGATTCAAAAAATTGTTACTTGTGAGATATCCCTGATAACCTAAGAAAGAGAATTCATCTGTATTCTGAGAGTTGACAAGCGCCTCAATTGCGGTTTTGTCATTATCATTACCAAAGTATCCCGACGAAACCATCGCAAGAGAGAACTTTGTTTTTGGAAGCGTGGCGACAATAGAATTAAGTGTACCGCCATAAACAATTGCAGGCAGTTTAGCCTCGGTGCACTGTTTCAAAACTTGTGAGAGTTTTTTCTCAGTGGAATGAACTACGAATACTTTGTAGCTCATTCTTGAATTTAATCTTTCAAGGCACCTCAATAGAGTATCACCATTATTCAGATTAATTACAATCGCCTTACAATCGGGCATATCGGGACTTATCGCTCCCGCAGAAATCTTTTCGAATACTCCTCCTGCCATTACTGTTTGGTCTTTTTAGGAAACCTTTTTCCGCTCTGTTTTGTCGGCTCTGTAGAATTTATTATCTCAAGGCATTTTTTTTCGTCAAGCGATTCGATATCTGTCTCTTTCGGTAGTTTATAGTTTTTGCCGGCACATTTTATATATGGGCCGTACCTTCCGTTGAGGAGATGAATATCGCTGTTGGGATACTCCCTAATGCACATTTTAGCCTCTTTATTATTATGCTCCTCAATAAGAGCCTTTGCCTCTTCTACTGTAATCGAATGTGGATCATAAAGTTTGCCCAGAGAGTAGAACTTACTGTTATATCTTATGTATGGGCCAAATCTTCCGATTGCTGCCACAACCGTTTTTCCCTCTATCTCACCAACAGTGCGTGGCAACTTAAAAAGTTCGACAGCCTCCTCAATTGTAATATTTTCAATTAGTTGATCTTTTCGCAGACTTGCATATTGCTTTTGTGGATCGTCGTTGTTACCCTTTTGAACGAGCGGGCCGTATTTGCCCATTCTTGCAATTAATATCTTGCCAGAGGCAGGATCCGTACCTATCTCTCTTTCCGCTTTAGTATGAAACGTGTTTTGAAGGGTGGATTCAACCTTTTTGTGGAAAGGTACATAAAAAGCCTTTATGAGTTCGTTCCAAATCAGTTTACCTGCCGCAACTTTATCGAAATCCGATTCCACTTTTGCTGTAAATCCGTAGTCGAGAATGTTATCGAAATTTGACTCCAGAAAATCGTTTACAAGGATGCCGATATTTTGTGGGAATAATTTACCCTTTTCCGAGCCTGCTGTTTCAATTGCCTTCTTCTCTGTGAGTTGACCATTTTTCAAGGTTATTTTAAGATACTCTCTCTCTGTACCCGGTCTATCCTCTTTAACAATATAACCACGTTGAGTGATTGTTGTAATGGTTGGAGCATATGTAGAAGGGCGTCCGATTCCCAGCTCCTCCAGTTTTTTTACCAAACCTGCCTCGCTGTATCTTGCAGGCCGTTGTGTAAAACGTTCAGTAGCATAAATTTCCACCTGGTCCATCTTCTCCTTTAGCGCTAAAACAGGGAGCATCTGATTGCTCTCTTCATTATCTGTTTCGTCATCACGTCCCTCCAAATACAATTTTAAAAAGCCGTCGAATTTTACCTGTTCACCCTGAGAAATAAATTTTTCTTCAATCTTATTGCCTCCAATTGTAATATCGGTTTTTTCGAGTTCGGCATCAGCCATTTGTGATGCTACGGCGCGCTTCCAAATTAAGGAATAGAGTCTTTTCTCCTGTGGAGTACCCTCGATGGTTTTGTTTGCAGGGTAGGTGGGCCTTATGGCCTCATGTGCCTCCTGCGCTCCCTTTGTCTTTGTTTTGTATTGTCTTACTTTTGAATACTCTGCTCCATAAGTCTCTGTAATTGCCTGTTTAATTGCACCTATGGCAAGTTGAGAAAGATTTGTGGAATCTGTACGCATATAGGTTATCAACCCCTCTTCGTACAGTTTTTGAGCAATTCTCATTGTCTGTGAAACCGAAAAACTCAGTTTCCTTGAGGCCTCTTGCTGAAGTGCGGAGGTGGTAAAAGGTGGCGCCGGAGTTCTTGAAATATTTTTTTTGTCAATTTTTTCGATGGAAAAAGAACAATTTACACACTTGCCCAAGAAGGTTTTAGCCTCTGAAACCTCTGTGAATCTTCTATCACAAACTGCGGTAATATTAATCTGTCTCTCCTGATTTGCAGGATGAAACAGTCCAGTTATTTTAAAATAGGGCTCGGAATTAAAATTGGCAATCTCTCTTTCCCGATCTACGATAAGTCTTACTGCAACTGATTGTACTCTTCCGGCCGAAAGTTTTGGAGCTACCTTTTTCCAAAGTACCGGAGAAAGTTCAAAGCCGACAAGTCTGTCGAGGACTCTTCTTGCCTGTTGGGCCATTACAAGATTCAGATCCACCTTGCGTGGATTTTTTATTGCCTTCAGAATAGCATCTTTTGTGATCTCATGAAATACGATTCTCTTTGTATTGTCATCCTTAAGTTTCAGCGTCTGTTGCAGATGCCATGCTATAGCCTCTCCCTCGCGGTCTTCATCGGATGCAAGCCAAATTGTTTCAGCCTTTGATGCAAGTGATTTCAATTCAGATACCACCTTCTTCTTGTCTGTAGATACTTCATAAACTGGTGCGAACCCCTCTTCAATATTAATTCCAAGATTTTTTTTAGAAAGGTCTCTAATATGACCGAAACTTGATTTAACCGTAAATCCCTTTCCGAGAAACTTCTCGATCGTTTTTGCCTTTGCAGGTGACTCTACAATTACTAAATTCTCTCCCATAATTTTTCCCTTTTCTTAATTATCAAGATCTGCAAAGTAAGACATAAAGTAGGGTAAAATGCAAATTTTATTTAGTATTTTTGCGAATCATTAATACTTTGATATGGAGATAAAAAACAAAAAGAGATTTATTAAGTGGCTGTGGCTCATTATTTTCAGTCCACTTATTATAATACTTTGCGGATTGCTGTTTGTAAGTGTATTTGCCGATATCCCCTCTTTTGAGGAGTTGGAAGATCCAAAAAGCAACCTTGCAACGCAAATTATTGGCGATGATGGAACCATCCTTAATACATTTCATATAGAAAACCGTTCGTATGTTACGTATGACCAATTGCCTGAGAGTTTAAAAGAGGCAATCATAGCAACTGAAGATGTACGATTTTATAATCATAGCGGAGTGGATTTGAGGAGTTTGGCGCGAGTTGCCTTTAAATCATTTCTTCTTGGAAACAGACGTTCAGGAGGAGGTGGCAGTACCCTGACACAACAACTTGCCAAATCACTTTTCCCAAGAGATACCGCTAAATCATCTGTGCCGGGTGTTAAGTTCTTTGTTTTAGGAACCAATAAATTAAAGGAGTGGATAACCGCTGCAAAGATAGAGCGTAACTATACGAAGAACGAAATACTAAGTATGTATCTTAACACTGTCTTTTTTGGCAGCAATGCATACGGCATTCAAACTGCGGCAAGTACATTTTTCGGAAAGAATCCGCGAGATCTCAAGACGGAGGAGAGCGCATTGCTTGTCGGGATGGTGAATATGCCTACCAGATATAATCCTGTAAGAAACCCTCAAAAATCGCTTGTTCGCAGGAACCATGTGTTGAGTCAGATGAATAAATACGGATATCTGTCGGATTCCCGATACGATTCAATTGTAAAGTTGCCTATAAAGCTCTCCTATACCAATTTGGATCATAATGCCGGACTTGCTCCTCACTTCAGAGATATGTTAAAAAGAGTAATGAGCGCAAACGAGCCATCGCGTTCAGATTACAATAATCCGCACGACTATTCGGCCGACTCTCTTTTGTGGGTTGATGATCCGTTGTACGGATGGCTTAATAAGAATTTCAAACCGGATGGCAGCAAATACAATCTTGATAAAGATGGATTGAAAATTTATACTCCACTTAATGCCAAGATGCAGCAATATGCAGAGGAGGCAGTTGCAGAATATTTGGGAAAAACCTTGCAGCCTACTTTCAACAGAGAGCTAAAATGGAAGAGGAACAGTCCGTTTGCCAATGAAACCTCTGATGAAATTATTGAACTTATAATGAAACAGGCGCGCCGATGGAGCGACCGCTACAGAATGATGAAACGCGATGGCGCTTCTGAAGGAGAGATTGATAGAAGTTTTGGCAAATCAGTTAGAATGAGGGTTTTTGCCTGGAACGACAAGGGCTATAAGGATACGTTAATGACTCCCGATGACTCTATTAAATATTATAAATCCTTCCTGAGAGCAGGCCTTATGGCATTGGAACCGGGAACAGGTAATATTAAGGCATATGTTGGCGGAGGAAATTATAAATATTTCAAATATGACCAGGTAAGGCAGGGAAAACGTCAAGTTGGCTCCACCTTTAAACCCTTTTTATATACGCTTGCCATGCAGGAGGGTTTTACTCCTTGCGATAAAGTAGTGAATGTACCTCAATCTTTTGTAAATGGAGAGGATGTTTGGACTCCCAAAAGTACCGATAAAGCTGAGTGGATTGGAAAGACGGTGACTTTAAAATGGGGACTCACCAAGAGTAGTAATAATATATCTGCGTACCTGATGAAGCAACTTGGTCCTGAGGCTTTGGTTAATATGGCTCATACCATGGGTATAAAATGTTGGCTCAGCCCTGTACCCTCTCTTTGTGTAGGCTCTGCGGATGTCCCGGTATATGAAATGGTTGCTGCGTTCAATACCTTCCCAAGCAGAGGTGTGTACGTTGAGCCTCTTGCGGTTTTGAAAATTGAAGATAAAAACGGGAACATCCTCTCATCCTTTACCTCCAAAAAGAAGGAGGCTATCAGTGAGCAGACGGCTTACCTGATGGTCAATTTAATGAGAAATGTTGTAAATAAAGGTACGGCAGCACGTTTGAGAAGTGCTCTGTATACGCCGCAAGGGGATATTGCCGGGAAAACAGGTACTACCAATGATCAGTCTGACGGATGGTTTATAGGATATACTCCAAGGCTTACTGCCGGAGTATGGGTTGGAGCTGAGGACAGGCAGGTGCATTTTGCAGGTCTTGCTCTTGGGGGAGGTTCAAATATGGCACTTCCTATATGGGGACTCTTCATGAAGAAGGTATTTGCTGACGGGATGCTTGGTGTCTCTAAGAATGATACCTTTGTTGCTCCGATGGGATTTGATATTGATCTCTCATGCGATGGGAGTGACAATGGGGTAAATGATGAACTTTCTAAAGAGGAGGAGGAGGAGACAGGATATTTTGATTAGCACCTTTAATTTTATGTGAGAGTTGAGTGATGGCAAATGGTGATTAAATTTTAATAATAATATGAAACAGAATGTAGCAATTATTTACGGCGGTAATTCGTCGGAGCATGAGGTGTCCATTCAGAGCGGCAAAAATGTGGCCGCAAATGTAGATAGAGAGAAGTATAATGTTTATGAGGTCTTGCTGAAAGGTGCGAGTTGGACAGTTCAACTTCATGAACAGGAGGGAGATACCATTATTCCGGTTGAGGTTGATAAAACCGATTTTTCCTTTACATACAACGGTAAAAAGGTAAATTTGGAGAGGGCCTTTATAATGATTCATGGCACTCCTGGGGAGAACGGATTGTTGCAGGGTTATTTTGAGATGATAGGGATTCCGTTCAATACCTGTTCGGCATTTGTTTCAAATATTGCGTTTGATAAATACTCATGTAAACGTTTCTTGGATTTTGCCGGAGTTGGCATAGCCAAGGATTATTATTTGCGTCAGGAAACTTCCTATTCGGCTGTAGATATAGTGAAAGAGTTGGGATTGCCTGTCTTTGTAAAACCCACCAACGGCGGCAGCAGTTTTGGAGTATCAAAGGTGAAAAAGGAGGAGGAATTGGAAGCGGCTATAGCTGCTGCATTCAGGGAGAATGATGCGATAATGATTGAGGCGGCAGTAAACGGCAGGGAGATGACAAATGGAATCTACATGAAAGAGGGTAAGATTGTGAGGTTGCCTGTAACTGAAATTGTAACTGACAGAGAGTTTTTTGATTACGAGGCTAAATATTTGGGACAGAGCCAGGAAATTTGTCCTGCTCCAATTTCCGATGAACTGACCCGTAATATTCAGGATGTTACAGAGAAAATATATAAGTTCATGGGCTGTCGCGGTCTTGTAAGAATGGACTATATTGTAAAGGGTTATGATATCTATTTCCTTGAGATGAATATGGTCCCTGGAATGACAAAAATGAGCCTTGTGCCTGCTCAGGTGCGTGCGGCAGGAATAGATATGAAGGAGTTTTTCAATACTCTCATTGAGGAGTCGAGATGTTAGATGCATATTAGCGGAGTTATATCCAGCTCTTATAATCATTTGTTACTGTGACAATAGGCGGATTTATCAATCAGTGTTCCGCACAACTTGCGGCTTTGTATACCAGAGAGGAGATTAGCTCTTTGGCAGCAATATTATTGAAAGAGTACATTGGAGTACCCCGATATTTTATTCTTACAGATAAAGAGGCAACTTTAGAATCGGCGGCCTTAAAATACCATATAGCTGGCGGAGCCTATGATGTTAAGGAGGAGGCAGTTTCTAAAATTCAAAAAGTTTCTGAGATTGGAGAGGTTTCAGAAGAGATAAACAGGGCTGTATGCCACCTTTATGATGCTCTGTTCAAATTAGGTACTGCAATGCCTGTTCAATATGTATTGGGTTACCAGTCATTTTGCGGTCATAAATTCTCTGTAAATCCTTCTGTCCTGATTCCACGTCCCGAGACTGAGGAACTTGTGAAAATAGTTGAACGGTGCTGCCGGAATGATAGCAGGCAGGAGAGCGGTACATCACTTTCTATATTGGACATTTGTACCGGAAGCGGCTGCATAGCATGGTCGCTTTCCCATCTGTTCCCTGAGGCTTTTGTTGCAGGTTGTGATATTTCTCGAAATGCTGTTGAAACGGCCCGCTCTCAATCGGTCTCAGCAAATATACCCCGCTTTTTTGAGTGTGATGTTATGCAAGACAATGCAGTGGAAAAAGTGGGGGAGGTGTCGCGGTTATGGGATATTATCGTTTCCAATCCTCCGTATGTTTGTGAAGAAGAGAAAACGTTGATGCACAGGAATGTATTGGAGTTTGAACCGGCCGAAGCTCTTTTTGTAAGCGATTCCGATCCATTGCTGTTTTATAATAGGATAGCTGAGATGGGATTGCTGCTGTTAAAGCCGGGAGGGAAGCTGTTTTTTGAGATAAATGAAAAATTTGGTAAGGAAACAGTGACAATGTTAAGAAATAAATCATATCTTTGTTCAATTGTTTCGCGAGATTTAAATGGCAAAGAGAGATTTGTATTTGCCGTGCGAGGCGAATAAATTTTAATACTATTTTATTAAGTATGATTTTTGGTAAAGTAAACGGTAATTGCTGGTGGTGGCGCAAGAGTTCTCTTGTGAGCATGCCTGTGCCGTCTATTTACCGATATTAACGGAGATAAATTAATATAATGCAAGGAGTGTTCACAATGTGAGCACTCTTTTTTTATGCCCGTTACCAATCATTTTGTTGTTCAGATGCAGTATTGAAAATAATGAAGTAAAAAAATAACTTATTAACATAAATCTTAAATATCAATGAATTATGAAGTCGAACATGAATTTATCCAATTGTAAAAAACTTACTAAAAAAATTACTTTACCTGAGAGCGATATGCCTCTCCAATGGTATAACATTATGGCAGATATGAGGCATAAACCTGCCCCACTGCTTAATCCTCAGACGCGTAAACCGTTGCAAGCCTCTGATATGGAGCCGCTTTTTGCGCATGAACTTGTAAAACAGGAATTTTCTGTGGAAAGATATGTCGATATACCTCATGAGGTGAGAGAATTATATAAGATATACAGACCTACTCCTCTTGTAAGGGCATCGGGACTTGAAAAGGCTCTCGATACTCCGGCCAAGATATTCTTCAAAAACGAGAGTGTGAGTCCTGTAGGATCTCATAAACTCAATACTGCAATTGCACAGGCCTATTACAATGCGGAGCAGGGTATCAAAAATCTTACAACTGAGACAGGCGCTGGTCAATGGGGTTCAGCAATGAGCATTGCCTGCAAACATTTTGGGCTCAATCTTAATGTCTTTATGGTTAAAAACAGCTATGAGACAAAACCATACAGGCCAGCTGTGATGCGAATGTATGATGCGGCTGTTCATGCCTCTCCTTCATCGGCAACCAAATACGGCAGAGATGTTTTAGCTTCCGATCCTCAGTGTAAAGGAAGTTTGGGCATGGCAATATCTGAGGCTGTTGAGATGGCTGTTTCCACACCGGATTGCAGATACGTTCTCGGGAGTGTGCTTAATCATGTGCTTTTGCATCAGACAATTATAGGGCTTGAGGCGGAAAAGCAGATGGAGATTGCGGGCGAGTATCCCGATACCGTAATTGCTTGTTTTGGAGGAGGTTCCAATTTTGGAGGTATTTCCTTTCCCTTCCTGAGGCATAATCTTTCGGGTGAGAGATCAACAAAATTTATTGCAGCTGAGCCTGCAGCATGTCCAAAACTTACCTTCGGGAAATATCAATATGACTTTGGAGATACCGAAGGCTTGACCCCACTGATACCGATGTACACTCTTGGGCACGATTTTCAACCGGCCCAGATTCATGCTGCCGGTCTGAGATACCACGGCGGCGGACAAATTGTAAGCGAGTTAAAAAAAGAGGGTCTTATAGATTCCGCTGCAGTGGAGCAGGATGAGGTGTTCCGCGCAATGAAACTTTTTGCTTGTGCTGAAGGTATTATTCCGGCTCCTGAGTCTTCACATGCAATTGCACTAGTAATACGTGAAGCTTTACGTGCACGTGAGGAGGGTAGCAGTAAGGTTATACTGTTTAACCTGTCAGGACATGGGTTACTCGATTTGCTTGTGTAGTATTGGTTTAAAAGAGAGATTTTACAAGTTGCTGGATATTCTCAATAGAGATTATTTTTATTGGTTTTATAATAGATGAATTAGATGCTGTTGAATTTGCCTGTGCCTGAACTTGTATAATCTCCTCTTCAGCTGTCTTGGTTGATTTTTTTGAGACAAGAGACTTTGCAAAATCGGATGGAATATTGCAGAACGACGAGATATAAATTCTTTCGAATCCCAATTTAGCAGCCTCTGCAATGCGCTTTTCCACCTGACTCACCGGGCGTATCTCTCCGCTTAACCCTATCTCTGCCGCAAAGGCTGTCCTCTGTGAAATGGGAACATCAAAATTTGAGGAAAGAATTGAGGCGACAACGGAGAGGTCACATGCCGGGTCGGTTACTCTTATACCGCCGGCAACGTTTAGAAAGACATCTTTTTGAGAGAGTTTGAACCCCACTCGTTTTTCGAGTACGGCAAGCAGCATATTCATTCTTCTGACATCGAATCCGGTGGCGGAGCGTTGAGGCATACCGTAAGCTGCTGAGCTTACAAGAGCTTGTACCTCAATAAGGAAAGGTCTTGTGCCATCTATTGTGGCGCAGATTGCCGCACCGCTTAAATCCTCCCCGTGCATCGGTATGAACATCTCCGAAGGATTCAAAATCTCCTTAAGACCATTTCCAGTCATTTGATATACTGCAAGTTCTGAGGTTGATCCGAACCTGTTTTTGATGCTTCTCAGTATGCGGTAGGAGTGTCTCGTGTCCCCTTCGAATTGTAAGACCACATCTACAATATGCTCAAGTATTTTCGGTCCGGCAAGACTGCCCTCTTTTGTAATGTGGCCGATAATGATAACCGGTGTTTCTGTCTCTTTTGCATATCTTAACAGCGCCGCCGCACATTCTTTAACTTGAGAGACACTGCCGGCTGTAGAATCAATATTTTGAGAATATATTGTTTGAATGGAGTCTACTATGAGCAATTGCGGTGCAACGGCTTTCGTATGGTCGAGTATGTTTTCCAGCAGGGTTTCCGATAGAACCAGACAATTGTCGGGGTTACCTCCAAGGCGTTCTCCGCGCATCTTTATTTGTCTGGCGCTCTCTTCACCAGAAACATATAATGTCTTCAAATTGTTGCAGTAAAGTGGAATTTGCAGGGATAGAGTAGATTTTCCTATGCCCGGCTCTCCGCCTATAAGAATCATTGAGCCCTTTACCATTCCTCCTCCGAGAACTCTGTCAAGTTCATCGTTTCCTGAAATTGTCCGGTTTTCATCACCGGTCTCTATTGAGGACAAAAGTATCGGTTTGGAGCCGCCCCTTTCTATGAACGAGCGGCCTCTGGAGGTCTTTGCATTGTCGGGGTCCCTACTTATAATCTCCTCCACCATTGTGTTCCATGCTCCGCAAGAGGGGCACTTCCCCATCCACTTTGGACTCTCGGCGCCGCAATCGCTGCAGAACCAGGCCTTCTTAACTTTTGACATAATAGTTTTTAATTCAGTTATTTTTAAAGCTGTTAGACAAAAGGAGACCAAATGCCCTGTTCAAGGGGTGATTATTCCTTTTCATTGTCAATAAACAAAGATAGTGATAAATCTTAATGGGTGAGTTTACACTCCCGTTTTTTATTTATATCTTTGAAGTTGTCTAATTTTTAACTAATTTTTTAATCAATTTTATATGAAACGTCTGTTTTCTCTTTTTTTTGCGGTGCTTGTTACTGTTGCCATTAATGCGCAACAGCAGGCCGTGCAGTTCCAAGGCGGTTCCATTAACAAGCAACAACTTGCCAAGGAGATAGATAATTACATAAATCAGGTACAGAGTACATGGCAATTACCGGGCCTTGCTGCTGCTTTTTATTTTGACGGAGAGATTATTCTCTCTAAAGGTTATGGTATAAAGGAACAAAAAACTGCTGATGGAGTTGGATATAAAGGATCTAGAGAGGATGATAAGAAAATAGCATCCGGGGGTTTCCGGGGCGTATTGAACGAAAAGGGAGCGTTGATAGATAATAATACCATATTTCAGATAGGGTCGGTGTCGAAATCCTTTACTGCAACTGTTATGGCCTCTCTCGTTGATGAGGGGAGGGTAAAGTGGAACGATACGGTAAAAAATATTCTTCCAGATTTTAAAATGTACGATCCGTGGGTTACGGAAAACATGCAGGTTAAAGATATCATGACTCACCATTCCGGACTTGCGGAGCAGGCCGGGACCTATATTCCCAATCTCGGATATAGCAGAGAGGATGTATACAAAATGCTTGCTTTAATGAAACCGGTATATAGTTTCAGGGGAGATTATCAGTATAATAACATAACCTTTATTATTGCCGAGAAGATAATTGAGAAACTGACCGGTAAAAGTTGGGAGGAGAATGTTTGCGAGAGGATTTTTAAGCCTCTTGGGATGAATTCCTCTTCTCTCAATGCAGAGGGATATGCAACCTCTGTAAATGTTGCCACCCCTCATGATTACTCCTATACAGCCTTGCCCGGCAAATCCAAAGAGGCGGGAATTGTTACCCTGCCGCTTTACGGAGATGAACAGGCACTTTTCTGGCTTACCGGTGTGGGTCCTGCGGGGAGTGTCAATTCATCGGTGAATGATATGATAAAGTATGCGCAAATGCATATGAATAATGGATTTATAATTAAAAGGAATGGTGTGACCGGAGAAAACGATACAGTGAGAATCATTTCGGAAAAAGCTGCAAAATATCTCCATAAAGGGCAGACAATAACCTCGCAAAGTGATAATAGGACAACTCTTTACGGACACTGCTGGTTTGTGGAGCAAAATAACAGGTACAGATTATATTTTCATACCGGTACAACATGGGGTATGACGGCACTTTGCTTTTATGTTCCGGAGTTGAAATTGTGCGGAACCGTATTGGTCAACAGCGAGGCTGGTTCTTCGCCGAGATATGCTATTATGCGTCGCCTTATAGATCTTGCAACTGGTGTTCCTGCGGATAAATACACGGAGCTCTATAAGGATTATAATAAGGAGTATTTTCAGGAGTGGCTTAGTGATTCAAAGAAGAGTTGGGAAAAAAAGCAACAGTCTAAGGTGGAAAAGCCGGCTAAGGCTCCGGATTATAGCTCTTTAACCGGCAGTTATATTAAAGATGATCTGTTCGGGCCAGCAGAAATAGTGGTTGAGAAGGGGAAGTTGTATATCACGGTAGGTGGTCAATCATTTAAAAACGAACTTGTTCATATTGACGGCAACAAGTTTGAGTTCAGAAGCGATGGACACGGCTTTCCTGTTATCTTCAATTTTGAGACAAAAGATAAGCGTGCAAGTGGCTTTTCAATCGAATTCGGCTATGGAGAGGAGAAAGATTTCGGAGGCTGGGTGAGAAAATAATTATTGGTTTTTATAGATATAATTGTAAATTCGTCTGTTAAATAATTCAACTTTATGAAACAATTACTTTGTTTTTTATTAGCATCCGCACTTCTTTTTTCATTATCGGATGCTGCGTTATGCAGAGATAAAAAGGAGAATCAATCTCAAAAACCTATTATTGGTATCTCTGCTAAGAATGCCTCCGGTGTTGCTGCAACAAATTTAACATATGTTAATGCTATTAAGAAGGCCGGCGGAGTTCCTATTGTAATCCCCATGACTACCGATACTGCACAGATAGATGCCATTCTTAACATTGTAAGTGGCGTTGTAATGACCGGAGGTGAGGATATAGACCCTTTAAAGTACTTTGGTGAAGAGCCTGTAAGGGCACAGGGTGAGATTGTTCCTGAGAGAGATACTTATGATTATTTGCTTGTGAGGAGGAGTGTAGAGAAAGGGCTTCCTCTTATAGGCATTTGCAGAGGAGTCCAAATATTAAATGTGGCTTTCGGAGGTTCATTGTATCAAGATATTCCAAGCCAGGTACCTGGTACTTTTGTAAAACACAGTCAGGATGCACCAAGCAGTTATGGAACCCATTCCATTACCATCGATAAAACATCGTTGTTGTATAAAATTCTTGCGACAGATAATGCTGTTGTGAACTCTTTCCATCATCAGGCGGTGAAGGAGGTGGCACCGGGATTTAAAGTTGTAGCAAAGTCAAAAGACGGAATAGTGGAGGGTATAGAGATGATTGGAAACGATAAAGTGTTTGGTGTACAATTCCATCCTGAAGGACTTGTCTCAAAGGGAGATGATACTTTTATGCCAATATTCGGATATTTTATTTCAAAGGCTGTTGAGTATAAAGAGCGTAAGCGGTAGGTTGTTTTGAGTTAAGCGTTAAATGAGATCTTCGAGGTTTATCTCCATTCGGTAGTGCCAATAGTTGTGAGGATTGGCAGGGTCGTTTATTCTCTCACTTTCAGGATATTTGCTTCTTGCCTTTGGATTTGTTGAGAGCCAGTCTTGAAGTGGCAGAATTATAAGCATGCTGCGTGAGTCGAGATTTTCATCTAATATTTTTTGACACTCATGCGCGGTTGCATCTGGCAGGAGTAATGTCTTCTTTATCTTATATTTAGTTAAATTTGTCTCTTCTGCTTTTTGTGGAGATACCGGGTGAAGTAGGCGTCCCAACCACATGCGTAAAGTCTCTGTGTCGTGGGTACTTGTGGTGCAAACGCTTAAATAGGGGTATTTATGCGGATTGCCAATGCCGTTTCCGTTATCCATCCCTGTTTTAGGCATCGGTTGAACCTCAAGTGAAAGTATTTTAAGTTCTCTAAGGCACTTGCCTACAGACTCGGACATCATGCCCAGATCCTCCGCACATGGCAGCATATCTGTTGCGGCAATCAGTTGTTGCAGTTTCTTCATTGCGGTATCGTACCAAAGTTTCTCATTTCTGTGGTAGAAGAAATCATTATGGAGTTTATCAATTTTTTTGCGGGTAGGAACAGATAATTTTTTGTATTGGTCACTGTTTTGCGCGCATATTGCCGGATGATAATAATCCTGTTTTTCTGGATCTTCAATAAAAAGGGTTTTATTTTTTGCTGCTTCAAGTCCGGTCATATCGTAAATCTCCTTTGCGGAATAGGGCAGAGATGGGGAGAAATGTCCCTTTGAACTTTCTGTGGAGGAGGTTGGTATTTCCCATATCCTAAAAAAGCCAAGTACATGGTCTATCCTATAGGCATCAAAGTACTTTGACATATGATTCAATCGTTCTCTCCACCATGCATAGTTGTCCTTTTCCATATTCTCCCAATTGTAGGTGGGAAAGCCCCAGTTTTGCCCCTTATCCGAAAATAAATCGGGCGGAGCACCTGCCTGCATCCCGAAATTGAATAATAAAGGATATTGCCATGCATCTGCACCGTGCCTTGATACGCCAATCGGGAGATCTCCCTTTAGAGCTACGTTTTTGGAGTGGGCATATTCTTTTGCCTCAAGCATTTGCTTGTGTGCGTGGTATTGTAGAAAAATATAGAAGTCTATCTCGTTTTTATACTCTTTTGAGCGCTCCGACAAGTAGGCTACCCTTTCTTTGGAATAGGCGTTTTCCTCTTTCCACTTGCTGAACTCGGAACTTTTGTTTTTGTCTCTCAATACGCAAAAGGTTGCATAGGGATAAAGCCAATGTTTGTTCTCTTTCTTGAAGGTGTAGAACCCTGGTTCTGCAAAGGTATTCTCCTTTTCTTGTTCGTAAATTGCTCTGAAGAACCGGCTTTTCAAATCCCAAACCTCCTCATAATCGAGGAATACGAGATGATTTAGGGCAACCGCATCTCTTTTTATCTCTTTTGCAAGCCTTTTATCCCTTATAGATCCCATCTCGTTGAGATTGAGGTAGATTGGATGAAGTGCAAATACGGAGATGCAATTATATGGATATGAATCCGCTCTGTTCAACTTCTCCGAGGTGTCGTTTATCGGTAATAATTGTATTATAGACAGGCTATTAGCTGATGCCCAGTCTACCAGCAATTTAATATCGTTAAAATCTCCTATTCCGTTGCTGTTTTTAGATCTTAGAGAAAAAAGGGGAATGGAACAGCCTCTAAATCTCGGATGATCTACAGATAATCTCGACCCTGCATGTTCAACAATAATCGAGGTATGTTTCTGTATCTCCGGAATTAAGATAGTTCTGTTATCGCCCTCTTCCCATTCAATTTCCGATTGTCGGATCTCCCGATCTATTTCCGGTTTCGCTACCCTGACGAATTTGTATTCTATCTTTTGTGCACTCTCTCTTTCAAGTTGAATATTAGCCTCCCATTTCACACCTGCTGCACGAACCATTCTCACAGCTTTTGAGAGATCCCAGTTGCCCAGTTCCGGAATGCTGCCGCAGACCAATATCTCTTTGTCATAGCCAACATTAGGGAGAGTAACTTTAATTATCAGTTCATTATTCTGGATATGTGTTTGAGTATATGAAGTACTTCCCTTTCCAAAAAAGACTTGATTAAAAGGGGCCGATAGAAAGGGAGCATCCATATTGTTTCCTTGCCATTGATCCATTGCATTAATAACTCTTGTCGAGGTACTTACTGCAATTGTTCTCTCTTTGCCTGCTTCAAAATAGAGTTGACCGTCTGATGTCTTTACAAAATAGCGATACGACAGACTGCGTTCTTTTGCGGAGTCGAATTTGATCTCCCCCTCCCAAGTTTGTTCCTCTCCTCGGATAAGCTTGAATGCTTCAGATATATTGTTGTTTCCTAATTCATTAGAGGTTCCGGTTATGTACAGTTCTTCGCCCCATTTGGTTTCATAATTTATTGTGAATCTGATTATCATCTCTTAGCAGATTTGTTTATTATTGCAGTGCGTGTTTTTTAATAGTTTTGCCCGAAAGATTTATGCTTATCAGCGATACAGCACCGCATATTATCATCATTATAGCCTGAGACTCATGGGAAATTGTAGCAAAGACAACCCCTTCGGTCTGTGGAATGGCATAAACAGTGGCAAGGGCAAGGCTAACGATAAAATGGTAGGCTCCAAGTCCTCCTTGTACAGGGACAACCCATCCGAGGCCTCCCACAACCATCAAGAACATAGCATCTATCATAGTTAGGTGACCTACCGATGGAAAGGCGAGAATCGTGGTATAACTTGTAAGCCAATATGTTCCCCATAATCCTGCTGTATAGGCCAGAAACAACCATTTGTTTTTCATCTTAAAAGCAGACATTATGCCTGCAGCTAGTCCGTGCAGAATTTTGGAGACTTTCTGTATAAATTTCAGTTTCAATAATCTTGTTCTGAATATCCTGGCGAGCAGGTATATCAGCACCAATATTCCGACACTTATTCCTCCCAACCACCATATGCCGGCGCCGGAGAACTTTTGAAGCAGAGGTGCAAAAAGTTCTCTACTCATAAAGGTCCCAAATTCATTCCATTTGAAGATTAGAATTGCCAAAACAAATATAATAAGGCAGATCATATCGAAACTTCGCTCAAGAACAACCGTCCCTAATGCTCCTTCAAATGAGGTTTTGCCAGATTTGGCAATTACTCCGCAACGGGCAAGTTCACCTGCTCGCGGGAAGGCAAAATTGGTTAGATAGGCTATCGTGGTACCATCGTATGCCTCTCGTTTTGTTATGTTTTTATTTAGTGGCAACATAAGCAGTCTCCATCGGAAAGAACGAAAAATAAAGCCCATGAAACCTACTGCCATAGAGGTTAAAATCCACCAATAGTTACATTTTCTAAGATCTTCTATAAATCCGTCCCATTTTACCTCTCTAAATGAAAAATAGAGAAGAATAACGGCAAGGACGAACATTGCGGACAATTGGACTATTTTCTTGATAGTTATTCCTTTGGAGTGTTGTTCAATGTCAAGGTCATCGGTAATCTCCTTTGCAATCTCCAACTCCTTCTTTTCGAGTGGAGACTCCTCTTGTGCCTGTGGCTCTTTAACCGGATTATGTTGTTTTGAGAAACTTTTCATCTCATAAATTAATTGCAGCAAAGATAATCGTTTTTGTTAACTTTGCAGCCTTAAAATAATACCATATTTTTATGAAATCTATTTTGGGTATAGGCAATGCTCTTACCGATATTTTGGCGATATTGCCCGACGATGATCTTCTAAAAACATTTCATCTTCCGCGTGGAAGCATGCAGCATGTAGATGCTGAAACCGGAAATAAAATATGGCATGCATTAAAGCAGATGGGGGTGTTGCAGTATGTTCCTGGTGGTTCGGCGGCCAATACAATTACAGGAACCTCCATATTTGGAATGCCGAGCGGTTTTATTGGCAAAGTCGGGGATGATGAGCTGGGACATCTATTTAAAACCGGACAGGAGAATATTGGAATAAAACCCACTCTTTTAAAGGGGACAAAGGCTTCCGGACGTGCGATGGTTTTTATTACCGCTCCAAATGCCGAACGAACCTTTGCCGTTTATCTCGGCTCTGCAATTGAGCTTGTTCCGGACGATCTTAAACCCGAATTCTTTGCGGGATACGACTATTTTCATATCGAGGGCTATCTTGTGCAGAATCAGCATCTTCTAAGGCGCGCAATAGAACTTGCAAAACTTGCCGGTGCTATAATTTCAATAGATATGGCGAGCTACAATGTTGTTGAAAGCAATGATGCCTTCTTGCACGATATTGTTGAGAATTATGTGGATATTGTCTTTGCCAATGAGACTGAGGCAAAATCTTTCACGAAAAAAGAGCCGCGTGAAGCTCTCGACGAGATTGCTAAAATTTGCAGAATAGCTGTCGTAAAGTTGGGACCGGACGGCTCTATGGTTAAGAGTGGAGATGAATTTTATAAAATCGATGCATGGCCTGCCGATACAAAGGATGCAACAGGAGCCGGTGATATCTATGCTGCCGGATTTTTGTATGCACATTCTTTAGGGATGCCAATCAAGGTGTGCGGTGAGGTTGGTTCAATTATCTCCTCAAAAGTTGTTGAGGTGGTTGGTCCAAAGGTGGATGTTCCTCGTTGGAAAGAGGCTAAGCAGGAGATACGCGAGCTTATCTCAAAATACTAAAACAATTCAGAGTATAGTTTTTTGTTGCAGAAGCGCCTGCTGAACAAAGGCTCTCCGTTGACTGAGTTGCTATTTCGTCAATTCAGCAAACAGGTTGTGCTTA
>CAZNBA010000005.1:0-52762 GCA_964571395.1 uncultured Muribaculaceae bacterium
TGCTTACCTTCCGATTAATCTGCTGTCAAAACCAAAACATCCCCATGTCGAAAGTTATGCAAAGATAATATTTTTACACGCAAAGAGGATTATTCAGCTATTTTTTTTTAATTTTTTATTATCTTAGAGGTCATTTTTAACACTCAAGACATATGAATATTGCAGTTGTAGGAACAGGATATGTAGGATTGGTAAGTGGTTCATGTTTCGCCGAAATGGGGACACATGTCACATGCGTAGATATTGATAAACAGAAAATAGAGAATCTCAATAAAGGGATTGTTCCGATTTACGAACCAGAACTCGACAAGCTCGTACTTAAGAATATGCACGACGGACGGCTCGCCTTCTCCACCTCATTGGAGTCATGTATAGATAATGCCGATATAGTATTTATCGCAGTAGGTACACCTCCGGGAGAGGATGGAAGCGCAGATCTCAAATTTGTTTTGGAGGTTGCCTCTACATTCGGCAAAACGATAAAAAAATACACCCTGCTTGTCACAAAAAGCACGGTTCCGATTGGTACTTCAATAAAGGTAAGGAGAAAAGTTGAAGAAGAGCTAAAAAATAGAGGTGAGAAGATACCTTTTGATGTTGCATCAAATCCGGAATTTTTAAAAGAAGGCTCGGCAATAAAAGACTTTATGAGTCCTGATAGAATTGTCATAGGCGTAGATTCTGAAAGAGCGAAAGAACTTATGAATCAACTTTACCGCCCTTTTCAGCTAAACAACTACAGGGTTATAATGATGGATGTACACTCTGCTGAAATGACAAAATATGCAGCTAATGCAATGCTTGCAACAAGAATTAGTTTTATGAATGAGATGGCAAGATTATGTGAACTTACAGGTGCCAATATTGATAAAGTGAGGGCAGGAATAGCCTCCGACTCAAGAATAGGATCAAAATTTCTCTATCCTGGATGTGGCTATGGCGGGTCATGTTTTCCAAAAGATGTGAAGGCCTTAGTTAAAACAGGTGAAGAACATGGCTACAAAATGCAAGTTATAAGTTCAGTAGAAAATGTCAACAATGAACAGAAAAGAATAGTATTTGAAAAGTTGGAAAAGGCTTTCGGAGGAGATTTAAAAGGAAAAACCATTGCATTATGGGGTCTTGCATTTAAACCTGAAACCGATGATATGCGCGAAGCACCCTCTGTTGTTACAGCAAACCTGCTCATTAAAGCCGGAGCAAAAGTAAGAGCATACGATCCAGTTTCAATAGAGGAATCAAAGAAACATTACTTGAAAGAGACTATCTACTATGCCAAGGATATTTATGATGCCTCCATGGGAGCAGATGCAATTGCATTGCTTACTGAATGGAAACAATTCAGACTTCCAAATTGGGAGGAGATCAAAAAATCTATTAAAGGTAACATATTCGTCGACGGCCGCAATATATACGACCGTGACGAAATGAAAGCCAACGGCTTCAACTATCAATCAATAGGTAAATAATCCCTCCCTAAAGAGAGTCGGCACTATAGTAGAAACGATATTTTTTATCACCTCCAAGTCCTTTATCAAACGGAGTAACTATCTTTACATAAACTATTTCACCAACTTTGCATGGATAATTGATATGTTCGACAAATGAATAGTCGTAATAGTAGAGAAATGTATCCTTAACATCAATCAAAACTTCTCTATTTATAGCAGGAGTAAGAATACATTTGAAAACGCCTATTCTATTGTCAGGTTGATCAGTTTCTCCGGTATATGAACTCTCTATATTTACTGACTCCGGATCATCCTCAACATTCCCGATATTGGTTTCGCTGTTCACCATCCATATTTTGACCGCCTCATAAACCGCAACTGACAATTGATCATAATATGAAACACCATCATCGGCATTTGTGATACTGCACTTAAGCTGATAAATACCGTTTGCAGCCGTCTGATTGTCAAGAGACAATTTATTCTGTGAATCAATATGAATATTATCTCTTTGTACCCCGACATTCGTACCGCTCCACTTCAACACAGCCCGCGAGTGCTTGTCGATGTTAAGCGCATAAGAGACGTATATCTCATCACTGATATAGGGAGAGACAGCCGCCACTTTAGAATTGGCTACCAGATTGACATTCTCCTCCAAAACAGAAACTGCAGGCTTCACAAAGACATTATGCATGAACTTTTTGGCCGGATAATCTGCAAATGAGGCAATAATATCAGCGGATGAATTAGCCATGCCACCCCTGAACAAATTACCATATAGATGTACAAGGCTATTATTATCTGAACTACTCCAATTTATTCTGAGTTTACCCTGAGAATGAAGCAACTCCGCATGAGCCGGAGAGACGGAATAAGAGACAGGATCATTGAATCCGGTATAGAAAAATAACGGTGATATGGTGTTAAAAGTAATCTTAAGTTCCTCTACCTTAATGTTACAAATATCCTTCGCCTTTGCTTTAGAGGCTGTAACGGCTACATTTCCCCTACTTTTGGCCCTTACTTTTACCCCTAAAGAATTGACTTCAAGGATTTGGAGTACCTGAGTATCACTTGAAACTACTGTAGGAATCATATTGTTGGGAATTAGCTTTTTCCATAATAAAACAGTCTCCTCACCGTCATACATAACTTTATTTTTTTCAGAAAATTCGATTTCGGGCTGCATAACAGAGATTCTGCATAAAGATGAAATGTCGGGATTCTCAACAGAGGTGGCCGTTATAACACAATCTCCCTCAGAAATGGCCTTGATTGAACCGAACTTGTCAACAGTTGCAACAAGCGGGTTTGAACTGCTCCATCGCAATTCCTTATTGTATGAGGATAATGGTTTAACCTCAACTGAAGGAGTAAAAATAGCTCCGATCTCATCGAACACATATGAATCCGGGGCGATTTCAATTGCTGTCACCCTATCGTTAAGTCCAGAATTATCAACACTCTCGCTGTTTTCATTGGCAGAGGCATTACCTTTAAAATAGACAGTACATGTGTACTTTGTATTTCTTGCGACATCACAATCCTCGTAAGAAGAACCAATATAAAATTTATACGAAATCGATCCCCTCTTTTGAGGTGACACATAATCATAATCCATCTGAATATATGAGGAGCGTAATTTAGAATCGGCGCTCATAATAGCCATTTTTGATTTATTGTCTACTGCACCGGGAGCAACTCTCCCCTGCATATTTTCAAACAACAAAAAACCCTCTCCATAACTTTCCAGATGGGAGAGCTCGCCGGCACTTCTCTCCTCTCCCGCCATAAATGTACCGGCTGCATTTCTCGTATTGGAAAACAACAACACTCCGGATGGAGCATTTTTCAATGCTATTTTCTTGACATTTACAGTTACGCCGCTATTTAATCCGGAATAGTCACATTTCACTACAAAAACAGCCACGGCTCTAACAAGCATTATTTTCACCTTCTCACCACTCCCGAATAGTCTCATATCTGATTTACCGCTCATCGGAATACCGCCGTTTGCATTTGCAATCCCCTCTATAGAGGAGACCGAATAACAGTACGACTCTATTTCTGAGGAGTTCCTTAATGAACTCACTTGCCCCACATTAGCCATTACGTAAATTTTATGTTTACTCCCCTTATAAATAAACAGTTCAAGTGCAGCAGTATATCGTGCGCAATATTTATAGTCCACCACATCTCCCTCCTCGTTTACCACATAGATGTTTATATCGGCAATCATAGTTTCATCAACTTGAACTGGAGATTTGGTATTGCAACAAGAATAGAAACAGGAGAGTGAAAATCCAATTGTATCACTCTCGCCGGCAACAGAGACCCTATTGCCGCTATTCAACTCCTCCAACTCCCTCCCGCATGAACAGATGACAAGTCCCACAATAATAGGGATTATTAGCTTCTCAACCCGACCAAAAAAATTGCTAAACCTCTTTTCCATCATTTTCCCTCCTTCTATAATTCTATATCCACCTCTTCCGTAACACTCCAATCCTCCACCTTAATCGTAACGCTCGAAGCAGAAAAATCAACAATCAGTTCAACATCACTTATCTCCTCCTCCTTCATATCAAACCCACCATTTAACAACATTTTACCAATCTCTATTTCTCCTATTTGCAACTCTTCACCCTGTTCACGATGAACAAAAAGAAGAAGTTTGATAGCTTCAGCGTGCAATTGCCTGCCAATAATAAATACCAAAGGCATATTGTTGCTCATCTCCCTATCCATATAGGTAGAACTTTCAGCAAATTTACCGTCAATATAGTACCCCGACGTTTCACATAACACTCTGGTTTTAACTGCATTTTCAAATTTATCGGGTAAATTTTTAAAAAGAATTTTTAACCTGGCATACTCCTTTTTCATCTTTACAGCATCATTTGTCTCCTCACAATTGGTATTCACTCTACCATCAAACCTGTAAATCTGGCCAAACTCTTTTCCTGCAATCTGCATTATCATCGGCTTTTCCCCCCTCTCCTCCGTAACCTCCATTTTTTGAATACCGCCCCACACATGATACCTTATTACCCCCCTCGGAAGAGGCGCCTCATAAAACAAAGATTTACTCAAATCGGCCGTATCTTTTAGCACCAATGAATCTCCGGAATTGTAATACCATATCTGTACCGTGTCGGATTTCCCTCTACAATCAGAGATATCAAGCGAAAGATAGCAGGGACAACCGCTTCTGCTCTCCCATATGGTATCGCACGAAAACTCAAGCAATGCTATCATAAACAGGAGGAGTGCCTTTTTGGGAGGAGTTATTTTATACAAATAGAGCTTCATCACATATCAATTAGAACTCCACATCCGAGGAGTTTGTTAATGACCAATCCTCAATTCCAACGGTAGCGGAGAGTGTACCTGGCTCGAGCGGTTTGTCCGGGTCTGTAGAACCTGGCCTGTAAATAGTCGCCTTGATTTGGTACGCCGTATTACGCTTTATCCCCATATGCCCATTCGCGGAGACATACCCGAATCCCTCTCTATTGATTGATATAGGATAATAGTATGTTTTGCCATTTAAAACACCCTCTATAACTATACGCGTATATCTTGCAGTTAAAGTTTCGGAAGTTATAAGATTTTCATAAGCATAGAAATAGAGAGGTTGAGCAAATCCGCTATCACCAATTTCACCAGCAATGGTTTCATAAATCATACCCGGCATAGTACAAGACTGAGACTCAGAAGTAACCGCCTTTTTATAATTCATTATAGGCAGTACTGCCATATCTTTATTCTCTGCAAAAGACTTTGAAGCAATCACATTAGTAAGGTATACCTTGACATTCGACAACGTCATTCCGGCATATGGAGTACCGGCAAAAGCAGTCTTTATTCCATTTATCTTTATTCTGGAGATTAATCTGGAGATGGAGAAGGTTATAGAGGAGGTCGTGTGAAGAACCGAGCTAATATTACCGCTCATTGTAAAGTTCTTGATGTTTTCCAAAGTAATAGCTGACATTTCCGCCTTGAACTTATCTATTGTTGTTACGCCTGTCCAATTTTCTTTATGGGAATTGGCCACTGCATAAATAATTCTGTTCCCAGTCGTTGCCTTTATTTGCAAATTGGTCAATCCATCATTTTTTGTAAATTTCTTATATGCATCCAATTGTCCGCTGTCTTCACCGCCATCGTTTCTAAAAACAAATATTTCAAGAGTTTCAACATTGTTATCATCTGCCTGAACTCCATGAGACCCACCGGTCGCCTTGGTAGTCTGCAACGCAGTTTTTCCTGCCGTTATATTAAGTGTCAACAGGCTCTCCGTCATCTCATTTTCCGCCCCTCCTTCCTGCTCTTTTGTGCATGAAACGATTAAAACTGTTGCATATAATATTAAACATATTGCAACGTTGTTGATTAAAAAGTTTGATTTCATTTTTATTGTATTTAGTTGTTATTAAGTTATTATTATGTTAAAATCAAATAATTACGTGCTATAAAATAGGTGAGAACAGCTCAGAATATATCATCTCAGGTTTAATCAGATTACATGAGCTTGCATCACATCACATCACATCACATCACACAGCATCGCATAGCACGGTATCACGTTATATCATATAGCATAAGATTAAATCCTCTTACATTGAATCAAATAACATCTGATTATAATGTCAGATTCAATTTGTATTTATTAATGAGTGCATATATCTCCGGATCAAGATTACCGCGATGCTTCATATAGGGATCTAGTTCAACCGAACTTTTATAATATTTTAGAGCCATTCCTGAATCATTCATTCGCATATATGCAAGCGCAAGCATATAATCACGTTTGGCACTTGAAGGCAACTTCTGAAGAATCTCCAGAGCTGGCCTGTTATTGTCTTCACACAATAAAGCAACAGCTGAGTTTATATTGCTATATGGTAAAAGAATTTTTATCGCGGTCTTATAATCTCTTCTGTCTAATGCGGCTATCCCCCGCATATACAATGTATCTAAACAGGCTCCGTACCTGTCGGAGTTTATATACATGGGCGTATTATCTGCAAAATAGGTAAGTGAACTAACGTAAAAAGAGAGCGGCTTGGTCTCCGGTATCTCGTAAATCTGCTCACCCTCTCTAAAGATGCCTCCGGAAAGAATCATCTGTATCTTTTTTAAATCGCCTGCCGCCTCTATAGTCTGCCTATAACAGTATTTCACAGAACCTTCACCCTCTGTTATTACAGAATCAAGCTTGATCCCCTCCTTCTTGATTGGATCTTTTACATATTTAGAAAACATCTCTTTCAAAGAGTCGCGTTTCTTCCTGTTTTTTGAGATAAAGGAGTCTTTTTTATAATGTTCCACGGTCTCCTTCAATGAGATATTATATAATCCTATCGACCCAGTGTCCTTGACAATAGAACTGTCATTCCTCAATGAGTACAGTAGGGGAAAATTACGCGATATGAAACGATGCATTTGACGATACCTTGTAAAATTTTTCAAATAATCGCAACTATCAGACACAATTGAGTTGAAGTATTTATTGTACAGTTCATATCCGCGCAATTGCATATCGCGGTACTTCTTACCTGTAACATAAAACTCCTCTGCCATAAGCGTATCTCCAAGAAAAAGAAATTTGGGCTTCAACCTCACTTGCCACGCAGTATTCTGCATTTTAAGAGGCACAGAGATCTCAAATGACATATTGACCTTTCCCCCTCTTTCTGCAATATTTCTAAATTTTGCCTCTACAATTACAGGGTTAAGATTATCTACAGCAACCATCTCACCTGTTTTATCATCAACTACCGCATTCATTACGAATGGTTTGCCCCTTTCCCCCTTCACAAACGATACCGGTGCCGTGTTATCAGTAGATTTTACCAGAGTATCACCGTAAATCTCCTGCGGTCGCATCTCCGCAACAATTGCTGTTCCAGCCATAATATTGTCAGCGGTAAGTTCCCTTACCCTCCGTTGATTTACACATGCAACTGCAATAATCAGCGTAGAATACACAGCAACTGTCAGCATTAACCAAACTCTTCCTCTCTTCTTCATACCTACCTCCTTATTTAATGTTCTTCACTTTTAATCTTTTCTATTTCCAACTCATAACTCTATTTTAGCTCTCATCTCTTCTATTTTGCCAAAGCATTGTTCATCCTATAATTAACTCAAAAGATAAAGGCAAACTGAATCAGCACATTCCCTGGTTCAATAAAAAGCTCCTTCCATTTCCCCTTAAACCTCCCCCCTTTAGGATGCTCGTAAATGACATAATTCTTATAACCTGCACGGAGTTCTACCCCCAATTCAAGATTAACTCTTTTCGACAACATAAAGGCATAACCGCCTCCCAGTAAAGCTCCGTAAGATTCTCCCTCATAAGTTTTTTCATTGAATATTCCTCCTTTATTATATTTGGAATAGCTGGGATACAGATGGGTAAACCATCCTGAATTAATATTCCAAATCCAATATCTTATTCCCGCAGAAAACTCCAACCTTTTATTCTGCATCTGCTGCAGAGTACCCTCTTTTAGTATAAAGGGACTATATCTACATCTAAAATGGCCCGACCAATGCCTAGAAAAGGCAAGACTTACCTCGCCATTGATGGTTAGGAAATTAAAATAATCCACTACATTGATGGCAAAGGCACGTTTTTGAGCCTGGGCGGAAAATAGTACTGAAATAGCCAATATGATAGATACAATCCTCTTCCACATATTCTCTCTTATTTTTTCCGCGAATATATCCTCGCAAAGGAGGAACGGGCACACTTTGAGTAAAAACTTCTTGTTTTACTTTGAGAATTTTTTTTTAAAATAAATACAATAAAAAATAAACGTTTAATAATAGTTGATTTACCAAATCATAATACATTCTTTATAATTAAATCTATATAGAACTACAGGAAATGAAGAAATTCACAAAATAAGCGTGGAAATATCCACACTTTTCCACAAATTTATATAGGATTGAAATGTCTCAATAAAATAATAAATGGTAAATAATAGATTCACAAAAATAAAGATTAATTAATTACTAAATACGCTATATCTTTAGTATTTAACTTTTTAAGTAAAATATACCAATCCCCAATATTATCATTCCGCATTATTGTGAAATCTAAAAAAGTGAATTTATCATAATAGGGAATAATAGTTGAATCTGTCTAATCAAACAACAAATACAAAATTATGAAACCGATTATGAGAACATTAAATTATCTTGCAATTTTTATTGCAATGGCTGTCACAACAGTATCATGCGTAGAAAGTTCAAGCAAATACAAAACAGTAGTGGCACAAAGAGACTCTCTCTTAATTAGAGCTGATACCATAGAAAGAGAGTACAACGAGATCGTTGCAATCGTTAACGATGTTGAAAGCGGATTCAACGAGATTACACAAAATGAGGGTAAAATGATGGTTGAATTAAAGAGCAATGAGGGCAGCACAGCGTCAAAACGTGAAAAGGTTGCTGCAAGACTCTCTCTTATCAAAGATGTTCTTGCCCAAAATAAAGAAAAAATAGCACAGCTGCAGGCCCGCTTAAATAAGAGCGGTAAAAAGAACTCTGCCTTGCAGGCCTCTTTAGACAGATTGGAAGGAGAATTAAATGAGAAGACTAATGCTATCAATGCTCTTCAATCAGAACTTGCAAAGAAGAATATAAGAATAGATGAATTGGTAACGACTGTAGATAGTCTACATTCAAATATAAACAAGTTGAACAGTATCTCCGAACAGCAACTCTCTACTATCAAAACTCAAGATATGGATCTTAATACGGTATGGTATTGCATTGCAAGCGAAAAGGATCTTAAAACAGCCAAGGTTATTACAAGTGGCGGTTTGTTCGGGACCAAAAAAGTTCTTGACAGAGATTTCGACAACTCAATCTTCATTAAAGGCGATTTGAGAAACATCTCAATGATTGAGACAGGCAGCAAGCGCATAAAGATACTCTCATCACACCCAAAGGATAGTTACGAAACAATAGTGGGTACAGATAAGATGATTACTATAAAGATTTTGGCTCCCGCAAAATTCTGGAGCGTATCCAAATATTTAGTGGTAAAAAAGTAGAAAGCCGTGTTTAAAAATAATAGGAGCTGAAAAGAATAGCTATAGAATTAAAAACAGCAATTTATTTCAGCAAAAGGGACAGAACAATTGGGATAATTTCCGCAAATTCTGTCCCTTTTCAATTAAAAAATCTAATTTTGTGAAAAGATTCAGTCACCATGCTCCATATTGTTAAGTTTAAAATTTTTAATTAGTATGAAACAGAGAATACTCATTATAGAAGATGATCTTGCATTCGGAACAATGCTACAGGGATGGTTCAGTAAAAATGGCTATGATCCTGTTTTTTGTATGAGCGTACGAAATGCAAAGGCAGAACTTCAAAAAAACAAGTTCGATCTTGTTCTGTCCGATTTGAGATTGCCTGACGGAGATGGTATCATGTTATTGCATTGGGCAAAGGACAAAAAGATGGAGATGCCCTACATGATAATGACAAGCTATGGAGAGATTACGACAGCAGTTGCAGCAATGAAATTGGGAGCGGAAGACTATCTTGAGAAGCCTATTAACCCCTCAATTCTAAAGGCAAAAATTGAGAATGCACTCACAAAAAGAAGAGAAAATACTGAACGCACTGAACGCAAAATGAATGCCGATTATAAGGATATGATAACAGGCAAAAGTCAGGCTGCCAAAACCATGTATGATCATATTATGCGAGTTGCACCTACAAAGATGACAGTACTGATCTTGGGAGAAAGCGGTACAGGTAAGGAGTATACGGCACGCTTAATTCACGATAACAGCACAAGAAAAGATAAACCGTTTATTGCTGTAGATTGCGGAAGTCTCTCAAAGGAACTTGCTCCAAGTGAACTGTTCGGACATCTAAAAGGATCTTTTACCTCAGCCATAAGTGATAAGGTCGGAGTGTTTGAACAGGCAAAAGGCGGTACCGTTTTTATGGATGAAGTAGGTAACTTATCGTATGAAGTACAAGTGCAGTTATTAAGGGCACTGCAAGAACAAAAGGTGCGTCCTGTAGGTTCAGCAAAGGATATAGATATTGATGTCAGGATACTTGCCGCCACAAATGAAAATCTTGAGAATGCAATTGCAGAGGGTAAATTCAGAGAGGATCTTTTCCACAGAATTAATGAGTTTTCCATAACGGTACCACCGCTGAGAGAGAGAAAAAGCGATATTAAACTATTTGCGTCTGAATTTTTAAATCAAGCCAACGAAGAGTTGGAAAGAGAAATAAAGGGATTTTCTGCCGATACCATGGAGTTCATGGAGGCACAATATTGGAGTGGAAATTTACGTGAACTTAGGAATGCAATAAGACGTGCAGTGCTCTTCACATCAGGAAATGAAATTATTAAAGAGGATCTGCCAATTCTCACACAAAAGCCGACATCTGGTTTTGAACAAACAGGCGAAGATTTTGCACTCAGACCCGGTAATGAAAAGGAACAGATTGAAAATGTCTTGAAACGCGCAAGAGGAAACAAAACCCTCGCAGCTCAACTTTTAAAGATAGACAGAAAAACCCTCTATAATAAGATGCATCAATACGGATTGGAACTTTAATTGCCATTTATTACTATTGAAAGGATTGATTCCACATCTTCTCTCCACTGTTCATATTCATTTCCACGATGCATATCCATCCTTCTAAGCGCATCGGTATTATAGCCCATTTGGGCAAACATAGGCAACATCTTATGACACAGGAACTGCGCCTTTGCATAATCTTCTGTTTTAAGGGCCTCGCTCAACTTTACAGAACTTTCCTGGGCCGAATTACAAAAGAGAACCCTCACAATTTCATTATTGTCGTCATCCCATTTGCTTTGTCCGAAATTCCCAAAAAGATCGGATAGCTCATCAAAAGTGAATGGTTTAGCAAGATAGCCGGCAAATCCAAGCCGCCGAGCCTCTTCGCTTGAAAAATCACTCCTTCCGGTCATAACAACAACCGGTATCTCAGGAGAGGAGGCAAGAACGTCCATACCAGAAAGGTCACACATCTCCATATCTGTGAGTATGACATTATACTCCTCCTCAACAACCATATGTCCAAGTTTCTCCAACATAAGTGCAACAACCTTTATCATCGCCGGATCATCATCAAAAACAGCTATCCTTTTGGGACCTTCTGGAAGAGCGGAACTCTCTCTCTCTCCAATTAAAATTCCTCTATTTTCGGAACTCTCATTAATCTCACCTCTCCTGCCTTCATGTAATGAGGCCGGTATGGTAATAAAAAATTTACTTCCCTCCCCTACTTTTGAGGTAACCTCGATACTGCCACCCAACATCTCAATAATTCCCTTTACCACATACATACCAAGTCCTGTACCTGAAGCCATGTCACTATTGCTTTCCATTCTTACGAATGGTTTGTATATTTTATCTATCTCATCTGCCGGGATACCGGTACCGGTATCCTCCACAGTAATTAATAGTTTGTTGTCCGAATATTTTATCATTAATGAAACCATCCCTGAAGAGGTATACTTAACAGCATTAGAGAGCAAATTAATAACTATTTGCTTTATCTTCATAAGATCACCATCAACTGTATACGCCTCTGAAAAAACATTCAAGTGAATCCCCTTTGCATCAGCAAGAGGCTCGAACATACTCTTCATATCTGCAGCAAGCCGCTTAATATCAATAATATTAATATTAATCTTTTCCTTGCCCTGTTCGATACTGGAAAACTCAAGCAGATTGTTCAACAAAGCACGTATATGTCTGGCCGAATTTTTCATGGATTTTAAATATTCCCTCTTTCCATCATCTTGTAAACTCTCCGCAGTCATAATATCTATGTACCCTACAATTGATCCCAAAGGACTCTTTATATCATGTGAGACGGCAAGTAACAATCTATGACGGCTATCCATAATATTCCGTATTTGCCGGTTCGCTTTTTCGAGTTCAGCTCTGGCTCTTTGTCCACGACTTATATCGGCCAGAATCATGATTATAAGAAAAAGTGCCAACAAAAGCGAAGTTAAACCACCTGCAAGAAATAAAAAATAATTTTTCTCAATATCTTTCTCACTTTTACTTGCAAGTTCCATAGTGGAATCGAACATATTTCCATGCAGAACAAGTAATAATTTAGCAATCTCTGAAGAAAGCTCCCTATCGGCCATTACAAGATGAGCAACCTGTTTGCTGATGCTCCTGATATTACTATCGTAATCCTTCGTAGCACGTTTTGCAATCTTCTCTACCTCATAAATAATTGGCAATGTATCTGACACATTACGTCTTAATGTATCAGTAGTCTTAACCACAGAGGTTACGATACTATCTTTATGAGCTCTAAATATATCTCCAATACGTTGAAAAAATTTGCGTTTCACAGGGTATTTTACAACAGTATCTTTAGTAGTAGTAGATACTATAATAGTATCTCTTTTTACAGGCTCAAAATTTCTTATACTTTCATTTATCTTTGAGACAGGATTAACGCCATTCAGCTGATTGTTAAGAATTCTAAAATTATCCAACTGATCAGAAAGGAGTATTCCAATACGGAGCAGGTTTGCCCTTTCTGAAGGATGCAACATTGACAAAGTATCGGAGATTATACCAACCGCGGCTATATTATCCTCAATTTCTTGCAGTACAACAGAGATTCCCTTACCGGATACAGATGTAAAAAATTTATTTTCCAGATTTTGAGCATTTTGCACAAAAAATATAAGCCTGTTGGTAAGTGAAAGCGATCTATACTGAGTTTCAAGCCTCTCCCTATTTACAACTACTCTGTTCTTTGCACGGTATGAATAAAAAATCATAACTATTACAGCAACAGCCACAATAACATATACAGCAACAGCTTTTACTCTTATTTTGCTCTCTATATTCATACTTAACAATCTCTATATACTTACCTCTCAAAAACCATTTCTAGGTATAAAAAACCTCGACATATCTATCTGCTCAAGTCTGAGTAGCTCATATTTGATTGAGATTCCACCCGCATACCCTGTTAGACTTCCATTAGAACCTACAACTCTGTGACAAGGAATCATTATACTTATGGGATTATGCCCCACTGCTCCTCCCACAGCCTGTGCTGAAATAGTTTTGACTCCAGTTTGCCTCTCTACCAACCTTGCAATCTCCCCGTAGGTTGTTACCTTTCCATAAGGAATATCCTGCAACAAACGCCACACAGAAAGCCTGAATGGAGTACCCAAAAGGGAGAGCGGCGGAGTAACTCCCGGATTCTCCCCTTTGAAATACCTCTTAAGCCAATTATGTGCCGTTATAAATATATCAGGGCAATCCCCCTCATTTAGCCTAACCTTAACCACCTTGCCAAAACAGATAACCTCTCCGGATGCGACATTCTGTCCCGGCAGCCAAAGCCCTGAAATAGTCTCTCCATCAGAGAGAATAGATATTTTACCAAATTGAGAATCAAATTCTGTAGAATAGAGCAAATTCATGTCGCAATAATAAAAAGAGAGCAAAAGGGAGCAATAATTACTTCGTAAAGATAAAAAAACTTATTCACATCGTCTTTACTAACACTTCCAAAAGGCTGTTCTGTTCAATAAATAGTTTATCTTCTATTATAGAGAACAGCCACCGAATTATATACAACTGCTCTTTTGACATGCGACATAATAGCCTTATCTTTGCAGAACAAAGGAAAAAGAGATGCAACTTAATATAGAAAAAAAGGCGATAGTAGATGTTTATGATACGCCGATAATACAACAGACATCATTTTGGTCGAGAGTAAAGCGGAAGCAGGGATTACAATCATTGGCCTTTGACTATAAGGCCCGTAATAGAGATTTGTACCTGAATGTAGGCGGGTATTCCTATACAACTGCCGATTTTCTAATATTCATTCACCGCTACAACAGCAAGGACTGCATGGCCTACATACCATACGGCCCAGAAATAGAACCATCAGAAGAGAAACAGGGAGTGTTTTTGGAAGAGCTCTCAGAATCCATCAGATCGTTCCTGCCAAAGGATTGCATCGCAATAAGATATGACCTGAACTGGCAGTCACACTGGAGTAAGGAGTCGGACTATAGTGATAACGGAGTATGGCTCGGCGCCCCAGAAAAAAAATATCAGGAATTTCAACTTAACTACGGAACCATTAATTGGAATTTAAAGAGATGCAACAGCGATATACTCCCTGCCAATACCATTATAGTTGATCTATCTCCTAATGAGAAGGAGATTTTAGAGAAGATGAAGCCTAAAACAAGATACAACATAAATCTCTCCGACAGGCGCGGTGTAGAGGTGAGAACCTGTTCAATTAATAATCTGAACATTTGGTACTCACTATATCTGGAGACCGCCAGAAGAAACAGGCTACATATAAACGACATAAGCTATTTTCACTCCGTATTCGCGGCAAAAATGGAGGACGATACACTTCCCGTTCATGTAAAATTGTTGATTGCCTATGCCGACCACGAACCTCTTGCCGCCATGTTCCTGCTCATCTCCAGCAATAGAGCCACCTATCTTTACGGGGCATCCTCTTCTAAACACAGAAATTTAATGCCTACCTACGCACTGCAATGGCGGGCCATGCAAATTGCCAAATCGTACGGCTGTACAGAATACGATATGTTCGGTATTGCTCCTAATGCAGAACCCTCCCATCCTATGTATGGATTATATCGCTTTAAAAGCGGCTTTGGAGGAGGCATATATCACCAGATGGGCTGCTGGGACTATCCGCTGCGCAAAAATGAATATGCCCTTATGCAGGCCTCTGAAATGGGTAATAAAGGGTACTACCTTTAAGTTTTTTTGGAGCTCCTGCAAAAAGCTGTGTTCAGATATAAATCTCAAATGCTTTATCGTTGTCTGGAATACTATCACAGATAACATAATGCGGATCTCGTTGGCTGGAATGCTATCACAGTAATAGCATTTAAACCCAATAAGACCGCATCTTTCAAATCCTTGAAGAGAGGATAGAACCCGCAAAAAGAGCAGCATAACCGGTTATTACGCTTAATGCAAGATGTGCAATAAGCAACTCAAACTGTCCGGCACGCATAAAGGTCATGTTTTCGCTTATAAAAGAGGAAAATGTTGTAAAACCGCCACAAAAACCAATCGCAAGCAGAAGATTCAGATCTCGATTAGAGATATGTCCCCTTTCAAAAAGACCGAGAAGTACCCCGATAATAAAACAACCTGCAATATTAACAAACAATGTACCGATAGGAAATTTACTTTGAGTTCTGTTCTGAACTACAGCAGAGATAAGATAGCGAAGTGCACCACCTGCAAAACTGCCTACCCCCACAAGCAACATAGATCTAATCATATGATTTTTATAAAATTTCAGCAGGGATCATCAGCTCTAACAAAAAGTACAGCGGTTTAAGGTTAATCCCATAACCTTTAAAGGATGCAAAATTAGTTATTAAATATTTAGTATCAAATTATAAGGTTATTTTTTTCTATCTTTGCAAACCAAAATAAGCTATGGACTTTGACATAATGGTCTCTATGTTTAACAAACAATTATGTATGGAAAAAGAGAAAAGAATAAATTGTACCTTACATGCACAAGAAAGAGCCAGAGAGGCTGTAAAAATAACATGGACAGGCTTTTATGTTAATTTAATACTGTCTCTCGGAAAAATTCTTACCGGAATTTTCGGACGAAGTGCAGCCATGCTTGCAGACGGTATTCATTCGCTTTCAGATTTTCTGACCGATTTGATAGTTATTATATTTATAAAGATCTCCTCAAAAGCCAAAGATGAGGATCATCACTACGGTCATGGTAAATTTGAAACCCTCGCAACACTGCTTGTAAGTGTAATGCTAATTATAGTGGGTGTCGGAATACTGTATAAAGGAATTAAAGATATTATTGCCTCCATAAACGGCACTGTTTTAGAGGCCCCTTCATACTGGGCAATAATTGCAGCAGTTGCCTCCATTGCAGTAAAGGAATGGCTTTACAGAATAACAGTAATAATTGGTAAAAAAATTGGAAGCGAGGCGGTCATTGCAAATGCATGGCATCACCGTTCAGATGCCTTCTCCTCAATAGGTACACTGATAGGTATCTCAGGAGCCTTTTTTCTTGGCAGTAAATGGCGTATACTTGATCCTTTAGCCTCTATAGTCGTAAGTTTCTTTATTGTTAAAGTAGGATATGATCTTCTTAAACCGGCATTACAAGAGCTATTGGAAAGAGCTCTCCCAAAGGATATAGAGGAGAGAATAGGAGAAATAATAAGCCTCACTCCTGGAGTCATTAAATTTCATAACCTTAAGACAAGAAAGAGTGGAAATACCTATATAATTGATGTTCATATTAAAGTAGATCCGGCCATAACTGTTGTAGAGGCACACGATATCTCCACAGAGGTAGAAAAGGGTTTGAGAGAGAATTACGGCGATACCACCCAAACCTCAATTCACATAGAACCTTACTTTTCAAAAGAGAATGCTGAGGCTGCAGCATCTGTATCGGCAAACGATATTCAATAATTTACACTTATTGTCTTACCGGCAAAAGGATACCAAATATACCCAGATACATTTGAGTATCCCATCTTCCTAAAAATACCCATATAACATCCTACCTGGCGCATATAACGGCTTAAAGAAGAGTTATCTTCACAAGATCCGAACTTGTAGTCTACTATTACAACCTCTCCTGATGGCCTGATAATTACTCTGTCAGGACGGCTGACAATTCCGTTTGTCTCTATAATCTCAATTTCATTAAGAACTTTATTTGAAGAATTAAACCATCCATATTGAGCTACCGACACTATCATCTCTGTTACCTTTTTCTCCAATTCAGACTCTGAATCTTCCGATAAACCATCATGAAGTGCCTTGATCACTGCAGCATGAATATCATCCGAACTATTCACATAAGAGAAGAGTGCATGCATCGCTATTCCCTTTATTCTTATTGAGTCCTCTCCTTGCAAAGAGCCACTCTGCATGGCTGTTCTAATCCTTCTTGGATCTATTTCATCTCTTAAGGCAATTGACGGCTCTATCTCAATAAAGCTATCCTTATTCTCTCCTTTCACCCTCTGCTGCTCCTCTTTTCCAATATCTGATGCAGATTCCACATTTTTGTTCTGTTTTCCTAAATGAAACGACTCTGTAAGGGGCTCATGGTCAAGACAAAACTGCAAATCTTCATTATTACTGAAATAATTATAGAGCAAAGTTGAAACTGAATTGATTTTATACTCTCCCTCCTTTGTAAATTTTGGCTCCATTGAAAGAACGTATAGTTCATCTTTAGCTCTTGTGAAGGCCACGTATGCAAGGTTTAATGCATCAACATAATAGTTATTCCGTTCAATTATATAATTGTTTCTAAACAACGTCTCTTTAAGCGCCTGCTTGTACGTTAAAGGAAGAGGCCCTTTATACCCGATTTCAGGATTATCGGTTGTACACCATATCTTTGTTGGTAGGAGACCAGAACTTGCCGGTTCAAACGAACATTTAAAGAATGGGACTATAACGAATCTGAATCCGAGTCCCTTCGATTTATGGATAGTCAGAATATTTATCGCATCTGTATCAGGAGAGGAGATTGTCTTCCTATTTCCACTCTCGTCCCACCATTTAAGAAAAGCTGCAAGATCTGACCCATTTCCGTTCACATACTCCAATACGCAATCCAGAAAAGCCTGAATATATGCGGCATCTCCACGCTCATTTTCAGAGAGATATTTGCGTACTATCTGTTCACATGCATTATATAGAGGCATTTCCGATAACCCACTATCAGCCAAAATCTCCTCCTTATGCACTCCACCTCCATTAAATACAACAGAGATTTTAAGAATATTATCATCCGGGTTGTAGAGCGTTCTAAGAATATTCAGAATTTTTTGAACTGAATATGAACTGCTAATAAAGAGAGAATCATTTGAGACTATTCTAAATCCGTTTGAGGCAAGATAAGAAGCGACAGCGGCTCCCTCGTCATTTTTTCTGACGAGAACAGCAATATCCCTCCTTTCAAAACCTCTTTCAATTATCCCCCCAATTATTCTCTTCAGAAACCCCAATTGCCTCTCCTCTCCGGAGAGTGAATTTTCCTCAGTTTTATCTCTGCCGTAACTCCCCTGTTTCTCTTCTCTCTGAAAAAATGTACACTCAACATAACCTCTCACACCTGCTCGTTTATCGGGTATCTTCTGTTCAAAATCTGTATAAACAGAAGTGATTAAATTATCCTCATTATTATGAGCAATCTTATCACCACCGCTATTATCACTTTTATCGTTACATGAATAGCCAATAGAATCGTTGAACTCCGCCTGAGCTGTTTCAGCCGCCTTCTTAAAAAATGAATTATTGAAATTTATAACATCCGAAGCACTCCTCCAATTACTTATCAAAGAGGAAAAAGAGAGCTCATCGCTCCTGAAACAGGAGCTGATTTCACTATTTAGGATCTTCCAATCCGAGTTACGCCATCTGTAAATGCTCTGTTTTACATCACCTACAATCAAATTCTCTCCGCCTTTAGCAAGACTCTCAATAAGCAGAGGTTTAAAGTTCTCCCACTGCATCCTTGAGGTATCCTGAAACTCATCGAGCATAAAATTATCCAATCTGGTGCCAGTCTTTTCATAAATAAATGGAGTATCATTACCATCGATAATCCTATTCAAAAGTTCAGTAGTTTCCGAGATAAGTATAATATTCTTCTCTTTGCAATAACTTTGAATTCTGCTGTATATATCTCCAAGAATACCCAATGAATTAATATTTTCGCTTATCAAAAGAGCTGTATGGTAAAGTCCGGATCGCCTATTATAATGCTCTATTACCTCACCTATAACACTGTTTAGTCTCTCATCATAAAAGAGGGCCATTCTATCGGCATCCTTCTTTCCCACCCATTTATCAGGGGCTCCGTAAAGAGCTATGAAACTATCTGTTAAAGTTGGAATAATGCCATCAGACAATTGTCTGATGATCTTAAAGGGGGAACGGCTTGCTCCTTTATAATCCTCCGGAACATGGCCTCTTGCACTCATAAACTCAATGCCGGCTCTGCCAATTCTTCTGCATTCAGTCTTAAAATCAGAGATTATCATAAAAATACGCTCCTTTAAACGAGCAATATTTTCTCTATATTCATCCACCGAAAAGGTATCAGTCCCTGCCTCCCTGCTCTTTATTCTGAACTCTTCTGAAAAAAGTTTTCCGGATAGAGAAAGTATCTCACGCTTTATATTCCAGTTGCCCCCCGATTCAATAACATCTATTGAGAAATTAATCAACCATTTAAGCAAATCTGAATTATTCTCCTTATCAAGAGAGGTATACATCATATCCACCGCACTCTGAATAACTGCCCCCTCATCTATCTCCACATTATAGAGAGCCATTTTGCCAACCTCCCTTGCAAATGCCCTCATTACACCCTGAAAAAATCTGTCAATAGTACTTATGGAGAAGAGAGAATAGTCGTGCAAAATTTTTATCATCGTCTCCCTCGCCACGTGTCTCACATAGTTTTCCTCCTTTCCGAGTCTCTTCATTAAATCATCAAGATAGTCAGATTCCTTATTCGCAGCAAGTTTAAATAATTCTTCAAGGATTCTGCCTTTCATCTCATCGGTAGCCTTATTGGTAAAGGTCACAGCAAGAATATGCTTGTATGCAAACGGATCCCCAAAGAGAAGGTTTATGTACTCTCCGGTCAATTTATGAGTTTTTCCGGCACCTGCCGAGGCTTTATAAATATTAATCATCTGCAACAATAGTTATGGAAATCACAATAGTCGCAATGTTTTCCTCCCCTCTCCTTACATCCAAAAGGAACATTGCGGTTGAATATCTCCTCTATAAGAGACCTAAGTCTCAGTTCAAATTCGTCGAGATTCTGCATAGTAATGAGTCTTTCCTGAACAGAGCTGCCAGATAGGCTCCTCAACGGATAAACACAAAATTTAAACTCCTTTCCTACCCTATTCTGACGCTCATACATCCATGAATAAAAGTAGAGTTGGAAAAGATATTTCAGATTCCTGTCATCTTGCGGATTAAACAACGTTTCCATTAAGATATCACCCTCAATTCTACCTATCTTCCCTGTTTTATAATCCGATATTCTCAAGTACCCCGACATCTCATCCACTCTATCTATAAATCCGGTAAGGCGCACAATACGCTTATTATCCATCGTTATAGTGCCGCGGCACCCCTTCTCCCCTTTAATATAAAGAAACGGCGCTCTTTGCGCATCCTCTCTTAAAGTCCACTCAAGATATCTTTTCAGCACCTCCATCACTATGATATTCTGTCCTGATACCTCCTCAATTTTCATCATCTCCTTAAACTCTTGGGTAATAATACTTTCAAGAGAGTCATGAGCGGAAATCTTCTCTATCTCCCTCTTGGTTACAGTCCTGTTCTCGTACTTCAAATAGGTCTTTTGCATCACCTTGTGAAACAAATTTCCAAATGTATCCGCTTCCACCGACTCCTTAACATCCTCCTCCCTCTTCATACCCAACAGATATGTTAAATAAAACTTTAATGGACACTCAATATATGTATTTAAGGCACTTGCTGAAAGAGCTCCTGGCTTTTCCGAAACATCCGAGTATTTTGCATATAAAAGTCGCATTACCTCCTCATCCTTTGTAATACTTATCTCCACATATTGAGCTCTATTGTTTACAGGAAACACGGCTGACTCTTCACGTAAACCTACATTATAATGATATTTCAATTGCATTATATAACGGCTCATCTCACCACACCTCATTCCGTCACTTCTGGTATCGTAAATCATATATATATTTTTAGCCCTATATATACTTCTGTAAAAATGATATGCGCCAATCGTATCAGCCATCTCATAAGTTGGCAATCCGAAACCATATCGCAAATTATAGGGAATAAGCGACTGTGATACATTTGAGGCAGGAAAAACACCTTCGTTAGCAGACAGTATTATAACATTTTCAAAATCGAGCGATCGTGTCTCAAGCGGCCCCATAATCTGCAAACCGGCAAGAGGCTCTCCATTAAAAGGAATTGTGGTCTGAGCAGCAGCAGTGGAGAGAATTCTAAAACATACTGCCATGGAAAAGGGCAGTTTTAATAGACTCAGCCTGTTTATCAACTGATAATATCTATAGATAAATTCTCTCTCTCTCTCAGGAAGAGAGCCCTCCAAAAGAGTAAGAATACCTGTGAGATAAATATATAAATCTTCAGGCGTTTTAGCAATCACAAAGATCTTTTTTAATAACTGACTCTCCATACCTTCTATCAAAGGGTCGTTATACTCCAAATAGATCCTATTGGCTTTGATAATTTTACCCACAATTGATTTGCTCTCCTCTGCGGCTGATACTGTAAGATACTCATGCGAAAGGAGAGAAGAGATGCTCCTGTGATAAAAGTAAGCTCCCTCTTTTACCTCTCTCTGCAGATCATATATCAAATTCAGAAAAGAGAAAAGCGAAGTGGTCTTCATCGGATACCCCATCGTAACATTAATCTTCCTGAAACAAGAGGGAACCGAATTGATTACTGGCATAAGCATCTGCTCATCAGGTAAAACCACTGCCGTAGAAAAGGCAAAAGTATTTATCATTGCATCTGTAGGCATCTCATTTGCAATCGATATTGCCGGCTCTGCATCGCAATTCCCCACCACATGACAATCCTCTCCGAATCTTTTTTTGTACAAATCACCGAGTATTTTATTTAGAACAAGAGCCTGCCCCGTACCTGAAGAGACTCCAATTGCATAATAGTTTTTATGCTCAAATGTTTTTGAGGCCTCCTTGTTTATTTCATATTTGGAGGTAAATTCTTTGACAAAATCAGAGATGAATGCGGAGGCTTTATTATTCGTATCCGTTACCGCTATTCCGTAATAGTCCCAATAAAAATCTGCCATGCCAACCCTTTTTGCCTCACGCATCAGTGCTTGCTCGCACTTGTTGGGAGCATTGAATCCAATAAATACAAGTTGCTCAAATCTACCCTCAACAGCTTTATAATAACCCTCCTCCAAAATCTTCTCTGCTACGCTCCTGTATATCATTCCAGAATAGCCTTTTCCTCTCTCTTTAAGCGCCTTTTGAAAATCTCTGTATAATGGAGTCATAATTGTCCATAAAGAGGTAAAAGCCTCCTTTTTTCCACCTACTCCCTCCCTTGTTCCTCCGCTCAGAAAATTATTCCAAAACAGATTTACAGCCCTTCGCTGATCCTCAGACATATAGGAAAAATCATCGTCCAACTCCTTCAAATCCCTGATATTGGTAAATATCTGTTCGGGAGAGACAAGATACGTATCTATATCGTTATAGTCCTTTATAATAACAGCACCCCAATTATAAAATTCATCGAAAGGCTCAACTTTTTGAGCCTCTTGCAAAGATTTGTCGGGATACTTAAACTTTATATAGCTGGTATACAATAGATAGAGAGACTCCAAAGGATCGGCCTCCTCATAGCCACTCACAGAGGCAAAGAGTTCGCTTATGGTAGTACATTTGGGAGAAAAGAGAGGCTTGGAATATTTAAGACCATACTCAATTCCAAGATAACGCTGAAAAAATTTGGAAGAACGTCTGTTTGGAAAGACAAATGTATATTTTCCCAAACTACCGCCGGCATCAGATAGATTCTCCACATAGGCTTTGGCTACAGCCCTAAGAAAATTACCTGCATATTCCACCCCTTTTAAATCTGCATTTTCCATCTTCCAAAATAAATTTTACGACTTAGATTATTCAAGCTTTTTAATTTTATTTTTATCTCCAACTATCCATACAGTATCCTTCTCCTCAAAACTAACTGTGGAATTAGGCGTTATAAGATTGTTATTACCACTCTTTTCGAGCCCGACAATAAGCAGTCCGTACCTCTCCATAAATTTGGTGATATTTGTATTGTCTCCAATCAAAGGCGATTTATCGCTTAAAGTAACCTGACATAATTCAAGATCAGCATCGCTCTCCTGCATGGAGTGAAATTCTCCCGTACTCTCCGTAAGCATTCTGAAATTATTCATCTGAGTATCATTACCCAATATGACAACTATATCTCCAGGAAAAATAAGTTCATTCTTGGAGGGTAAATTAATTATTCTCCCTCCCCTCACTATCCTTACAACAAGCGCTCCTGTTCTCTTCTCCCTATGTATCTCACCTATAGTCTTACCGCAAACATAGGAGTTCGATTCCACCTCACTTTTATCTATATGAATCTCATCAGCAAGCTCTCTCGGAATCACGAGCGGTCTCCTTCCGCCACTCTCGCTGTTTAAATTTGTAAGGAATCTGTTTTCAATCCTGTTATAATAATTCTTTATATTTTTTGAAACAACAATAACAACTATTATACATGCAACAATGATAAATATAGCACCATATCCACCTGTTATATAATATGATACAGTATATGTCACAGCTAATATCGCAATCAGATACTTTACAATTTTCATAAACAGCAGAGGTCCTCTTGCAAACTTTTTATCCTCCCATATATGTTCAAATAAACCCTCCCCATCTTTTCTCCTCAATAAACCATATATAAACGGACTCATCACAATAATATTTAATAACAGCATAAGCGCATCAATACTAAATGAGATTTTAAAATGCACTTTAACGAATGGGGTTGCAAATTTGGTAAAAAAGATAATAACAAAGATTATCCATCCAGAATAGATGAAAATTCTGGTAAAATATGATTTCAAAAGTTTATGCCAGTCACTTTCATGGTCGAGAGTGGTTCTACCGGTACCGAGACGATCCATAACAGTACGCCATTGCGGCATTGAGTGCTGATATAGGAAATTAAAAAGTGGATCGGCAAGTTTTATCCAGTATGGGGTAATAAAGGTTGTAAGTAGTGAAACCATAACTATTACAGGATAGATATAACTATCCATAATTTTAAGATTTCTCCCCACAGAAGCTATAATAAATGAAAATTCACCAATTTGACAGAGACAGATACCCGATTGTATTGCATTTTTAAGAGTCTGTCCTCCAAACAGAAAACCTATTGTGGCTGATAATGGTTTAGCCAATAAAACAGTTACCGTAATCAATAAAATTAACGGCCAATAATCCACCGCAACGCGTGGATCCACAAGCATTCCAACAGAAACAAAAAAGATTGCGCCAAAAAAGTCCTTAATCGGCCTGGTCAATTTGATTATCTTTTCGCTCTGAACGGTGCCAGAGAGAATAGAACCCATCACAAAGGCCCCAAGCGCCTCCGATATTCCTGCCTTAAGTGTTATGGCCACCATCATCAAGCAGAGCCCAAGTGAAACAATTATAAGAGTCTCGTCGGTAAGAAATTTTCTCAATTTTCTGAACATGGTAGGAATAAAAAAAATCCCCACAGTGAACCAAAATAGCAGAAAGAAAGAGAGCCATAATATCTTTGAAACAAGTTCACCGCCGTCAAAATTCTTGCCAACGGCAATAGCCGGCAAAAGTACCAGCATAAGTACCGCTACAACATCCTCAACAACAAGCACACCAAAGACAGATTGAGTAAATTTTCTGTTTTTCAGGCCCAAATCATCAAAAGCCTTGATGATAATTGAAGTAGATGAGATGGAGAGCATACCACCCAAAAAAAGAGAGGCGGAATGATGCATACCTAAAATCTTTCCTACAAAAAATCCCATACTGAACATTATCACAGCCTCAAAAAAGACAGTGATAAAGCCTGTACCTCCCACTTTTTTCAGTTTTCGGAAATTAAATTCCAGACCTAACCCGAAAAGAAGAAATACAACCCCTATCTTTCCCCAGAACTCAACGCTTTCAATATTTGTAACAGTTGAGACAAAAGTCACATAAGGACCGGTAAGTACACCGGCAATAATATAACCGAGTACAAGGGGCTGCTTCAGAAATTTAAAGATAACCGTTACTATTCCGGCAATTACCAAAATCAGAGCCAAATCCGAAACCAGAGCGGTATATCCTGTCATATTCCTTTAAAGATTAGAGTTATACAAACTATTATATCTATCAGCAATAACTAAAACTGCTGGTAATCGTCATTATACACGTTTTAAAATTGCATCAGACTCCTTCTCATAACCAGGTTTTCTTAGCAACGCAAACATATTCTTCTTATAATCCTCAACACCGGGCTGATCAAACGGATTCACACCCAAAATATATCCGCTTACTCCACATGCAAATTCGAAGAGGTAAAAAAGCTCTCCGAGGTTAAAGGCATCTATTTTCTCAATCTCCACAACTATATTAGGTACTCCCCCATCTGTATGGGCAAGCCTTGTCGCAATCATAGCCATTTTGTTTATCTCCCCCATACTCTTTCCGGCAAGAAAATTAAGGCCGTCTGAATTATCCTCCTCTTTGTTTACAATCACAGAATGTTGAGATTTTTTAACATGTAGCACTGTCTCAATCAATATTCTTTCTCCCTGCTGAATATATTGCCCAAGAGAGTGAAGATCGGTAGTAAAACTTACCGAAGCAGGAAAAATACCCTTGCCCTCTTTTCCTTCACTCTCACCAAACAATTGCTTCCACCACTCACCAAAGAAACGCAATCGAGGATTAAAATCGGCAAGGATCTCAACATATTTTCCGGATTCGTAAAGAGCATTCCTAATTGCAGCATATCTCAAAGCCATATTGCTCTTATCTTTAATTGCACAGTGCTTTTGCATTGATACCGCTCCAGCAAGAAGCGCACGAATATCGTAACCTGCAACCGCTATAGGGACAAGACCTACCGGAGTAAGTACAGAGTACCTTCCTCCCACATCATCCGGAATAACAAATTCCTCATAGCCCTCTTTGTCTGACATACTCTTTAATGCCCCCTTATGCGCATCTGTAATGGCCACAATTCTCTCTGCGACACCCTTCTTACCATAATACTTCTCAAGCCGCTCCTTCAAAATCCTAAAGGCCACTGCTGGCTCAGTAGTTGTTCCGGATTTGGAGATTACTATCACAGCTGTATTTTTACCCTTTAAATACTCCAGAAGATCAAACAAATAGTCCTCAGAGAGATTATTGCCTGAAAACAAAATCTCAGGATTCTTGGAATTATGAACCTTTGTATAGGGATTTGAAAGAGCCTTTATGATACATTCGGCTCCCAAATAAGAACCACCTATTCCAATACATACCACAGTATCAACGCCTAAATACATCCACTTTTTATGGAGATTCTCGCATCTCTCAATAAGTGTACTATCCGTTTTTGACGGAAGTGCTATCCATCCGAGGAATTCTTTACCTTCTCCATCGGCATTCATCAGAGTATCAAAACAATTAAACGCCTTTTTAAAGTTGGCGTCAAAAACCTTGTCATCAACAAAGTTAAGCGCGGAATTAATATTTAATGCAACCATTATCTAATGATTTAATGTTTATAATTCTACACAAAAATTATTACATCAGCACAGTTTATCAGTAAGTCTTTTAATAACATACGAAGGGTATTTCTGTTCATATAAAATAGAATAAACAGCCTCTGCTATGGGCATATCAATTCTGAAATTCTTATTGATTTCGTTAATGCATTTGGAGGCATAATAGCCCTCTGCAACCATATTCATCTCAACCTGAGCACTCTTTACTGAATATCCCTTACCTATCATGCTTCCGAATGTCCTGTTTCTACTGAATTGGGAATATCCGGTTACCAAAAGATCTCCAAGATAAGCGGAGGTTGTAAGGACTCTCTTTTCATCGGGATGGGTAGCATTCAGAAACTGAGCTATTTCATGATAAGAATTAGTCATAAGAACAGCCATAAAGTTATCCCCATAGCCAAGCCCATGACAAATTCCAGCTGCAACTGCATAAATATTTTTTAACGCCGCAGAATACTCTACACCATAAATATCTGTTCCTGGTGTAGTTTTAATATAGTCGCATGCAAACGTATTACAAAGAGCACGAGCAACCTCCATATGCTTGCTTGAGATAGTGAGATATGAAAGTCTCTCCATAGAAACCTCCTCTGCATGACAAGGTCCACTTATTATACCAATACGATCATAGGGAATTCCGTGTATCTGATTGAAATACTCAGCTATTGTAAGGTTCTTCTCATCAACAAAACCCTTGACAGCTGAGATAATGAACTTATTATCCAAAGAGACCGTTAATTTATTTACCGAATTAAGAAAGTATGCAGAGGGAGTACAAAAAATAAGCACATCTGCATTTTTCACCACAACGTTGATATCATTAGACATATTAAGCCTCTCAGGATCGAGAAAAACAGATTGGAGATAAAAAGGATTGTGTGCCTCCTTTTTGATTCTTTCTATATTTTTTTCATTTCTAACATACCATTCAATAGACTGCTGATGATTTAGCAGCAACTTTACAAGAGCCGTTGCCCAACTTCCACTACCTATCATAGCATATCTGAGATTTGGATTATCAAAAAAAGTTCCCATTATTATATCTATTTTTTACAAGTTTATGTTTATATTTTCACAAATATACTCAATAAAAATAAAAGATAATAAAAAAAGGAGTAACTGAAAAACAGCTACTCCATCATAATTGATAGCTCTTGCGCTATACAAAACTTTCAAAACTATTTCTTGTCAGTTTTACACTTTCCGCAAGGCTCTTTCTTTGAATCCTTCTTGCAGTTATCGCAAGATTCCTTCTTTGAATCCTTTTTACAGTTATCACAAGCAGCCTTGGTTGCATCTCCTTTACATTTGCCGCAAGACTCCTTTGAGGCATCTCCTTTACATTTGCCGCAAGACTCCTTTGCACATTGCTTACTCATTTGTTGGAATTTTGCAAACTGCTCTGCAGTAAGAATTTTTTTCATTGAAGCCTCAGTTGCTGCCATCTCTTTCTGCATATCGGCCTTCATTACAGCAGGATCAGGCTTTTGCCCGCTCTTTTTAGCTGTCTCCATTTTAGCCTTCATAGCAGCATGATTCTTTTCTAACAATGCTTTTACCTCTTTGGTCTGTTTATCATTCAGATTAAGATCTTTCTTCATTTTTTCAATCTTCTCTGCAACAGGGCATTTACCCTCATGATTTCCCTTTTTGCAATTATCTTGCGCAAAGGCAAAACTTGCTGTAAACATAACAGCAACAAACATTAAAATGATTCGTTTCATAAAAAAAATATTAATTAATTATAAATCCATTTTATATCTTAGACCTTATTTCATTTATAAAGTTAAACCGGAGTATACAAAATCCAAATATCATTCCAAATTAATAAAAAAAATATCTTATTGCTATTTTTTTATCTCAATATATCCGGAATCCTCCTGAAGAACTGATTGCATTGCAGCAGCAACTGCCAAAGAATCACAACGCTCATTTTCGGGATGTCCGGCATGCCCTTTTATCCAATTGAACTCTATATTCAACCCCGCTGAAACATTTAGATATCTTTGCCACAAATCAGGATTTTTATGTCTGTGAAGTCCCTGAACCATCCACTTCTTCAGCCAGCCCTCGTTAACAGCCCTTACTACATAGGAGGAATCACTATACACTTTGATGGGTATATCTCTCCTTTTAAGGACCTCGATACCTCTTATCACGCCGAGCAATTCCATACGGTTATTGGTAGTTTTACTGAATCCTTCGGAAAGTTCTCTATAATGATTTCCACACTTGAGAATCACACCATAACCGCCAGGTCCTGGATTACCCCTGCTTGAGCCATCTGCATATAAGTAAATCGGTTCACTCATATAATTGATAAAGATATGCTTTTATTTTGCGACCAATCAATTAATTGTGCTATCAGTAGCATTACCTCTGAACTCCTTGGAACTGACTTTAAGAGGATTTGCAGTCATCTCATCATACCGTATTCTATTATTAAAGACATCTACCGCCATATATATTGCAGCCATCATTGATTGGGGACTCGCCTTATTCTCTCCTGCAATATCGAATGCAGTTCCATGATCCGGCGAGGTTCTTACAATAGGCAGACCGGCAGTGAAATTAACACCGGAATTGAATGCAAGACACTTAAATGGAATCAATCCCTGATCATGATACATCGCAAGAACGGCATCAAAACCATATTGCATATTTATACTGAAAAAGCCATCAGGAGGATAGGGGCCAAATGCCATTATCCCCTCTTCATTAGCCTTCTTAATGGCCGGAGAAATAATCTCAATCTCCTCCGTTCCGAGCAGTCCCCTATCACCTGAGTGAGGATTGAGTCCCAAAACCGCCAACTTAGGCTTTACAATGCCAAAATCTCTGAGAAGCGATTGATTCATAAGCCTCAATTTGCTCACAATCATCTCTACATTTAATGCAGATGAAACCTTTGCTATTGGAAGATGATTTGTCGCAATTCCAACTCGCATCTTTTCCGAACACAGGAACATAAGTCCATCCTTTGCTCCGAATTCATTTACAAGATACTCCGTATGACCAGGGTATTTGAAAGTCTCCTCGGAAACCGCCCTCTTGTTAAAGGGAGCTGTTACTAAAATATCTATAAAACCAGCCTTAAGTTCCTTAACGGCAGCCTCTAACGATGCCACAGCCGCTTTTGAACCATCATGAGTAAGCTGTCCTGGGTCTACTTGTATTGTATCAGGGACACAATTTACTATATTTATTCTTTTTGGATAGGCTTCAGAAGCCGAATTAATCACATTTGTACTTATATGGTCAGTTTCAGGAATAAGCTTTTTATAGAAACCGAATGCCTTTGAGGAGCCATAAATTACAGGTGTACAGATATCCATAACACGAGCATCAGATAAAGCCTTTATTATCACCTCATAACCAATCCCATTTGTATCTCCCTGAGTAATTCCGAGAACTATTTTTGACATAGATCGTTTTTTAATTTTGTTAACTATTTTTATTGAGCGCAAGATACAAAAATAATTTTTATTTGGTTACATTTGTGACATGAACAGCGTACTTGACACTGATATTAAATTTCTACATGGTGTAGGACCCAAACGTGCCGAAATGCTATCTAAAGAGATAGATATTCACACATTCGGGGAGATGCTAAATTTTTTTCCATTCAGGTACATCGACAAAAGTAAAATATATCCCATCAACGAGTTACTGCCTACTATGGCCTATATTCAGGTTAGAGGGAAAATTATAGAGTTGAAACATATAGGTTCAAACCCAAGAAATTCTCGGCTGTCAATAATAATTTATGATGGAACAGGGAGACTCGAACTTGTTTTTTTCAAAGGCATTAAATGGGTGGAACAAAAAATCAAGCAGGGTGAGGAATATATTGTTTTCGGGAAACCGAGCGAATTCAACGGTACTATAAATATTGTTCATCCTGAACTTACCCCAGTCTGTGAAAACATAAACATTGGAGGAGGCACCATGATGGGGGTTTATCCGAGCACCGAAAGATTAAAAAACAGCGGATTTGGAAACAAGGCTATTGCAAAACTGCAATATGCAATATATGAGAAATGCTGCAATAATATTCAGGAAACACTTCCTCAATCTTTTATAGAATCGCATGGCTTTGTTTCTTTAAAATTTGCCCTGAAAAACATTCATTTCCCAGATGACAACACCTCTCTTGCAAAGGCACAACTGAGATTAAAATTTGAGGAATTATTCTATCTGCAACTTGGATTATTAAGGCAGAGAGGTATCAGAATGAGAAAAGAGAGCGGAACAGTTATGCATATTGTAGGAGAAAAATTTAACAAATGTTATTCCTCACTCACTTTTCCACTTACAGGTGCACAAAAAAGAGTAATTAAGGAGATGCGGGAGGATATGCGTAGCGGAAAGCAGATGAATAGGCTGCTGCAAGGAGATGTAGGAAGCGGAAAAACACTTATAGCGGTTCTTGTCTCATTGATTGCCTGCGACAACGGATATCAAGCCTGCATAATGGCCCCAACAGAGGTACTTGCCCAACAACACTTTAAAAGTATCTCAAAATTTGTTTCAAACTCAGGAGTTGAAACTGCACTGCTTACAGGCAGCACAAAGAGCAAAGAGAGAGGTGAAATTCACAAAAGACTTAAGGAGGGAAGTATAGGAATATTAGTTGGTACTCATGCGCTTATTGAGGAATCTGTCCAATTTCATAATCTCGGGCTTGCCGTTATTGACGAGCAGCACAGATTCGGTGTAGAACAACGCGCAAAGCTATGGTCAAAATCGAAAATCACTCCCCACATTTTAGTTATGACTGCAACACCCATTCCAAGAACGCTTGCAATGACACTGTATGGAGACCTTGATGTCTCAATACTTGATGAACTGCCTCCGGGGAGAAAACCAATTACAACTATTCATGCGACCGAAACACAAAGGAGCAGAATAGTAGCCTTCATGAAGGATCAGATAAAGATAGGTAGACAAATATTTGTGGTGTACCCGCTCATTAAGGAGAGCGAAAAAATGGATTATCAAAACCTCGAAACCGGATATCAAACAATAATTCAAGAATTTCCGGCACCGGAGTATGTTACGGCCGTAGTACACGGAAAACAAAAAACCGAAAACAAGAATTACGATATGGCTCTATTTGTTAACGGCAAAGCCAACATACTTGTGGCCACATCGGTAATTGAAGTTGGTGTCGATGTCCCTAATGCATCAGTAATGATAATAGAAAGTGCCGAAAGATTTGGGTTAAGTCAGTTACACCAATTGCGTGGACGCGTGGGAAGGGGTTCAGACAAATCCTACTGTATTCTGATGACAGGATATAAACTCAGCAAGGAGAGCCGCCAAAGAATAAATTTAATGTGCCAGACACAAGATGGATTCGAACTGGCGGAAGCTGATATGCGCATGCGCGGGCCCGGTGATTTGGAGGGTACCATTCAAAGCGGACTGGCAATAGATCTTCATATTGCAAATCTTACAAGAGATACACCGCTGTTAGAAGAGGCCAGAAAGGCTGCTATATGCCTGCTTGACAGCGACCCCCTTCTCGAAAGGCCGGAAAACAGGTTATATAGGGAACAGCTGAACAGATTGCGAAAAGAGGGAAAAGAGGCAGAGGATTTTTCGCAAATAAGTTAAAAATATAATGTAAATCATATTACATAAATATTAATAAATCATATAATTATGAAATTCGTAGGAGCACATGTAAGCGCAGGCGGCGGGGTATTCAATGCCCCCGTCAATGCATACAAGATTGGAGCAACAGCCTTTGCTCTCTTTACAAAAAGCGAACGGCAATGGGTAGCAAAACCTCTCTCGGAAGAGGATATAGAGAATTTTAAAAGTAATTGCAGTAAATATAACTACACACCATCACAAATTCTGCCTCATGACAGTTATCTCATTAATTTGGGAAGTCCCAAAGAGGAGGGACTTCAACAATCTCGAGGAGCCTTCATTGAAGAGATGAGGAGATGCAGACAACTCGGGCTCGACCGTCTGAACTTTCATCCAGGCAGTCACTTGAATATGATAAGTATTACCGAATGCCTGAAGCTGATTGCGGAATCGATCAACATTGCTCTGGAGAAAACAGAAGGAGTAACCGCTGTTATTGAGAACACTGCAGGGCAAGGATCCAATCTCGGCTATACCTTTGAACAAATAGCCGAAATCATAGTGATGGTAGAGGATAAAAGCAGAGTGGGCGTCTGCATAGATACATGCCATGCCTTTGCAGCAGGGTATGAACTTTCAACAAAGGAGGGTTTTACAAAGGTATTTGAGAACTTCGACAATATAATAGGATTCAAATATCTTAGAGGCATGCATTTGAATGATGCCAAGAAAGAGGTAGGAAGCAAAGTCGACCGCCACAGCAGTCTTGGAGAGGGAATGATTGGCATAGAGGCTTTTAAAATGATTATGAGCGATATGCGCTTTAACGGCATCCCTCTTATTATGGAGACTCCCGAACCGGAAAAATGGGCTCAGGAGTTAAATATGCTACGCAGTTTTGAATAACGCTATCAGATTTTAAAGGTATCCTTAAGTGTCGCTGTTCTATTGAACACGATGTTTCCACCCTCTATGCTGTCGGGGTCCTTAAAGAAATAGCCTGTACGTTCAAACTGAACGGCAATACCAGATTTATCAGATAATAGTGCCGGCTCTGCATAAGCCGCTACAATACGCATAGAATCTTGGTTAAGGTACTCTTTATAATCCTTTCCCTCAGGTATGGAGCCCATATCAGGCTCAGTAAAAAGACGATCAACAAGACGCACCTCAATTTTTTTAGACTGATTAACTGCTACCCAATGGATAGTACCCTTGACAGAACGCCACTCCCCCGCACCAGGCTTGCTGGTAGGATCATATGAACAGCGAATTTCAATAATATTGCCATGAGAGTCCTTGACAACCTCTTCACATTTGATAATATAAGTGTATTTTAAACGAACCTCCCCTCCTGGCTTGAGACGGAAGAACTTTTTAGGCGGCTCCTCCATAAAATCCTCTCTTTCTATAAACAATTCCCCAGTAAATGGAATGGTTCTCTTTGCTCCATCAGGCTCAGCTGGATTCATAGGAGCGGTAAACTCCTCAATCTTATCCTTTTCCCAATTTGTTATAACAAGTTTCACAGGATTCATTACAGCCATGTATCTATTGGAACGCTTGTTTAAATCTTCTCGTACACACCATTCCAACAGAGAAAGATCAATGGTATTATCGCGTTTTGCAACGCCAACTTTTTCTGCAAACATTCTGATACTCTCAGGGGTATAACCGCGCCTGCGAATACCGCAAATAGTAGGCATACGAGGATCGTCCCATCCTCGTACATAATTATTTTTTACAAGTTCAAGCAACTTCCTCTTGCTCATTACAGTATAAGTAAGATTCAAACGAGCAAATTCATATTGATGAGAGGGGAAAATTTCAAGTTTTTCTATAAACCAATCATAAAGAGGACGGTGCACGTCAAATTCAAGAGTACAGATTGAATGAGTAATACCCTCAATAGAATCACTCTGCCCATGGGCATAATCATACATTGGATAGATACACCACTCATCTTTTGTTCTATGATGTGAAGCAAAATTAATACGATACATTAACGGATCTCTAAACATCATATTTGGATGCGCCATATCGATTTTTGCTCTTAGCACCTTCTCTCCCTCTTTGTACTTTCCCTCCTTCATCTCTTGGAAAAGTTTTAAATTCTCCTCTACACTTCTCTCCCTATAAGGGCTATTTGTACCGGGCGTATTAACAGTACCTCTTCCTATACGAATCTCCTCCTGTGTTTGGTCATCGACATATGCTAATCCTTTTTTTATCAGCACACAAGCCCATTCATATAGCTGTCCAAAATAATCAGATGCATAATATTCGTTAGCCCAATCAAACCCAAGCCACTTAACATCTTCTTTAATAGAATCAACATACTCAACATCCTCTTTTGTCGGATTTGTATCGTCGAATCTAATATTTGTTGTACCGCCATACTTTTTTGCAAGACCAAAATTCAAACAGATACTTTTTGCGTGGCCTATATGTAAATACCCATTAGGCTCAGGTGGAAAACGAGTTTTTATTGCTGAATATTTTCCTGAAGCAAGATCTTTTTCTATAATCTCTTCAAGGAAATTAAGTTTTCGCTCCTCAGCGCACTCTGCTGCACTGATTTTATTTGGTTCTTCCATTATGATGATAATTTATAATGCGACAAATTTAAATCAAAAATGTGAAATATGGAAGATAAAATATGTAAATCAAAAATAAAGAGGAATTTTTTAAAAAAACATTATATTTGTTACTATATAAAGTAGTTGGGTAATTCTGCTATACAGAGAAGGTAGATGTTTAAAATTTAGTTGATATTTTTTGAGAAGATACGAAACATCAGACATTACGAAAAGAAGTTGAGCTAACCACATATTTTATCTATATTTGCACTCGCAAATTATTCTTGTGCAAAATATTAAAGAATATTATGATAAAATCAATGACAGGATATGGGAAGGCTGAATGCTCCCTTTCCAATGTAAAAATAATCATAGAGGTAAGATCTCTCAATGGCAAAAATGCCGATATTAATATTAAGACACAACTGATACCAAGAGATAAAGAGATAGAAATAAGGCAATTATTAGCAGAAAGACTACATAGAGGTACAATAGATCTCTTCGCAAACTACGAGCAAAACGGAACAGAAAATACAAAAAGCATTAATCGAGATGTTTTCAAAAGCTATTACAATCAGGTTGTAGAATTGCTTGCTGAATCCAATAATATTTTCCCAATTGAACTCGAAAAAACGCGTAACGAGCTAGAATTAACTTCTGCTATTCTTAAACTTCCTGATATCGTTGAGACTAAAAAACAGGAGTTGAGCGAAGTGGATTGGCAAAATTTCAGCAATGCAATAGCAGAGGCAATTGCATCACTGGATAAATTCAGAGAGAAAGAGGGAACAATTCTTTATGCCGATGTCACCAAACGAGTCGCACTTATAGAATCATATGTAAAAGAGGTAGAAAAATATGAAAATGAACGTACGGAGGCAATTAAGGAGCGCATAAAATCACGAATAGCCGAACTGCAAATACAGCCCGATGAAAACAGGCTCGAACAGGAGATTATCTTTTATATTGAAAAACTCGATATCAATGAGGAAAAAGTACGCCTTCGCCAACATTGCAAATACTTTATGGAGACCATAGATAAAGAGAGCTATCCAGGTAAAAAACTTGGATTCATTGCACAAGAGATGGGTCGTGAAATTAACACGATGGGGTCAAAAGCAAATCATGCTCAGATCCAACAATGGGTTGTAAAGATGAAAGATGAACTGGAGAAGATAAAGGAACAATCGCTTAATATTCTATAATTAGAATCCCAACCAATTCATTTAACAGTATTCCTTACAGCAATGCATCAAATAAGTAGCTCACACTTAACCAAAATTACTCCGCTGTTGTGATCTCCTTTTTTAGCATCTGCAACTCTCTGAAATTAAATAATTTTTCAGCAAAGTTCACCCATTCCAAAGCAAGTTGCGGTTTTCCCATCATTTGGCAACCCATAGCAATATTATACGCGGCAAATGAGGCCTTGCGAGGATTCTCAGACTTCGTATACGGCATCCATAAATTGATGGCACGCTGCCAATCAAAATTGCTCTCTGCAAAACTGTAGGCATTATTCCAATCTGCAATCGAAGGATAATTTATTAGTATAATCGTCTTTGTCTCCCACTGGCGGGAGATAAAAGAGGCAAGCTTCTCCCCTATTTTTCCGGATATTTCCGGAAGATTCTTTGCAATTATTGTATTGAAATTTTTATTGGAATAATCCTTGGCAATAGCTTGAATATATACAGTATCTATTTCATTTCTTGAAAGTATTACGCTATCCTTACCTGAATTATATATATCCATCTTAACCTTATAGGGAAGAAGAATAGTTACACCATCATAAAGCTCATTCTGATACTCTGCACTCTCACTATCATTGGAACGAAATTTATTTACGGAATATTGAAAAAATTGGAGATCATGCACAAATATCTGCAACTCCGTATTACTATTTTTATGTAACTCAGATAAATAAGCCAAATCCCTATCCTTGTCAAGTCCGCAAAAATCGCTATCTGGCAAAGAGTAAACCGCAACTGAACCGCTCTTGGAATCCCTATCATTCTCAACCTTCTCGGCAAAAGCTACAGAAAGAGCTGAAAGTCTTGTGCTGTCGAGGTACCTCGACACACTATCCTCCTGAGTAGGATACAAAAAGAAGACTGCAGCATTACCCTCTGCAAACGGAATTTCACTTTTAATGTTAATGGCATTCTCCACATTCATAAGTTCCGCCTGCGGGCCACAAGAAGAGAGCATAATTATGGAGGCGACAATCACAACTACTACATATATCTGTTTCATACAATTAAAAATTTTACTATAAAATTTATTAAAATTTTGTAAGAGTTTGATAGCCGTTTTGCTATTGCTATACTCTCACAATAACTATCTCACCTATTTTATTTTATTTTATCTTATCTTATCATATCTTATCATATCTTATCATATCTTATCATATCTTATCATATCTTATCATACAAACCTCAGCATTATTCAAATATTGTTCCATAAGAGATGCCATGGTATAAGTTACATAAGATTATCCGCTAAATTAAAAACAGTTTTTCTATTATCCGCATAAAATTGCACCTCCTCCACAAAAATAAATGATATTATCAGAAAAAATATACCTTTACAAAAAATATTACACACCCAACAACAGAACATGATTTCTATCAAAGACAAACAATAAAAGTGATGATTATAAAATCTTTATAAGAAAGCTACCATTGACCTTAGAACTTAACTTTCGTTTGGTTATTTGACAGATATCATGGACTGTATTTTAATAACTTCTCGTTTTAAATTTTTTATTAGTATGAAAAAATTTACACTTTTTTACCTACCAGGCTGTCCGTTTTGCAAAAAAGCCTTTGCATACATTGATGAGCTAAAGACCGAGCATCCGGAGTATCAAAAGATTGAACTTGAAACTATAAACGAAAACGAACATCCCGATATAGCAGATCAATATGACTACTACTACGTCCCCACATTTTATATCGACGGTAAAAAGGTTCATGAAGGGGGGATTTTCAAGAATGAAGTAGAAGAACTTTTAAAAAAAGTTCTCGAATAGTTCAACAACCCATACGGATTTTGTAGTACCTGAAAAAGAGAGTTCCGAAAAACCGAAACTCTCTTTTATCTCATTGTGGCATTAAATAATCACAATATAATTACATCATCATTCCGCCGCAAACGCTAATAACTTGTCCATTTACATACGAAGAGAGGTCACTTGCAAGAAAAGTGCAGACATTGGCAATATCCTCAGGAGTACCACCCCTTCTCAAAGGAATCTTCTTCATCCAGTCTGCCTTAACCTCATCAGGTAATTTAGCTGTCATCTCTGTAATAATGAATCCAGGAGCAACAGCATTGGCTCTAACTCCGCGAGGACCAAGTTCCTGACCTATAGACTTTGCAAGACCAATCATTCCCGCCTTGGAGGCAGAATAGTTACATTGACCGGCATTGCCATGTACTCCCACAACAGAACTCATATTGATAATGGAGCCACCTTTTTGACGCATCATGACCGGACTTACCGCATGAACAAAATTGAATGCGGATTTCAAATTTACCGCTATCACTGCATCCCATTGCTGCTCTGTCATTCTTAACATTAATCCATCTTTTGTTATCCCTGCATTATTTACAAGAATATCGAGCTTACCAAACTCCGCTACTATTTGGTCTACAACCTTATGAGCCTCTTCAAATGAGGCTGCATTCGATGGAATTGCAAGAACCTTTACTCCCAATGCCTCTATCTCCTTTTTTGTCTTTTCTCCGTTTTCATCAATAACAAGATCCGTAAAGGCTATATTAGCTCCTTCTGAAGCGAATTTGAGTGCGACAGCCTTGCCGATTCCTCTTGCCGCTCCGGTCACCAGAGCCACTTTTCCCTCTAATAATTTCATTTCAAATAAATTTAAGGTTTATTAATAATTACAACAAATATACAAAAAAACATCACAGCATATACCTGCAATCCACCACACTTTTAGGCTGTTTTGCGCAAACTTCCTTAAACTCAGGCCACGCCGTAGCAATTACAAGGAGATCGGACTCCTCAATAATTTCATTTAGGGTATCGCAATAATTAACAGGTAAATTATAATGAGTTTTAAACTCCTCATTAGCGACAGGATCGTATCCCGATAAATTAGAGTATCCCCTTGCAATAAGCGCCTTTATTATCTTTGCACTGGGAGCATCACGTACATCATCTGAACCCGGTTTGAATGAGAGTCCAAGTATACCTATCTTCATACGCTTTGCATCAACATCAGAACCTCCTGAAGCCATTTTCCTCTTCAATTGTATCGTTTTATCACTATTAAACAACTCCTCCGCTCTCCTTACAATACGATCGGCTATAAAATCGGGCATATTATCATTGGTATCTATCACATTCTTAAGAATTTTGGCATCAAACCCAGAACTTCTGGTAACAGCATACAACGCATTTGTATCCTTGGGTAGACAATAACCGCCATACCCACAACCGGGATAAACATAAGAGGCCATATTGCATCCGCCCCAACGTTTGTCCATATGCAGAATCTTAAAGGCCTGCGCAACATCTATCTCTCCTATCGTATCTGCAACTACAGACATCTCGTTAGAATAGCTAATCAACGTGGCCAACAGTGTATTGGAAAGATACTTTATAAACTCCCCTGTATTAAGGGAGACACATTTTACAGGTACCCCGACACAAGAGTAAAGCTCCCGGAGTTTCTGCTCAGATCTCTGATCACTCACACCAAGAACGATTCTGTCGGGTTCCATAAAATCACTCCAGCAATGTCCCTCACGTAAAAATTCAGGATTATTGGCAACGCCTATCTCCTTGCCTACAATAAAATTTTTCTTCCCGTTTTTCGCTCCCCACCCCTCTATAAAAGGTACTATCTTTTTCTCGGTAGTAGATGGAGGTATGGTGGATTTCACCACTAAAACAGGAAATCTTCCATCATTAATCAAACTCAACGTCTGATCTATTGCCGAATAGAGATACCCCAAATCGGCCTGTCCATCCTTGCCATAAGGCGTACCTACACAATAATAGATACAATCGCTCTCTGCAACCGCAACAGACAATTCATCCGTGGCAATAGGGAAAAAATTCTTTTTTAAATGACGTATCAAGGCTTCATCGAGCCCTGGCTCAAGAAAGGGCAATTTACCTCTTTTGATTGTTTCCAACCGATTAGCATCAACTTCAACACCATACACTTTATGTCCGTACTCCGAAAACCCGAGTGCAGTCGTCAAACCGACAAATCCAAGTCCAAAAACAGTAATTACCATTTGTATTCGCCCTCCCCGCTCTCTTTAATGAATTGAAGAAATCTGCGGACTCCCAGCCGAACCAAAACCGCAGGATCATATCCAAGCACTCTTCTCGCCTTGCTTATATCAGGACAACGTCTCTGTGGGTTATTGGTAAGATACTCACTGTCATTAGATTTTGCATATATAACTTTTCCCGTGTAATCGAAAATCTCCCTTCCTGCCTCCACATAGATCTCTGCAAGCATAGAAACGCTTATTTCCGGAGCCTCAATTCCTATATTAAAATAATCATATTTGCCATGAAGCAAAATCTTCAGATAACCGGCTATTGAATCGGCAATATAGCAGAATGTTCTTGTAGGAGAGCCATTTGATAGTATCTCAATATTTCTGTTCTCCTTTATGGCAAGTGCAAAGTCAGCAGGTACACGTTTATCATTTATTCTCATCCCCGGACCGTAATTATTAAAGGGACGGGCAACTCCTACCGGCATATTGTACCTCTGCGCAAAAAGCATGCACATAGTCTCTCCAAAACGTTTTGATTCATCATAACAGGCACGCGGACCTGTCGCACAGACATATCCATAGTACTCTTCAGATGTAGGAACATGAGCAGAATCTGGATTTCCGTATAATTCGCTTGACGAATAAAAAAGGAAACCCTTTATTACCTTATCTCTGTAAAAATCTAACAACGAACGAAGTCCCCAAATATTGGCATCAAGAGTTTCTATCGGGTACTGTCTGTAAAACACAGGAGAGGCAATAGAGGCCATATGTATAATAAAATCTGCTCTCTCTGCGCCATGAACCTCCTCTATCTTATCCTTTATTATGTCGAATTTTCTGATATCGAACAGAGAATTTTTCTCAAGTTTTTTTATCCATTCGGGTAAACCAAGCATAAAATTATCGAGTGCGATAACTTTTTTCACACCGAGCGACTCCGCTTTCATATCAAAAAAATGCATGAAATAATATCCGAGAAATCCTCCGCAACCGGTAATAAGTATAGTAGAATCCTTTAGCTTAGCTCTCTCCTCTTCGGAAAGCCTATCAAAGGTGTAATCAATATCTCCTTTTAGTATATTCCGCATAAACAATAGATTTAGTTCTAACAATTTGCAAATATACACTTAAAAAGGCTATTTGATTACACGACCTGGATTTATTAAATTTGCAGAAATTTTTTTAATTATGGCGACATACGATATCAGGCCTCTGCAACTCAGAATGTTGGAGATACTCTTAGCTTTCGATAAAATGTGTAAAGGACACAACCTCAGATATGGAATAATGGCAGGTACATTGCTTGGAGCTGTACGCCACAAAGGTTTTATTCCATGGGACGACGACATGGATGTAGGTATGCCACGCCCGGATTACGAGAAATTCATCGCCCACTGCTCTGAATGGCTTCCGGCACCATATGAATTTGTCTGCGCGGAGAATGATCCAAAATACCCCCTTCCATTCGGAAAAATTCAGGATTCAAGTACCACAATAATTGAACGTCGCCATCTGAGCTATTTGGGAGGCATATATGTGGATGTCTTCCCGCTCGACCCTGTTCCTGTGAATATGTTCAAAAGGAGAATGCACTATGCTAAATATGAGATCATGAAACAATTACTATACATGGTACATCGCGACCCGTACAAGCACGGACATGGGCCAAGTTGTTGGGTTCCTCTGCTCATTCAACACTGTTTTACAATGAAAGGTATTCAGAGAGCTATCCGCAAACTCCTGTTAAAATACGACTTTGATTCTAGCCCTCTTGCTGCCGACTATACAGATGGCCTCAAGGGTGTCACACAGAAAACAGTCAATTGCGACTTTGCCCCATACGAATTTGAAGGCCATACTGTTATGGGATTCAAAGGTTATGAATCATATTTACCCCAAATGTACGGCGATTACATGAAGATACCGGAGGGAGCAGCTCAGCGTCAGCATAATTTCCATTACTTGGATCTGAACAAGCCCTATCGCGAAAGCGAATCGCTACAATAAAAGGTACACCGGTAATGAGATATAAAAAATGAGTCAAGTAAAAGCCTGACTCATTTTTTATATCTCAACTTAAACCTATTTACCCCAATCTGCAAAATGTGTCGTATTTAAATTGGTTTTTGGATCAGTCGTGTAAAAATCACTACCATTGTAATCCCATTCCAAAGTTTCCGAGCCACCGCCTGATTGTGTAGTTATAAGTGCAACATTTCTGGTCAATCCGATAGTGAAGGCCTGATCACGCGGTAAATCGCGATCTCCGTGTGTCGGATCAGTTGGAATCCAACCATATCCTGGAAGATATACCTCCACCCAACGATGGTATACATCATCCATATAGGTATCAACACCATTTTTACGCCATACAGAACCCACATACCTTGCAGGAATTCCGGCAGCTCTGCAAAGAGCAATATAAGCAAAAGAATATTCTGAACATGATGCATGTCCGTTTTTAAGCACAGTCGGTGCAGTGTCCCAAAAACCATCCATAACGTAATGCAGACGCCCTATAAGATACTGATGCAGTTTTCTGATAATCCAATACGGATTTGTCTCATTACCGACAACCTCCTTTATAGTTTTCTGAATTATAGGATTGTTAATCTGGTATTTTTCATCATCAACAAGATATTTTTCCTTCACCTCCTGAGGTATCTGATCCAAACTGCCCATGAATTGAGGATAGAGAAAATATCTTACAGTATAAAAATCTGCAGTTGTTGTCATAACTACAGTCTTCTTCTCACCGGGCTTAACCTCTTTAAAACTGAAAAGGGCACTCTTCTGTCCCCATTTGTCTGTAACAATTTGGGTAGGCTTAATATTGTATTTGACTTCACCTACAAGTTCCTGATTATCGCGGTTCTCCGGTATTGCAATATGAATATCGAGAGTTTTTATATTGCCTGGGCCAAAACAGGTTGTACTGCGAGTATATGCCACAGTATGGCGATTCTTATCCTTTCTTATAAAGGGAGTTCTATCTTTGATAAGAAGTTGCGAGATACAATTATTCTCATAATCCGCTGCCCAGACAGAATTACCGTCAACAGCCAGACCATGAACACATTTACCAGGAGCATCCATTATGACAATAACATATCCCGTTTTTGGATCAACCATATAAATTTCACCTGTGCCGTCATCAGAAATCCAAAGATATTCTCCGTCCCATGCAATTCCTTTTGGATTGCCGGAGGGTGAATCAAAAGAATTTATTGTAGTACCGTCATTCGGATTAAACTGAATCACCTTATCAATGCCGTCATCCACAAGCCAAAGATATTTGCCATCCCATGCAATTCCACGAGGGGATTTTGAGGGAGCTACAAGCGTTTTCAAAATTGTACCGTCCTTAGGGTCAATTTTAAAGATCATACCGTCTCTGTCTTCAGACTTATCTGTCCTGCCCCTCTGATCGGCATTCCAAAGATATTTACCATCCCATGCAAGCCCCATTGGCCAATAGGCCGGAGATTCGATAACGCGAACAACCTTGCCTGTACTCTTATCACAACAGTAAATCTTATCTGTTGTTCTGTCGGCATACCAGAGATTTTTACCATCTGTAGTAACTCCTGTTACCTGATTACCTGTCGTTTTTATCTGATTTAACACTTTACCCGTCTGCGCCGACATCCGGGCGGAAAAGGCAAAAAAAACCAGCGCAATTCCGTAAAAAATAGGTTTGTTCATAAAACTAAAAAATTTTGAACATAAAATTCATGTTCTGTTTCACAAGTTTAAATTATTTAACAATATATAATAACGTATCTCTTACGTTACATAATTCATTTCAACCACGGTGCATCGCCTGATTCCCACAGTTTATTCAGATTATCTCTATCGCGAACCGTATCCATACACTGCCAGAAGCCTTCGTGCTTATAGGTCATCAGTTGACCCTCTTTTGCAAGTTGTTCAAGAGGTTCACGCTCAAAGATTGTCGAATCCTCCTTTATATAATCAAACACTTTATAATTCAACACAAAAAAGCCTCCATTTATCCATCCCTGATTAATCTGTGGTTTCTCTTTGAACTCACTCACAAAATTATTATCATCGATGGTCAATTCGCCAAAACGGGCAGTAGGATGCACAGCCGTAACCATAGCTATTCTGCCACCTGATTTATAGGACTTTACCAACTCCGCAATATTCACATTTGAAACCGCATCTCCGTAAGTAACCATAAAATCCTCCTTTCCGATCAACTCCTTAAGACGTAAAATACGTCCTCCTGTCATGGTAAGAGAGCCGGTATCAACAAGAGATACCTTCCAATCACGCGGTCTTTCATTTATATAATCTATATTTCCATCTGACAGGCTTATGGTAAAATCGCTGTTAAGTGCATAATACCTAAGAAAATAGTTCTTTACAACCTCAGCCTTGTAGCCAAGAGCAACAATAAACTCTTTATAGCCATACTTCGCATAATGATTCATGATATGCCAAAGAATAGGTTTGTTCCCAATCTCCACCATTGGCTTGGGTATGAGCTTCGTATATTCGGAAAGACGTGTACCGAGACCGCCAGCCAAAATAATAACTTTCATTATCTACAGGATTTTTTTAATAAAGTTTAAATATAGAACTATTATCCGAATAAAAATAATAATAATTACCTATCGGAACTCCATTTATAGGCTAAAATCCTATAAACTATTAATTACTGAACATATCAACTCAATATCCGAATCGGAGAGTTCGGGATGCATGGGAATAGAGATTATCTCACTATATATTTTCTCTGTAACCGGAAGCGAATAATCACTCTTAAAGTAACTCAAAAGATGATTGGGAAGATATTGCACGCCGCATTGTATCTCTTTTTCCCCGAATAGTTCGGTAAGTCTGTCGCGTTTACCGTTAAGAATCAGTATCGGGAAGATATGAGGTACAATAGTATCATAATCCATATTGATTAACAGTACATTGGAATTACCTGAGAGTAAACGGGTATACTGTTTTGCTATCTCTTTTCTGCGAGGAGCAAACTCAGTATCGAATCTTGAGAGTTGAACCCTGCCTATTGCTGCAAATATATTGCTCATATGGTAACGGTAACCCTGTCCGGTTACCTCGAAAACCCAGCTTCTCTCCCCTTTATACCTCTTTTCAGAATCCTTGCATATACCAAGCAGACGCGCATCGCTCACTGCCGATATCACATCAGGATCCGAGGTAAATATGGCTCCTCCCTCACCGGAGGTTATATTTTTAATTCCGTCGAAACTAAAGCAAACTATATCACCAAAGGAACCAACCCTCCTACCGCTACTGACACAACCAAAAGCATGAGCTGCATCCTCAATAAGGCGCAAACCGTGTTTACGGGCAAACTCATGATACTCATTAATCATGGTTATGTTACTGGCATAATAGACAGGCAAAATTGCCTTTGTCTTTCTTGTAATGCGCTTTTCGGCATCTTTAAGATCCAATGTTAGAGTGAATGGATTAACCTCACAACTTACAGGCACACATCCAGCACCTTTGATGGCCTGATATGTTGAGACAAAAGTAAGAGAGGGCACGAGAATCTCATCTCCTGGCTTTGTAACGGACTGAACGGCAAGATGCAGTGCAGCAGTACCGCTGTTAACGCAGATACATTTATATCCTCCTCCCACATATCGTTCAAGCTCCTGCTCAAAAAGGCCAACAGTTTCGCCCATACCAAGATAACCGGAGCCTTCAATAACATTGGCTACAGCCTCCGTTTCTCTGCAACCGACAACTGATTTAGATAATCTTATCATAACATTTTACTTTTGAATAATAAAATTTTCTGACTGCTCAAACACAGCCTCCATATCATACTCATCCGCTCCTGTAATTCGCACCATAGCAAAAGTTCCAACCAACTTTTGAGGTTCTTTCATTCCTTTAGGTACAATAATATGTATCTCTCCATCAACATCGGGGCTTTCTTTTCTGCTTCTGGCTATAAAAAGTCCGGATGAAACAGAATCTATCAGAACCTGCTCCACACCGCCGATACGTTGAGCGTTTATCTCCGCCGAAATACTGCTTTGGAGCTCCATGAGAGCATCATATCGCCTCCTTTTGGTACTTTCACGCACATTGTCGCGATAATGAGAAGCTCCATAAGTTCCCTCCTCTTCCGAGTATGTAAAGGCTCCCAATCGCTCAAAACGATTCTTTTTTACAAAAGAGAGCAATTTGCCAAACTCAGCTGCGTCCTCACCAGGAAAGCCCACTATCATTGTCGTACGCAAAACAATATCCGGTATCGCGCTTCTTAAATTATCTATAAGTCTTTGTGTTTTCTGCGCATCTATGCCACGATGCATTGCTTTGAGTATCTTTGTTGAAGCATGTTGTAATGGTATGTCGAGGTACTTGCATATCTTCTTTTCAGATGCCATAACCTTAATCACATCCTTCGGGAAAGAGGCAGGATATGAGTAATGAATTCTGATCCATTCTATCCCATCAACTCTGCAAAGACGTTTTAAAAGCTCTCCGAGCATTCTCTTACCATACAGATCCTTACCATAATAGGTAGTATCCTGCGCAATTACAATAAGCTCTTTAACGCCTCCCTTTGCAAGTGCTGCAGTCTCATCAACCAAATCTTCTATTGGAACAGAAATATGCCCTCCTCTAATAAAGGGAATCGCACAATATGAGCAACGCCTATCGCACCCTTCGGAGATTTTAAGAAAGGCATAATGTTTTGGGGTAGTCAAATATCTCCTCAAACAAAGTTCCTCTTTCGGAGGTACCCCGACATATTTTAAAACAGCCTTAATATCAAATGCGCCGAAAAAGGCATCCACCTCAGGAATTTCTCTTTCAAGTTCCTCCCTATAACGTTGCGATAGACATCCAAACACGACAATCTTACGAACAAGCCCACGCTTTTTTGCCTCAACAGCCTCAAGAATTGTATTTATCGACTCCTCCTTGGCATCCTTAATGAAACCACAAGTGTTAATAACAACAATATCCAATGACGGAAGAGCCGAATTTGATGGATAAGGCTCATCACCCTTGACAATGGTTATTCCGGTAGAGTCTATCTGTTTAAGCAAGTGTTCCGAATCAACAAGATTTTTAGAACAGCCCAGACTGATAAGTTTTATTGTCATAGCGCAAAAGTGGATTACTTTGATTCTTCGGCGACAGTCTCCTCTTTAGCCTCCTCATCTTCAATAAAATCCAATGAAGCATTCTGCTTTAAGAAATTATACCAATCTACCACTTTCTTCATGTGGGAAACATAAAATCTATCCTGATCGTAATCAGGAATTACCTTCCCGAACAACTCTTTGAGCACTTTTGCATCACTTCTTCCCGATGGTGCCTCGGCATCGCCGAGAGTAGCATGCATCTTTTCAAATACCTCCTTAAGCTTAACCTCTCCAGAATCGGTATAGATTGAAATATCAGCCATCGAGGTTATTTTTGCATTAAGCCCGAATGATGTTCTACGCTTAGTTATCAACGACTCAACTACGGCCCCGCTTCTCGCTTGTGATAAATATAAATACAAGCCCGGCTGCCCTCCTATTGACAAAATTTTTTTTAAATCGGTTTTCATACTATTTATACTGTTATAACTTACTATTCAACTATTTTAAAGCATATATATTTAAGAACTCGATAATTGAAAAACACTATCGAACAGATATGTTTTATCTAAATCAAATCGGCTCAAAATTAACTATTCTGACGCGTCTAAGCAAAATTCCTCTCTTTTTTTATTGTTTCATATGCAGCAACAATAGATTTGAACTTCTCCTCAGCCGCGCAACGCACATCGGCGCCAAGTGTAGCAACTCTATCAGGATGATGCTTCATGGCCATTCTCTTATAAGCCCTCTTTACCTCTTCGTCCGTAACGGAAGAATCTATCTCAAGAACCTTGTATGCATCCTCAATATTATTACCGAACATCGCAAGAACCGACTCGCTGTCGCGTTCAGAAATACCCATATACTGAGCTATTTTTCTAAGCATCTCCAACTCACTGCCACTCACCGCCCCGTCTGCCTGAGATATTCCAACAAGATAGTGCAAAAGTTGTAATCGCTGAGAAATCTGCATACATGCCTTTATTTGCGCACATACCTGCTGAAGATCCACCTCCTTTTGGGACAATTCCTTAAGAATTGAGAGAGCCTGGGCAACAGCCTCCTCTCCAAAATTAGCCCTGATAAAGCCCTTGACATAATCCAGTTCAGATCTCATCACTTTTCCATCTGCATGCATAACTGCTGATGAAAGAACAAGCAGCGAAATCAGAAAACTGTTACGCTGTCCGGCATTTCCGCCCACTGAAGAGGAGATAGAACCATCTGCAAGAGAGCCAACAAAATATCCTATCAAACCTCCTATAGGGCCTCCTAATACCCACCCTAAAGCACCTGTTATCCAACGTCCGTATCCCATATAACAATTAAGTTTTATCTATTGTATTTCAATTTATTATATCCTCATATATAACTATCCAATTCTCATCTCAGAAAGGACCGTCTCAATCTGAGGTAACAAAGGTGTTACACCGTCATTGCGAATAATAAAGTCAGAAAGCAGCTCTCTTTTTGCATCGCTCCACTGTATTTCCAATCTTTTGTGAGCTTCAATTTCATTCACTTTGTCACGTTCCATGATTCGTTTCAATCTTAACTCAACTGGAGCTGAAACAGTCATAACTTTATCTGCAATTGCACGTATAGGGGGCTTTTCGAGAATAATTGCCGACTCAAAAATAACAAACGGTGGTATTTTTACCTCACCTCCGCTATCTGCAAAACCACTCCTCTGTATCTCATCAATCCATCTGCAAAAATCCCTCAAAACAGCAGGATGTACCAATTTTTCCACACTCAATAACAACGCAGGATTACTAAATATTTTATCGGCGACAACACGCCTCTGCAATTGTCCTCCATAGATAATATCCTCCCCGAGAAGCTCTTTCATTCCAGACAGCAGTTCCTGATCGGAATCATATAGCTCTTTGGTACGGTCATCGGAAAAATAGGCCGGTATGCCAGTCTGAAAAAACAATTTACTTATATAGGTCTTACCACTGCCTATACCGCCTGTACATGCGAGAACTTTCATATCAATTAATAATAAATTCGATAAATTTAGGATCTATATCAAACCAAATCACCCCTTTAGGTACCTTGACAAGACGGGGTTTCGTAACATTCCGTTTTGAACCGATCAACTCTTTATAATTGAGTATCACTTTAAAATCAGATTGACTGTATATTTTTTTATTTTCGCTCTGCACCCTATATCTTATTTTTACATTATGAGGGATTGGTACGGCCTTCGTATTTTCAGGTACATCAATTATATGTACCTGAACCATGATAGTACTCTCCACATATCTCACAGCAATAAATGAATATGCTATATCTGTTTGAGAAAAAGAGACATTTTTCACAGGAACCAAAGAAACAATACCTTGTCGAGGTTCTGTAATATCATTACCCTCGATAAGTTCAGTATAAACCGAATCGATTGTACCTATTGTGCTCTTCTCACCAAACACAACCACAGAATCAGGATTAACCGACAGAGCGCCAAGTTGCATATACTGAGATCTGAACTGCAAAGAAGAGTTTACGGCCACAGGCACCTTTTTATTATATTGCTTCGGTAAAACAAAACGAAGAGTATCAGATGTGAACCATTCAACCTGAAAATCATTACCGAGAACCTCCTGTACTTTATCCGTAATATTATCACACCGAACATAAAACTCATCTGTAATACCGGGCATCGGCTTCATCATTTTGGGATCGAGGGAGATTTCAATCTCATCCGATTTGTTGGTATATCTCTTTTGCAATATATAGTACCCCGATGACTTGCCCCTCACTACCATAACATCCTTTGAAACTGCCTTTTGCGTACGTCCTGGCATATAAGTCTTTACTGTCACCTTATAACTAAAATAGGTGGAATATCCCTTTGCAAAATTCTGGACACACCACATAAAGGTAGCCAAAAGCAGGGAGATGATCATTATAGACCAATCCTTCCCTGCCTTTTTTATTATAGTTTTAATTTTATCAGCATACATTATTTGGCCGGAATATCCGTAACGTCTTTAACGATACAGTTCCTGTCTACACGCAATTTGATATTGCTGTCTACCTCCATAATAATATATTTATCTTTCAGATCCGCAATTACTCCGTAAATACCACCAACAGTTACCACTTTGTCGCCTTTTTTAAGTTCATTTCTAAATCTGGCAAGTTCCTTTTGTTTTTTTTGTTGCGGTCTGATAAGGAAGAACCACATCACAACAAAAATTAACACCATCATTATAAGAAAACTCCAGTTACCCTGGCCAGCAGCCTGCTGCTGAAGAATAGTTAAATATTTCATCTCATTTAAAATTAATTATGTGCAAATTTAATAAATTATTTGTTTTCGCCGAAACCACCTACAAGACCCCTGCCATTTTTTACAACCTTTTCCTCTTTCACCATCTGTTGAAGGATTTTATCGAGCAAACCGTTAACAAAAACCTTGCTGTTGGGAGTGCTGTAAAACTTGGATATCTCAACATACTCATTAATCGTAACCTTTAATGGTATAGAATCAAAGGTAACCGCCTCTGCTATACCCATAACAATAAGAGCCAGATCGGTTGCAACCAGTCTTTCAATATCCCAGTTGGGAATATACTTGGCTACAATCTCAGCATATTCATCATAATTTACCATGGATTTTGTCAGAAGTTTCCTTGCAAAATCTCTGTCATCCTCCTTAATAAAGGTAGAGGGTATCTTTATCCTCCCCAACTTTACTATCTCAGAAAGATTATTCAAGATCATATTGGCAACATATCCTGTATCATCTCTCCAATACAGACTCATCTCCTCAATAGTTACATCGAGATTGTCATTATCATCAATCTCCTCTTCAAAAAATTTTCTAATAAACTTTTTATCCTCTTCCATAGTGTCGGAATCACTCTCCATATAGTCTATAAAATATTGTTTTGTCACAAGATTTTTATAAAATTCCTTCAAAAAATCTTTGGAATCCACCCAAGTGAGTCCTTTTTTATCACATTTCTTATTAAACTCAAGTTCATTTTCAATTAAGGAAATTACCCTGTTGTTAATAAATTTTTTATTGGGATTGGCCTCCTGAGGAGTAGGATGAAATTTTCTCATTCCCTGTTCCATTTTTTCCTCAGCAATTTTTTTGAGCGCCACAGGCAATCTCAATAACATACAGTACAGGTCTACTGTTTTATCACATGAGTCAATCAACTCTTTTTCAGCCTGTATTAGGGAATCTCCTCCCGTTATGGTCTTACTGAATAAAATTTTAAAGACCTTAATTCTTATCAATCTTCTGCTAAGCATATCATTCTTTTTGAAAATATTTACAAATATAGATTTTTACCAACAAAAAAATTTTATCTTTGTAAAAGATTTTAAAAAATAATTCAATAATTATGTATTTAGAAGATTTAGACAACGCGGGTGCGCAAGAACGCAATGGTGATGATGTTTTCTCAAAACCTGTAAGAGCAGGTAAAAGAACCTACTTTTTTGATGTAAAAGCTACAAAAAGCAACGATTATTACCTTACAATTACAGAAAGCAAAAGAAGGATAGAAAAAGACGGCAGATTTGTTTATGATAAACATAAAATCTTCCTTTACAAAGAGGATTTCATAAAATTTACCGAAGGTTTAGAAGAGGTTATAAAATTCATAAAGGATAAATGTCCTGTTACAGAAAGAATCTATACGCCCAATTCCACCGAAACAGAGGAGACCGCTGCCGCTCCTGCCGAACCTAAGCAAATAGTGCCGGCTACAACAGAGGAGAAAAACTTTTCCGATGTAGATTTCGATAAATTATAGAATATCGGAGCAATAACAGCATATTATTTTAAAAATAAATAAAAAGTGCTATATTTGCACTCCCAATCCGGTACCCTGGCCGAGTGGTTAGGCAACGGTCTGCAAAACCGTGTACAGCAGTTCGATTCTGCTGGGTACCTCAAAAGAGGGTGACTAAAAGTTTTAGCCATCCTCTTATTGTATTCTAACTGTCCCGTCCTGAAATAGGAGCACGGAGCAATTGAAAAAACAGGTGGAGTATTGAAATTTAAGCATAAACACAGGGTTTTGCAGGTGCTCCGCTTTTGCCAGGTCAAGTATCTTTTGAAATTCCTCCTTTAATGCTCCTATGCTCTTGTATTCCATTGTTGTGATATAATATAATTACAATTTTTCTATCTCCTTAATAGAAAGGTTTGTATATTTTGAAATCACTTCTAAAGAAAGGCCATCTATTTTCATAGCCTTTGCCACTGCAAGTTTTTCCTCTGCTTTGCCTTTTGCCATACCTTCTTCCAGACCTTCCG